>NZ_CP024588.1:3568368-3874237 GCF_002754815.1 Roseomonas sp. FDAARGOS_362 | reverse complement strand
TCGCCCCGGCCACCACCCCCGCCGGCGGGCGCTAAGGCCTGCCGCCGGGGGGACACGGCCACCCCGCATCGGCTACCCTCCCCCGGCCACCGCCAGGGACGAAGCCGATGCACCGAAGACTGCTTTCCGCGCTGCTGGTCCTGCCGTTCCTCTGCTCCACGGGCCAGGCCGACCCGGCCGGGCGACGATGGCAGGCCATCAGCAACACCGCCGCCTCCATCACCGGCGACATCACGGTCACACCGGACCGGATCACCTTCGCCGGCGGCCACGCCCTCACCCTGTCCGAACCCACCGCCCTGCCGCGCTTCCTGGCGGAAGGCAGCCCCGTTGCCGCCACGCGCTACCGCGTCGCCAGCCCGGCCGACCCACCCCTCCTGAACGGCAACCGCCTCTGCGGCGGCAAGACACCGGCCCCCGTGACCTACATCGTCCTGTGGACACCCCAGGAACTCGCGGGCGACACCGCCCCCCGTGGCCTCGCCGCCTTTTCCGGCCCAACCCCGCCCACCGGAACCGACAGTCCCGGCCTCTGCGGCACCTTCCGCTACGAGGCCGGCCCGGCCGCGCGCTGATCCATTCGGTCCGCCGGGCCGCGACAGGAGCCAGCCGCCGGCAGGTCCAGGAGCCACTGGCTCCTGGCGGATGGGGGTACGGGGGCAAGGCGGAGCCTTCCCCCCGGGCCACGGGCGCAACACCCCGGAAAAAGCGCCCCCAGGCCTCAGACCCGGGCGCGTGCCCCGGCCAGGCTCACCGCCTTGTCCTTTGGCAGCATGAAGTGGATCAGCGTCACCGCGACCACATAGGCCCCGGCGCCCACGAAGAAGACCAGCGTGTAGTTGTTGTTGGTCGCATCCAGCACATGCCCGACCACCACGGCCGAGAAGCCGCCCAGGATCGAGCTGATGCAGCCGCCCAGCCCGACCGCCCCGGCCACCGCCTCCTTCGGCATGGTGTCGGAAACCAGCGTGAACAGGTTGGCCGAGAAGCCCTGGTGCGCCGCCATGGCCAGGCCGATCAGCAGCACCGCCACCCAGATCTGCTCCGTCATCGGCGCCAGGAAGACCGGCACGGTGCAGAGCGCGCAGGCCAGCAGCGCCAGCTTGCGCGCCGTGAACACCCCGAAGCCCGAGCGCATCAGCCGCCCCGAAAGCCAGCCGCCGCCGATCGAGCCCACATCCGTCATCAGGTAGATCACCACCAGCGGCAGGCCCAGCGCCATCAGGTTCACGTGGAACTTCGAGAACAGGAAGCTCGGCACCCAGTTGTTGTAGAACCACCAGACCGGGTTGGTCAGGATGCCGCCCACCAGATAGACCCAGGTGCCCGGATAGCGCAGCAGGTGCGACCAGGGCACCTTCCGCGACGGCGGCGCCACGTCGTGGTCGCTCTGGATGTAGCGCAGCTCCGCCGGGTTCACCTTCGGATGCTCCTCCGGCGCCCGGTAGGTCGCCAGCCACACCGCCACCCAGACAAAGCCCACCAGGCCGGTGATGTAGAACGCCGTCTGCCAGCCCCAGTGCACGGTGACGAAGGCCGCGATCAGCGGCGCCAGCAGCCCGCCGATATTGCTGCCGGAATTGAAGATGCCCGTGGCCAGCGCCCGGTCGCGCACCGGGAACCAGGTCGCCACCGACTTGATGCAGGTCGGGAAGTTGCCGCCCTCGCCCAGCCCCAGCATGACGCGGGCCAGGATGAAGCCGCTCACCGAGGTCACCAGCCCGTGCGAGGCCGAGGCCGCGGACCAGATCATCGCGGCGATCGCCAGCCCCCAGCGCACGCCCACCTTGTCGGTGAAGGCGCCCATCCCCGCATAGCCGGCCGCATAGGCCATGCTGAAGGCGAAGACGATGTTGCCGTACTCGCTTTCGTTGAACTGGAGCTCACCCTGGACGGTCGGCTTCAGCACCGCCAGCAGGTTGCGGTCCATGTAGTTGATCGTCGTGATGACGAAAAGTAAACCTATAATGAACCATCTGTAATTTCCGGCGGGTGCCATGCCCTGCCCAGGCGGTTTGCTGCCCATGTTCCGTTCCTCCTGCACGGCAATTTCCCAGGTGGAAAACCCTTCTTGCCGAGCACTTGGCTTCTGCTTTCGTTCACCGCCCCCGGTAGCGTCAAGACTCTTTTGCTCTGTGATATGTCAGATGTCATGGGAAAGGCCCCGCCGAGCCAGAAACAGGCCGTCAGCCGACCCTCCAACGTTGGGCTGAACACCCGGCATTCGAGGCAAAGGCGAAAGCCGGGAAAATCACACTGGCGAAACAAAGCGGGTCATGTTCAACTTATGCGAGAAAAACCACCTGGTTCGCCCCCATCGCGCGCAAGATCACGACCCGCACTGGTCACACATCCGGTCCGCCACCCGGGCAGCCTCCTGGTCACTCCCCCGGCCAGCCCTCGCTGCTCGACCTTCCGCCCCTGCCGGGCCGGCCGCCCGCCGCCGCCACGCCGCCCGAGGGCCCGGCTGGCCATCGCCACCGCCTGCGCCAGCGCTTCCTGCGTGGCGGCGCCGAGGCGATGCCCGATTACGAGCTGCTGGAACTGCTGCTCTTCGCCGCCCTGCCGCGCGGCGACACCAAGCCCCTGGCCAAGACCCTGCTCGCCCGCTTCGGCAGCTTCGCCCGCGCCATCACCGCCCCCGAGGCCGAGCTGCGCGCCATCCCCGGCGTCGGCGATGCCGTGCTGGCCTCCCTCCGCCTCGCCCGCGCCGCCGCCCTGCGCCTGCTGGCCCAAGAGGCCCGCCAGGGGCCCGTCCTGGACAACTGGCCCCGCCTCACCGCCTATCTCTCCGCCGCCCTGTCCTGGGAGGATGTGGAGCAGTTCCGCATCCTCTTTCTCGACAGCCGCAACCGCCTCCTGGCCGACGAGGCCCAGGCACGCGGCACGCTGGACCACGCCCCGGCCTATCCGCGCGAGGTCGTCCGCCGCGCCCTGGAACTCGGCGCCGCCGCCGTGATCCTGGTCCACAACCACCCCAGCGGCGACCCGACCCCTTCCCGCGCCGACCTGGCCACCACCGAGGCCATCCGCGCCGCCACCACGGCGCTGGGCATCCTCGTCCACGACCACCTGATCGTCGGCCGCGACCGCACCCTCTCCTTTCGCCAGGAAGGACTGCTCTGAAACGGTCCCGGGATCGCGTCCGTGGCCACCCCCGGGGGAGGCTCCGCCTGCCCCCTGGCGGGAAAGCCTCCCTCAGCTCCGCGAGGACCCTCCGGCCCGCAGCGCCGCGCCGACCTCGCGCGCGAAGCGCGGCGCGTCCACGCTGGCCGCCCCCCCATCCGCCGCCATCGTCAGCTGCGTCCGCAGGAATCGCCCGCCCACCGTGCCGACGCAGAGATGCCGCTCGATCCGGGTGCGTCCCAGCCGTCCCTCCAGCAGCGCGCAGCGCAGCGGCCCGCCATTGGCCAGCGGCACCTGGCTGCGCGACACCTCGCGGAAGCTGCGCCCGGTCACCTCGGCGTCGATCGAGGTGGACTCCCGCACCAGCGAGGCCAGCTCCGCCTCCACCGCGGCGCCATTGATCGCCGTCAGGCCCCGGTCATAGAGCGTGACCTGCGCCGCCACGGTGCGCGAGGGCGTGGCATAGTCCACTGTCCGCGCATCGGCGCCCAGCGTGGGGGCGGCCACGTTCCCGCCCCGAAGCATCCCCGATGCCTCCGCCGGAAGCCGCTTCAGCACCTCCGCCATGGCCGGCCGTGGCGCACCCGCCTCGACCGAATCCGGATCGTCCCCGCCCGGCTGGGCACAGGCACCGGCCAGCAGCGCCAGCGCCAGGCTGCCCGCCCGCAGTGCCTTCGGCAGCACCCGGCTCACGAATGCCCCTCCGCCGGCAGGGGCAGCGGCAGTCCGAGGTTCAGAACGAGATTGGCCGACACCAGGCCCTCCCAAAGCAGTTGCAGGCCCACATAGAGGATCAGGAAAACGCCCAGATAGGCGATCCACCGCCAGCGATCGAGCAGCTTGGCCAGCAGCCCGCCCAGCACGCCCATCATGATGATGGAGATCAGCAGCCCGACGACCAGCAGCGGCAGGTCGTTGCGCGCCACCGCAGCCACGGCCAGCACGTTGTCCAGGCTCATCGACACGTCTGCCAGGATGATCTGCCACAGCGCCTGCCAGATCGTCTTCTCGGCGGCCTTGCCGTGCCCTTCCTCCTCCTCGTCCTTGCTGCGCAGCTCCCGCCAGAAATTCCAGGCGATGTAGAGCAGCGCCGCGCCGCCGAGCAGGTCGATCCACCACAGCGACAGCAGCAGCGTGGCGAAGACCGAAAAGACGATCCGCAGCACCGCCGCCGCGATGACGCCGAACAGCACCGCCTTGGCGCGCTGGTGCGCCGGCAGCCCCGCCGCCGCCAGTCCGATCACCACCGCGTTGTCGCCGGACAGGATGATGTTGAGCCAGATGATCTCCAGCAGCCCGGGCAGCATCCCGGTCAGCGATTCCATATCCGCATTTCCTCACCGGACGCGTGCGGGATCCCTCCCGGCGAGGTGCAGCGCCCTTCCCAGATGACGGCGAAGCTAGACCGGTTCCATGCGGCCTGGAATGCGCCCCGGCGTGAAAAGCCGCACCGAATCAAGGAGACAGGATTGCCCGGCCAGCCTCGGCCCCGCCTGCGCCAGCCCGGCGGCGTCATTTTCGCGCCCTCTCCGGCACGCTCCCGCATGAACGGCCGGCAAGGATCGGGCCCGCCCTGGCCGTGGCGGCGCCCCTGCGCTCCAGCCTTCCCCGCCCACCCCTCCCCGCGGCACGGACAGGCGCCGGAACGGGGAAGCGGAACGGAAAAAGGGCGGGATGCACCGGCACCCCGCCCCTCGGAACCCATCTCCGTCAACAGGCCGGGGCCGTACCGGGGCGCCATCCTCGCGGCACGCCCCACCCCCGCCTCACGGCCTCAGCGCGTGGCGGCGCCCCCGCCGAACCAGGCCGAGACATGCGGCCCGACCTCGTGCCAGCCCTCGTAGATCATGCTCAGCGCCACGTAGAGGATCACCAGCAGCCCGATCCAGGCAATCCAGCGGAAACGCTCCAGCAGGCGCGCGATGAAGCTCGCGGCCAGTCCCATCAGCACCACCGAGATGGCGAGGCCGATCACCAGCACGTCCAGGTGCTCCTTCGCCGCGCCGGCCACCGCCAGCACGTTGTCGAGGCTCATGGACACGTCCGCCACCAGGATCTGCACGATCGCCTGGCCCAGCGTCTTGCGCGGCGCCCCCGAAGCGGCACCCCCCTCCCCGGACACCGCTCCATGCGCGGCCTCGGCGCCCTCGTGCTGCTCATGCCCCGCCCGCAGCTCGCGGTACATCTTCCAGCAGACCCAGAGCAGCAGCAGGCCGCCCATCAGCGTCAGGCCGACGATCGCCAGAAGCTGCGTGGTGATCGCCGCGAAGCCGATCCGCATGATCGTCGCGGCGCCGATGCCCCAGAGGATCGCCTTGCGCCGCTGGTCCGGCGGCAGCCCGGCCGCCGCCATGCCCACCACGATCGCGTTGTCGCCGGCCAGAACCAGGTCGATCAACAACACCTGCCCGAGGGCCAACAACCAATCCAGACTCATCGGCGTTTAATCGCTCCCCTCGCGGCCGAACCGGCCCGGCCAGAATCCCGCCGGGCGTCACCACCCGCGGCGCCGCCACTTAAACACTAAGCAATCTTACGGCAACAACGCACCATATCCACGGATCGCGGCGGACGGCCTCAGCCCCGCAGCCAGCCCTCCATCACCTTCGCGCAATCGCCCGCCACCCCGGCACGGACGGCCCCGCCCTCGCGCCACGCCCTCGCCCGCAACAGGCTCGCCCGCCCCATCTCCACCCCCTGCCGCACCGTCAGCGACAGCCTCTCCTCCCCGGACAGGTCGAGCAGCAGCGCCGCCACCGTCGCCGTGGCGCTCCCCGTCGCCGGGTCCTCGTAGAGCTCGCGCGTGAACATGCGCGAACGCAGTCCGCCCTCCGCCAACCGCACATAGGCATAGATCGAACTGGCCCCGTCGCGCGGCAGCGTCCCGCCCCAGGCCACCGGGTCCGGCCGGACCCGCCCCAGCGCCTCCAGCCCCGCCAGCTCCGCCACCAGAAAGGGCGCCCCCACCGAGACGACCTGCGGCGCATGCCCCGTCACCACCACATCCTCCGCCCGCAACGAGAGACAGGCCGCCACCTCCGCCGCCCCGCAGCCGCCAAGGCGCGACAGGGCCTGCGGCGCCTCCAGCGAAGCCCCGGCCACCACGCCGCCCTCCAGCAACGGCCGCACCGGCACCAGCCCGGCGATTTCCTCGAAGAGCAGCACCTCCGGCACCGCCTCGCCCCGCGCCGCCATCTCCGCCGCCAGCACGAATCCCGTGCCGATATTCGGATGCCCGGCAAAGGGCATCTCCCGCGTCGGCGTGAAGATCCGCACCCGCGCGCCGTGCCCCGGCTCCTCCGGCGGCAGCACGAAGGCCGTCTCGGACAGGTTGAACTCCCGCGCGATGCGCTGCATCGCCGCCCCGTCCAGTCCCGCCGCCTCCGGCAGCACCGCCAGCGGATTGCCCGCATAGCGCTCCGAGGCGAAGACATCCACCGTCACGAAGCGATAGCGCCCGCCGCTCATGACCGGCGCGCCCGCTCAGCGACGATCCCGGGCGTGTCGTCCCAGAACGGCCTGCCCGCCTCCATCGCCGCATCCATGGGCGTCAGCCCGATATCGGCCAGCTCCCGCTCCGGAAGCTCCCGCAGCACCCGCCGCGTCTCCGCATTGCGGTGCCAGACGGCCAGTCGCGCCAGCACCCGCCCCAGCACGCCCCGGGCCGGCGCCGCGTCCAGGCCGCCAAAGGCCGGATTGATCCGATCAACCCTGGAAATTGATCCGAGCATTTGAGAATCGCACCTTATTGCACCGAATCACTTTCTGGCACGCCATCGATTTCCGCTTCAACGACGCAATTGTTCTCGGTACAATATTCCCGTGACCGACTTCCGCGACCTCGCCGACCGCTTCGCCCAGGACCTCGCGGCAGACCTCGCCGCCGGCCGCCGCCAGCCGGGCGAACGCCTCCCTCCCAGCCGCGACTACGCCCATCGCCAGGGCATCGCCCCCTCCACCGCCTCCCGCGTCTATGCCGAACTCGTCCGGCGCGGCATCGCGGTGGGCGAGGTCGGGCGCGGCACCTTCCTGCGCACCGCCCCCACCCCGCCCGGCCTCCCGGCGCGCGAGCTCCACCCCGACGCCATCACCGACCTGGAGGTGAACTTCTCCGTCCTCCCCGAGCAGGGCACCATCCTCGCCCCCGCCCTCGCCAGCCTGTCGCGGCCGGAGGCGCTGCAGCCCCTGCTTTCCCGCGCCGGGGCCGCCGGCGATGCCGCCGCCCGCGCCGCCAGCGCCCGCCTCCTCGCCCGCACCGGCTGGGCCCCCAGCCCCGATTCCCTTCTCTTCGCCGGGCGCGGCCAGCAGGCCCTCTCCGCCTGCTTCACCGCCCTCATCGCCCCCGGCGAGCGCCTGGGCTTCGAGGCCATGACCTATCCGCTCGCCAAGGGCATCGCCCAGCGCCTCGGTCTCGTCCCCACCCCCATCGCCATGGACGCCCAGGGCCTGCGTCCCGACGCCCTGGCCGCGGCCCATGCCGCCCACCCCCTGCGCCTGCTCTACCTGCAGCCGGACCTGCACAACCCGCTCGGCCCCAGCATGCCGGAGGCCCGCCGCCGCGAGATCGCCACCCTCTGCCGCAGCCTGGACATCCTGGTGGTGGAGGACTCCGTCTACGGCTTCCTCGCGGAGGACATCCTCCCGCCCCTGGCCGCCCATGCGCCGGAACGCGTGGTCCTGGTGGACAGCCTCTCCAAGCGCGTCGCCCCCGGCATGACGCTGGGCATCCTCGCCGCCCCGCCCGCCCTGCGCCCCCGCCTCGCCGCCGCCCTGCGCGTCGGCGGCTGGGCCGCCCAGGGCTTCACCCTCGCCGCCGCCACCGCCTGGATGGAGGACGGCAGCGTCGGGGAACTCGTCCGCCGCAAGCGCCAGGACGCCCGCCGCCGCAACGCCCTGGCGCGCGGCCTCCTCGGCGGCGCCGGCCTTTCCCTGCGCGGCGATCCGCGCGCCTACCACCTCTGGCTCGAACTGCCCGATCCCTGGCGCGCCGAGACCTTCGTGGCCGCCGCTGCCCGCCGCCGCATCGCCGTCTCACCCGCCGCCGAATTCGCCGCCGGCCCCGGCCACGCCCCCGACGCCGTCCGCCTGGCCCTCGCCGCCCCCGCCGAGGCCGCCTTGCGCCCGGCCCTCGAAACCCTGCTGGAACTCGCCCTCAACGGCCCCGACGCCGCCATCATCGGCTGAGGGCGCGGCGCCGCTCCCCCGGGGACGATCCATCCCCATGACGGTCATCACCCGCAGTGATGGCCGCGCCGCGCCGCCCATCCCATATCCCCGGCAACCGGCCCGGCCCCGCCGCGGCGCCCGGCCAGACCACCCTCACGCAAGGGGCGCGCCCCGTCCCGCCCCGCCGGACGACCTGAACCCATGAAGAAGATCGGCTTCCTCTCCTTCGGCCACTGGACACCCTCGCCGCATTCCGGCACCCGCACCGCCGCCGACGCGCTCCTGCAATCCATCGACCTCGCCGTCGCGGCCGAGGAGCTGGGCGCGGACGGCGCCTATGTCCGCGTCCACCACTTCGCCCGCCAGCTCGCCTCCCCCTTCCCGCTGCTCGCCGCCATGGGCGCGCGGACGAAGCGGATCGAACTCGGCACCGCCGTCATCGACATGCGCTACGAGAACCCGCTCTACATGGCGGAGGATGCCGGCGCCGCCGACCTGATCTCCGGCGGCCGCCTCCAGCTCGGCCTCAGCCGCGGCTCGCCCGAGCAGGTGATCGATGGCTGGCGCCACTTCGGCTATGCCCCCGCCGAGGGCGAGACGGATGCCGAGCTGGGCCGCCGCCACGCCGAGGTCTTCCTCGAAGTGCTGAAGGGCCAGGGCTTCGCCCGCCCCAACCCGCGCCCGATGTTTCCCAACCCGCCCGGCCTGCTGCGCCTGGAACCCTTCTCCGAGGGCCTGCGCGAGCGCATCTGGTGGGGCTCCGGCTCCAACGCCACCGCCGCCTGGGCGGCGAAGTTCGGCATGAACCTGCAAAGCTCCACCCTCAAGGACGACGAGACCGGCGAGCCCTTCCACATCCAGCAGGCCGGGCAGATCCGCCTCTACCGCGAGGCCTGGAAGGAAGCCGGCCACAGCCACACCCCCCGCGTTTCCGTCAGCCGCAGCATCTTCCCCCTGCTCGACGACCGGGACCGCGAGTATTTCGGCCGTGGCGGCAAGGAGCAGGACCAGATCGGCCTCCTCGGCGGCAACACCCGCGCCATCTTCGGCCGCGGCTACACCGCCGAACCCGAGGCCCTGATCGCCCAGCTCCGGGAGGACGAGGCCATCGCCGAGGCCGACACCCTGCTGCTGACCATCCCCAACCAGCTCGGCGTCGAGTACTGCGCCCATGTCATCGAGGGCATCCTGAAGCACATCGCCCCCGCCCTCGGCTGGCGCTGAGCGGCTCCCTGGGGAGGCGCCGCCTCCCCAGACCCCGCCTTTCGCTGGCACGGCGCGGCAAGGCCGGTCCCGGGCCTGACCTCTGAGCGCAGGTGGATCAATGAGGCCCCGAAAACGGAAAAACACCCTGCCCGCACTCGCGGCACCGGCAGCCCGCCGGAGAGCATGGCTCTCCGGCGAGATCCGGCCGCGGCAAGCGCCAACGAACCGGGTCCAGGGCGCGCAGCGTCCTGGCGGAGGGGGGCCCGGGGGGAAAGGCAGCGCCTTCCCCCCGGAACGGCGCAACGCCCGAACTGAAGCGCCTTACGACGCCTCCGCCGGCACCTTCACCTCGCTCGTCCAGCCATGGGCATCCGGCGCGGTGCCGTACTGGATCGCCACGATCGCCTCGTACAGCTTCTGCGTCAGCGGCCCGGTCTCACCGCCGTTGATGACCACCTTCTCGCCCTTGTAGCCCAGCATCCCGACCGGCGAGACCACGGCGGCGGTGCCGGTGCCCCACATCTCCCGCAGCGTGCCGTCGCGGCCCGCCTGCATCACCTCGTCGATGGTGACCGGCCGCTCGCTGGCCTTCACGCCCCAGTCGTGCAGCAGGGTCAGGATCGAGTTCCGCGTCACGCCGTCCAGGATGGTGCCGGCCAGCGGCGGGGTGATCACCTCGTCGCCGATCTTCACCATGATGTTCATGGTGCCCACCTCGTCGAGATAGCGCCGCTCCACGCCATCCAGCCACAGCACCTGGGTATAGCCCTGCGCCTCGGCATCCTGCGCGGCGGCGAGAGAGGCGGCGTAGTTGGCCGCCGTCTTGGCCTCGCCCAGCCCGCCGCGCACCGCACGGACATACTTGTCCGTGGCCAGGATCCTCACCGGCTTCACGCCTTCCTTGTAGTAGGCGCCAACCGGGGAGCAGATCACGAAATAGGTCAGCCGGTGCGCCGGATGCACGCCGAGCTGCACCTCCGTCGCTACCACGGTCGGCCGGATATACAGCGACGTCCCGGCCCGGCGCGGCACCCAGTCATGGTCCACCGCCACCAGTTCCTCGAAGGACCGGCGGATCAGCTCCGGGTCCATCGGCGGGATGCAGAGTGCGGCGCAGGACCTGTTCAGCCGCTCGGCATGGCGCTGCGCACGGAACAGGCGCACCGTCCCGTCCTGGCCGCGAAAGGCCTTCAACCCATCGAACACCGTCTGCCCGTAATGCAGGACGGAGGTCGCGGGGTCCATGCTGAGCGGGCCATAGGGAACGATGCGCGGGTCGTGCCAGCCCTTCCCCTCCTCGTAGTCCATCAGGAACATGTGGTCGGTCATGACCTTGCCGAAGCTCAGCTCGGCATCGTCGGGGCGTTGCTTCGGCGCCTGGGTGCGGGTCACTCGGATGTCGGGGATGGTCATGGACACCAGCTCTTGTGCGTTTCGTTGCTTCTCATGACCTTGTAGCGCAAGAAACGACCCCGGCGGACCCTCACGCCTGCACGATCTGGTTTTGCCTGCCTTGTGCGGAGTGCGGGGCGGCCCATGCAACACTTCCAGCCCGGCGCCCTGCGCGGCCGCATCCGCATCGCCCCCGATGTCGGCACGCGCGCCTGCGTCCCGCCGCCTCCGTTCCGCGGGCGGAGCCTCCCGGGACAGCGCTGGACGTGGCGGGCAGTCGGCCGCCCCGGGCCGGCAGGAACCCCTTCGCGATCAGACCCCCGGCGCAGGCCCCGGCCGGAGATAGGCGAATATGTGAGGCACGTAGTCGGCCTTCCCGATCTCGACGCCCTGGCTCCGGAGAATCGCATAGGCGGTGATGACGTGGAAATAGAACTGGGGCAGCGCCCAGTCGCGGGCATACCGTTCGCCCGTCATGTCGAAGGCGATACCCCCGGGAAGCTCGATGGCGATCGGCAATCCGGCTCCGGCATCGAGCGCGTCCGGGGCCAGGCCATCCAGAAGCGACAGGGCCTCATCGATCCGCTTCCGGGCATCCGAGATCAGCCCAGGCACCTCACCGGCATGACGCCCCTCGGCCGCCAACTCGTCCAGCGAAGGCGGCATCGGCTCCCCCCGCAGCCGGAAGACCGCCTCCTGCGCCTGGAGCGCCGCGAACCTCAACTGCGTCGCCAGGGGATACATGTCGGCCGCCAGCCGCGCCGAGAGGAAGGCCTCCGCCTGCCCCGGCATCTGCCGCTGCGCCTTGTCCAGCAGGCCGCCCAGCATGCGAAGCATCTGCCTGTAGGTGGGAACGAGAAGCTCGGTCAGCGACATGGATGCTCCCTGGGGCCAGCCTGGCGCCGCCCATCATCCGTTGCGGGAGGCCCGATTAAACAACCGGCCCGCCACACCCGGTAGAGCCCCGGCCCCCGCACCCCCTCGCACCCCAGCCCCGCACCGCTTTCCCTTGACGAACCCGCCCCCCGCGCGCCAGGGGGACCGCGCCGTTCAGGAGTTCCCCGCCATGGTCCCGCGCTACGCCCGCCCCGAGATGACCGCGATCTGGTCGCCCGAGACCCGCTACAAGATCTGGTTCGAGATCGAGGCCCTGGCGGCCGAGGCCATGGGCAACCTCGGCACCATCCCGGCCGAGGCCGCGCGCGTGATCCGCGAGAAGGGCGACCAGCGCACCGCCGAGATCACCGCCGCCGATGTCGGGCACATCGACGAGATCGAGCGCGTCACCCGCCACGACGTCATCGCCTTCCTCACCTGGCTGGGCGAGGGCATCGGCCCCGAGGCCCGCTTCATGCACCAGGGCATGACCTCCTCGGACGTGCTCGACACCTGCCTGAACGTGCAGCTCACCCGCGCCGCCGACCTGCTCCTGGCCGACATGGACGCCCTCCTCGCCGCCCTGCAGCGCCGGGCCGAGGAACACGCGCTGACCCCCACCATCGGCCGCAGCCACGGCATCCATGCCGAACCCACCACTTTCGGCATCAAGCTCGCCGGCCACTGGGCCGAATTCGCCCGCTGCCGCAAGCGCTTGGCCGCCGCCCGCGACGAGGTCGCGACCTGCGCCATTTCCGGCCCCGTCGGCACCTTCGCCTCGGTCGATCCGCGCGTGGAGGAATTCGTCGCCGCCCGCCTGGGCCTGCGCGCCGAGCCCGTCTCCACCCAGGTCATCCCCCGCGACCGCCACGCCGCCTTCTTCTGCGCCCTGGCCATCACGGCGAGCGCCATCGAACGCCTGGCCACCGAGGTCCGCCACCTCCAGCGCAGCGAGGTGCGGGAGGCCGAGGAATACTTCCACCCCGGCCAGAAGGGCTCCTCCGCGATGCCCCACAAGCGCAATCCGGTGCTGAGCGAGAACCTCACCGGCCTCGCTCGCGTCATCCGCGGCTACGCCACCCCGGCCCTGGAGAACGTCGCCCTCTGGCACGAGCGCGACATCAGCCACAGCAGCGTCGAGCGCTTCATCGGCCCCGATGCCACCATCACCCTGGACTTCGCCCTGGCCCGCGCCACCTCGATGATGGACAAGCTGACCGTCTATCCCGACCAGATGAAGCGCAACCTCGAAGCCCTGGGCGGCGTCGTCCACAGCCAGAAGGTCCTGCTCGCCCTCACCCAGGCCGGCATGAGCCGCGAGGCCTCCTACGCCGCCGTCCAGCGCGCCGCCATGGCCACCTGGACCGCGCTGGGCACCCCGAACGGCCGCTCCTTCCGCGACGAGCTCCTCGCCGACCCCGAGGTTTCCGCCACGCTCGATGCCGCGACCCTCGACGCCGCCATGGACCCGGCCAAAGACTTCCGCCACGTCCGGGACACCCTGGCCCGCGTCTTCGCCAGCCAGGGCGCCTGACCGCAGCGCGCACGAAAAGACCCGCGGCGCCGCACCGGCACCGCGGGTCTCCCAACCCTCACCGCACTGACAGGGGTTTCCGCGCCTCGCCAAGGCAGACAGGAACACCCCGGCTTCCGAAAGCAACCCGCGTGCGACACAGCCCGGAAGGAAGCGGACCGAACCGCCCGCCCCTTCCTCGGCCCTATCAGCCGGTCATCCCGGAAGAGCCGGCCTCAGCGCCGCGTCCCGTCCGGATTGGTCCCGCTGGTGTTCGAACCCGTGGCCTTGTCGAAGCCCCGGCTAGCCATCGTCCCCTTCGGGTTCTCCGGCGTGCCGTCCGACTGCCCCGGATAGGCCCCGCTCAGATTGGTCCCCGCCGCGCGATCCGCCGCCCGCGTCGCCGCCGTGCCGGGCGGGTTTCCAGCCGTGCCATCCGGCGCCGAACCCGTCCCGCGCCCGGATTCCAGCGTGTTCAGGTCGTCGTCCCGATACCCGCTCCAGCCACCCGCGCGGTAATCCGCCTCCCGCGTGGCGACATCGACCGGCCCGTGACTGGCCATGATCCGCTCCGCCTCGTCGATGCGCGCATCCTCGCTCCGCACCGTCACCAGCGTCCCACCCCGCCGCACGCCCTCGGCATAGGTCCCGGCCTCGTTCTCGCTCACCCCGGCCCCCGTCAGCGCGCCCAGCAACCCGCCGGCCGCGGCACCAGCGCCGGCCCCGGTCAGCGTCGCCACCAGCCAGCCCGCCGCCACCACGGGCCCCACGCCCGGAATCGCCAAGGCCCCAAGCCCGGCCGCGAGCCCCGCGCCGCCACCCAGTACCGTCCCCAGCGTGGCACCGATCCCGGTCCCGGACTCGGCGTTCTCCGCAGTATCCGTGTGGTCCCCGGCACGCCCCCCGGGCGCCGTGGCAACATCACTCCGCTGGCCCTCGGCATTGTTGGCGAGGATGCTCACATCCTCATGCCGGAAGCCCGCAGCCTCCAAGTCCCGCACCGCCGCCATCGCGTGGTCGCGGGTGTCGAAAAGCCGGGTAATGGTCCGCATAGCCATGGTTCGCGTTCCTCTCGTTTCGTTCTCTCGTCATCCGCCGCCCTGCCGCCGCACCCTCCGCGGCCATCCCCGCGGGAACGGCCCCTGCGGGAACGACCACGGGACGCCGGCCTCAGCGCGTGGCGGAAGCGGCGCCCGTCACCACGTTGCCGCGGAAATCCAGCCCCACATCCACGGTCTGCCCGTTCCGCGTGGCCTTGCCGCGCCAGACACCCGCATCATCCTTCTTCAGCTCCGAAACATGCGAGTAGCCCGCCGCCTCGATCCGGCTCTGGGCCTGCCCCTCGGTAAAGCTGTTCGCCCCGGCTTCCGGCGTCGTCGTCACCGGCGTCCCCGAAGCCTGCGGCCTGGAACCCGCCTCGCCCGCCGGCCGCGGCGCGGTCATCGGCGTCGCCGTCCCGGGCGTGGTCCCAGAGGTCGTACCCGGGGTCGTCCCCGTCGTGGCCCCGGGCGTGCCCTGCGCCATGGTCGATCCGCCGCCACCCGGCATCGTCGGCGTCCCGATCGTGCCCTGCGAGCTGGTCCCCGTCTGCGCCATCGCCGCAGGCACGAAACCCGCCGATCCCAGCACCAGCCCCGCCGCCACCGCGAAACCACCGATGCCGTTCATAAGACTGCCCCGCATGCGCGCTCTCCTTGTCCATCTGCGGCGTTGTCCAACCGGGCACTCCGGCCCGTCCGCCTGTGCCCGTGTTAACGACCCATCGCCGCTTCCGTTGACAAGCACCGTCGCAAAAGTTGACAATGGCCGTTCACGCGGCGACCACGCCCGCCCGAACCACGGCGCGGCAGGCCGACCGGGAGGCCGCCCGCTTCAAGACCAGCCGCCCTCACGGCCACGCGGGTCAGCCGGCACACCCTGGGCGGTGGAAGAACCCCCCACCCCCTGCTATACCCACCCACCACAGGCTGCCCGACCCCGGTCCCCCACGACCCATGGTCCGGCGGCCACGACGGATTTCTGGACGACGATTGACGATGGCCCGACGGCGGCAACTCTACGAAGGCAAGGCGAAGATCCTCTTCGAAGGTCCGGAACCGGGCACCCTCGTCCAGTACTTCAAGGATGACGCCTCCGCCGCCAACGGCGCGAAGAAAGGCATCATCACCGGCAAGGGCGTGCTCAACAACCGCATCAGCGAATACCTGATGACGCGCCTCTCCGACATCGGCATCCCCACCCACTTCATCCGCCGCCTGAACATGCGCGAGCAGCTGATCCGGGAGGTCGAGATCATCCCCCTCGAACTGGTGGTCCGCAACGTCGCCGCCGGCTCCCTCTCCACCCGCCTCGGCATCCAGGAAGGCCAGCGCCTCCCCCGCTCGATCATCGAGTACTACTACAAGAACGACGCCCTCCAGGACCCCATGGTCTCCGAGGAACACATCACCTGCTTCGGCTGGGCCTCCACCCAGGACCTGGACGACATGGTCCAGCTCGCCCTGCGCGTGAACGACTTCCTCACCGGCCTCTTCCTCGGCATCGGCATCGTCCTCGTGGACCTCAAGCTCGAATTCGGCCGCTTCTACGAGAACGAGGAGGTCCGCATCGTCCTCGCCGACGAGATCTCCCCCGACAACTGCCGCCTCTGGGATAGCAAGACCGGCGAGAAGATGGACAAGGACCGCTTCCGCCGCGACCTCGGCAAGGTCGAGGAAGGCTACCAGGAAGTCGCCCGCCGCCTCGGCATCCTCCCCGAGGCCGGCGTCCGCGACCTCAAGGGCCCCGAACTGATGCAGTGACGGCCCCGCCAGGCCCTCACCCGCCCACCCCACACACCCCCTTGGGAGACCCCACCCCGTGAAAGCCCGCGTGACCGTCATGCCCAAGCAGGGCGTCCTCGATCCCCAGGGCAAGGCCATCGCCCACGCCCTCGCCAACCTGGGCTACGACGCCGTCCACGACGTCCGCGCCGGCAAGGTCATCGAGCTCGACCTGACCGAGACCGACCCGGACAAGGCCAAGGCCCAGGCCGAGGACATGGCCCGCAAGCTCCTCGCCAACACCGTCATCGAGAGCTTCCGCGTCGAGGTCTCCCCCGCGTGATCCCTTGGGGGAGAGCGGCGGAGGGAACCTTACCCGTGCCGCGCCCCCACCCCATGGGTCATCCCCTTGGCAAGGCCCCGCTCGCATGATCAAGGCCTCCCTCCTCCTCATGCTGGGCCTCACCGTCCTCGTCGCCATGACCCTGCGCTGGCGGGAACGACACTACCCCCCCGCCCCGCCGCCTCAGCCCACGGCACGGTCCCGCCGCGCCCGCCGCCCCTCCCTCCTCCGGGAAGGCAAGCGCACCCTCGACCGCTGGGTCACCGCCGCCGCCATCGCCGCCTGCCTCACCATCGTCCTGATGGGCGGCCTGCATTACCTGAAGCTCTGGCAGAACTGACCTCCACGGAAAGGCACCCCCCATGAAGGCCGCCATCGTCGTCTTCCCCGGCACCAACCGCGAGCGCGACATGGCCCTCGCCCTCAGGCGCGCCTCGGGCGGCGAGCCCCTGATGCTCTGGCACGGCGAGCACGCCCTCCCCCCGGGCCTCGACCTCGTCATCCTCCCCGGCGGCTTCTCCCATGGGGACTACCTCCGCTGCGGCGCCATGGCCGCCCAGTCCCCCATCATGCAGTCCATCAAGGACTTCGCGGCCAAGGGCGGCCACGTCCTCGGCGTCTGCAACGGCTTCCAGATCCTCACCGAGGCCGGCCTCCTCCCCGGCGCCCTCCTCCGCAACGCCGGGCTCCGCTTCCTCTCCATGGACTGCGTCCTGCGCGTCGAACGCGCCGGCACCCCCTACACCGCGCGCTGGCAGCAGGGCGAAACCTTCCGCGCCCCCATGGCCCATGGCGACGGCAACTACTTCGCCGATGACGCGACGCTGGACCGGCTGGAGGGCGAGGGCCTCGTCGCCTTCCGCTACGCCGACCGCAACCGCAACGGCGCCGTCCGCGACATCGCCGGCATCCTCTCCCCCAACCTCCGCATCCTCGGCATGATGCCCCACCCTGAGAACTACGCGGACCCCCTCACCGGCGGCGAGGACGGCCTGCCGCTCTTCCAGAGCATCGCGGAAACCCTGGTCGGAGCCTGAGGGTCGGGCGTCGCAGCGCAGGGGCCCTGCCCCTGCACCCCGGCAGGAACCTGAGGTTCCTGCACCTCCCGTGAGTGGGCGCTCATGTCCGGCGACAAACCACCCCGTTCACACACATGGTTCCAGGCAGCATCGGGCTGGCTTTTGCTCTATGTGGCGCTGGGAAATCTCCTGGGCGTTCTGCTCCAGCTTCTCTTCATCGACAATTCAGCCTGCCCGTCTCGCTCTTACCTCTTTGATCCGAGCATCATACGATGTTCGGGAATGGAGGAGTTCAGCCTTCCTCTGCTCCTCATTTTGCTTCCTCCCCGGATGCTGGCAATCATCGCGGCGTTTCCGATCGCAGTGATCCCTTTGAACATCGCCGAGAATGATGGTTTCAACCTGACCATCAATTCGCTCGTCGGAGCCGCAACCTTCGTGATCTTCCGCGCCGCTTCGTTCCGTTGGCCGCTGAGGCCGCTCAGCTACCAATCTTTCCTGCTACCGCTCGCCACCATCACGCTTCTTGCCTGGGCGTTCCTGATAACCCTTGAAGTCGTTATGCGTAACTAGTCCCAATGCCCTCCATCCCCATCCTCGGCATGAGACTCGTGTCCAAGAACTAAATGGCTTCCTTCGCCGGCAGTGAGGACGGCCCACTCCTTTTCCGGAGCATCACGAAAGCCCCGGTCCGGGGCTGAAGTTCGGGCGTCGCAGCGCAGGGGCTTTGCACATGCATCTCCCATTCTCGGAAGCTTATACTACCGCACTGCCAATTTGAGCTGATCGAAAAATGCTGCGTACGGAATGCGCAACCCCGCAACTAATTGCGAAAAAGCACGCGTTGTTTCGCTCACCCTCTCTTGATTTTTCAGACCATCGCTAAACGCTTTGTCCAAGTGAGTATGGAGGCTTGACAATGCTCCAACCACCGGAGCCCAAATCCTACTTGCTTCATCTGGCGATGTTGAATTCCCAAAACTCAAAGCAAAGCGGTTGGGTATTACTCGATCTATTATGGTTTCCAAGCATTCGCCTATTGCCGAAGCAAGAAGAAAAACCGATCCACGCTTCCTATAGAATGCCAATTTTGCCTTTTCTGCAGCAGTAAGTTCCCTTCCGCTCACATCTTTGGTACGCAGGTCGTTCTTTTCATTTTCTATAGCTCGCAGCAGTCCATAAGCAAAAACAATATGCGACGCTGTAAGGTTGTCATTAAAAAACCTGCTGTACAACGCATCTCTGGACCAGATTGCAGACTTCTCGTTATAGGCTACTGTTGGGGCGCCATGAATTGCAGCTAATGCTTGACCGACAGAGTATGAAGGCAACAACTTTGGTCTACGCTTTATTGCCGCAGAAACCCCACCCCGACGCCCTCCATCATACTCTGCGTCTGGTATGAGTTTCATCTGCTCCACCAATCGTCTTTGAATTGGGTCGGTGCTACGAAAATCAGACGCCGTGACAGCGTTTTGGCTATTATTATATCTAACTACATCGGACACCAGATCTTCGCTCTTAGTTGATATAAAGCGCGCCAAAACAAAGGCGTCCGCTGGCGGCGCATCAGATGAGGTTCCAATAGTCCCAGTGGTTTGCGCTCCATTTACAATAGACAAGCCTTTTACCTGAATTCGAACCCTTTCATCAGAAATTTTCGTCTGCTCGATCGCATGGGTCAAAATAGTTAAACCATTGTTATACACAAAGAAGTTTTTTGGCTTTTCGCGTAGAGATTTTTGCATTTGATAATTAATGTTGGAATCACCGGCTTTCACACCAAGAAAATCACGAACATTCGCAGAAAATAGATCTGTTTTGTGCTTGGCATATAAATTTCTCAAGAGTTGCAGTTGTAATGGCACAACTACACATCTCCAATCCCCTTCATCAAACACCAAACCTGGAGCGCATTCGAATTCCGTCACATCATCAACAAGTATAGGCGTGTTTGTGTCGGTATAAAGCTTTTCCAAAACTTCAGTGGATATTTCTTCAGAAAATATATTTATAGCGGTACCTTTGTAACGTGACGTAATTATTGATTTTGCTGTTTCGCCTACAGTATCAACTTCCTTAGCAACATTGGCTGATCCTGGACAATTGTGAACGAACCACACATGCATTGTTCGTACGTCACCGTCGGTTATAGCCGATCGCAGAGAGGAAGCGCTTGCTTTCAGACGATCAGGGACCTTGTCTAAAGACACTTCCAAAAGATAGGACATGGCCTGCCGTAAGGATGCTGCCTTACCATCTTGGGCAGCCGGTTTTGGCGTCATCGATTTGTAAGATTGCGCAATGATTACGCTTTGCTGGTCCCTATCAATATAGACTACATCGCAGCCCTTATCATCTGGACCGTCTACGACAGCATCTGCCCCAATTGTAACTAGGTCATCGTACCCAAATTTCAGTGCCATTGCAAAAAGCGCCAATCCGGCACTATCAAAAGGAATTAAGTCTTCTCGTTCGCGATAAGCCAGTTGCCAGGATGGATTAGAGTTGATCATATAACAGCCATTCCCCGAATAATTTCGACCAAAAGTAGGCTTGCCTATCTTAACACAACTCTGAACTGAAAATTACCTCACGCAAACCCTCTAAAGCGGTGACAATTAGACCCACATGATAGGAAAATTTGCCTATTTCCCCACCCTCATGCTACACTCCCGCCCATGCGCCACCCCTCCCGCCTCTCCCCACCCCAACCCTTCCGCCCCCTCACCGACGACGAGTGGCTCGCCCTCCTCCCCCACATCCTCCCGCGTTCCCCCGCCGGCCGCCCCATCGCCGACCTCCGCCTCCGCATGGACGCCATCTTCCACCTCGCCCTCACCCCCGACCCCTGGCGCGCCCTCCCGCCCCACTACGGCAACCCCGCCACCATCGCCCGCTACTTCCGCCGCCTCACCCACAACGGCCTCTGGACCCGCCTCCTCACCCTCCTGGCCGAAACCCACCCCAATCACCCCCTCCGCGCCATCGAGCACCGCATCTGCCGCGCCGCCCGCCGCGCCTACCGCATCCTCGGCCTGCGCCTCATCCTCCTCGCCCGCCGCCTCGGCCTCCGCTCCGCTCTCCCCGGCCCGCCCTGGCTCCTCCCGGACCCGGATTTGTCCGAAACCCTGCGCCAGACAAAAATCCCGCCCTTTCCAACGCGCTACGGCACAATCACCGCCTACCGGAACTGGCTGAAAACCCTCGCCGCCCTCCACCGCACCGCTGCCGGCCGCGCCCGCCTCCCCAACCGCCTCCGCCACGCCTGGCCATGAGCACCCGTCCCGGCAACCCTCCCCCGATGCGCGAACCCCTGGACATCGCGCCCGCGCCTTCCCACAAGGCGAACATGTCCAGCCCCGCCCCCCTCGCCCCGGCCCCACTGGCGCCGGAGCGTGCCAAGCAGCTCGCCGCGGAATTCGGCCTGAAGCCGGATGAGTTCGAGCGCGTCCTCGCCATCCTCGGCCGCCAGCCCTCCATGACCGAGCTCGGGATCTTCTCGGTGATGTGGTCGGAACACTGCTCCTACAAATCCAGCCGCGTCTGGCTGAAGGAGCTTCCGACCAAGGCCCCCTGGGTCATCCACGGCCCAGGCGAGAACGCCGGCGTCATCGACATCGGCGAAGGGCTGGCCGCCATCTTCAAGATGGAATCCCACAACCACCCGAGCTTCATCGAGCCCTACCAGGGTGCGGCGACCGGCGTGGGCGGCATCCTGCGCGACGTCTTCACCATGGGCGCCCGTCCCATCGCCAACCTCAACGCCCTCCGCTTCGGCTCGCCGAAGAACCCGGTCACGAAGCGCGTCCTCGACGGCGTCGTCCGCGGCATCGGCGGCTACGGCAACTGCGTCGGCGTCCCGACCGTCGGCGGAGAGGTGAACTTCCACCCCCGCTACGACGGCAACCCCCTGGTCAACGCCATGACCGTGGGCATCGCGCCAAAGGACCGGATCTTCCTCTCCGCCGCCGCCGGCATCGGCAACCCCGTGGTCTATGTCGGCAGCAAGACCGGCCGCGACGGCATCCACGGCGCCACCATGTCCAGCGCGGAATTCAACGCGGACAGCGAGGAGAAGCGCCCCACCGTCCAGATCGGCGACCCCTTCGCGGAGAAGCTGCTGATCGAGGCCTGCCTCGAACTCATGGCCACCGACGCCATCGTCGCGATCCAGGACATGGGCGCCGCCGGCCTCACCTCCTCCGGCGTCGAAATGGCCGGCAAGGGCGGCGTGGGCATCGAGATGATCCTCGACAACGTCCCGCAGCGCGAGGACGGCATGACCGCCTACGAGATGATGCTCTCCGAATCGCAGGAGCGCATGCTGATCGTCCTCCGCCCCGGCGCCGAGCACATCGCGGAAAACATCTTCCGCAAGTGGGAACTCGACTTCGCGGTTGTCGGCCACATCACCGACACCGGCCGCATCGTGGTCAGGCACAAGGGCCAGGTCGAGGCCGACATCCCCCTCGCCCCCCTGGAATCCGAGGCCCCCCTCTACCGCCGCCCCACCGCCGAAACGCCGAAGCAGCCCGTGCTGGCCCCGGCCGACATCCCCAACCCCACCACCATCGGTGAGGCCCTGCAGACCCTCGTCGCCAGCCCGGATCTCTGCTCCCGCCGCTGGATCTGGGACCAGTACGACGCCACCGTGGGCGGCAACACCACCCGCCGCCCTGGCGCCGCCGATGCGGCGGTGGTCCGCGTCGGCGAGGGCACCCGCGCGCTCGCCATGACCACCGACTGCACCCCGCGCTACGTCCTGGCCGATCCGGAGATGGGCGGCACCCAGGCGGTGGCGGAGGCCTGGCGCAACCTCACCGCGACCGGCGCCCTCCCCCTCGCGATCACCGACAACATGAACTTCGGCAACCCCGAGAAGCCGGAGATCATGGGCCAGTTCGCCAGCGCCGTCCGCGGCATGGCCGCCGCCTGCAAGGCGCTGGACTTCCCGGTCGTGAGCGGCAACGTCTCCCTCTACAACGAGACCGAGGGCCGCCCCATCCTCCCCACCCCCGCCATCGGCGCCGTCGGCGTGCTGGAGGACGTGTCGAAGGCCACCCGCCTCGGCGCCCCCGCCAACGCAACCCTCGTCCTCCTGGGCGCCACCACCGGCCACCTGGGCCAGTCCCTCTGGCTGCGGGAGATCGCGGGCCGCGAGGACGGCGCCCCCCCGCCCGTGGACCTCGCCACCGAGCGCCGCACCGGCGACTTCCTCCGCACCCAGATCACCGAAGGCCGCATCCAGGCCGCCCATGATTGCGCCGATGGCGGCCTCCTGGTCACGATCGCGGAAATGCTGATGGAAACCGGCACCGGCCTCCGCCTGCGCGACGTGGCGGGCTCCATCCCCGCCCATGCCTTCTGGTTCGGCGAGGACCAGTCCCGCTACGTCGTCGCCACCGCCGACGCCCAGCCCCTCCTCGCCGCCGCCCAGGCCGCCGGCATCCCCGCCACGATCCTGGGGGAGACGGGCGAGAAGGACTTGGTTCTCCCGGACGGCACCGCCATATCCGTGGCTTCGCTGCGGGCCGCCAATGAGGCTACCCTGCCCGCACTGATGGAGGGGAACTGACCCATGGCCATGGAGCAAGCCGAGATCGAGGCGCTGATCCGCGCCGCCATCCCGGACGCCCGCGTGACCATCGAGGACCTGGCGGGCGACGGCGACCACTACGCCGCCACCGTCGTGTCCGAGGCCTTTCGCGGCAAGTCCCGCGTCCAGCAGCACCAGCTCGTCTACGCCGCGCTGCGGGGCCGCATGGGGGGCGAACTCCACGCCCTCGCCCTGCAGACCTCCGCCCCCGATTGAAAGGAACCCCATGAGCGACGCCACCAGCGCCCGCATCCAGCAGGAGATCACCGAGAACCCGGTGGTCCTCTACATGAAGGGCACCCCGGCCTTCCCGCAGTGCGGCTTCTCCGCCCGCGTGGTCCAGATCCTCAGCCATGTGGGCGTGCCCTTCAAGGGCGTGAACGTTCTGGCCGATCCCGAGCTGCGCGAGGGCATCAAGGCCTTCACCAACTGGCCGACCATCCCCCAGCTCTATGTCCAGGGCGAGTTCGTCGGCGGCTGCGACATCATCATGGAGATGTTCCAGTCTGGCGAGCTCCAGACCTTGCTCCAGGACAAGAACATCCCCACCGGGCAGGCGGCCTGAAACCTCCCCGGAAAGCCGGAAGCCTCACCCATCCCGGCGCCAAAGCAAACCCCGGCAGGGTCCGCCCTCGCCGGGGTTTCTTTTGTCCGGATACCGACTCTCCCACCGGCTCCGTAACCAACACGGAACGAAAACCCCGCTCCGGCAACGCACCGGCACCCGGCGGGGAAACACGCCCCGTCCAGGCCGCCCTCCATCCCTTCCGTGTCCTGCGGCTGGAGCGCCAGCACCTTCCCTCAGGCGCCGAGCTGCCTGCCCCGCCGCCCCGGCACCCGCCGGGTCCAGGCCACGCCTACCACCAGGGCCAGCATCACCGCAGCCGCCAGCGCCGCCAGCACATCCAGTTGGTTCGCCCCCAGATTGGCCACCACCACGGCCACCAGTGCCCAGCCGACGCCGCCCAGGTACCAGACGCTGCCCCTGGCTGCCCAGACCACCGCCGCGGCGAAGCCCCCGGCCGCCAGCAGCAGCAGCACCGCCGCCACCGTGGCCACCATCCCCTCCACCGGGATAATCCCCGCCACCCGCGCGGCCCCGGAGATGTTCGCGAAGCAGGCGGCCGTCAGCCATCCCGCCATCAGACCGGTCAGCGGCAGCACCAGCCAGCGCCCGCTGCGCGAAGGCTCCACCCCACGCCGCGCCAGGAAGAAGGCCGCCAGGGCGCAAACGACGTTCAGCAGCATGATCGCCACCAGGAAGAACCCGTTCCGCCCGCTGAACTGCGCCACTGCCTCCCACAGCGTGTTCAGCGCGAAGACCCCGACCAGCGGCCAGCCGACGCGGCTCAGCAGCGGGTCCGCATGGTTCATCGGCAGGATCTGCCAGACGCCATAGGCCAGCGAGAGCGCGAAAAGCACCGTCCACATGATGGGGAAGGCATAGTTCGCCGGCACCACTGGCGTCTGGCTGCTCCCCGACACCACCGCCATGGAAGTCCCCACCCCCACCAGCGGCAGGAGCCCCACGACGATCTGCACCAGCGGCAGGATCAGGGCCAGAACACGTCGGGTCTGCTCACTCGGCACAGGCGATTCTCCCGGGAAGGCACAAAGCTTACTCCAGAAACGCGAAACGCCGCCCCCGGGGGTTCGTTCCCAGTGGCGGCGTTCGGCAGGAGGCCCGAAAGGGTTACCTGTGAGGCGAAAGGATCAGCGCGAGTAGAACTCGATGACCAGGTTCGGCTCCATCTGCACCGGGTACGGCACATCGCCCAGCTTCGGCGCGCGGATGAAGGAGCCCTTCATCTGGCGGTGGTCGATCTGCACATATTCCGGCACGTCACGCTCGCCGGACTGCGCGGCGTCGAGCACGGCGGTCAGCTGCTTGGACTTCTCCTTCACCTCGATGACGTCGCCGTCCTTTACGAGATAGGAGGGGATGTTCACGCGCTTGCCGTTCACCAGCAGGTGGCCGTGGTTGACGAACTGGCGGGCCGCGAAGGGCGTCACCGCCAGCTTCATGCGGTACACCACGGCGTCCAGGCGGCGCTCCAGCAGCTCGATCAGGTTCTCGGAGGTGTCGCCCTTGCGGCGCACGGCCTCCTCGTAATACTTGCGGAACTGCTTCTCGCCGATGTTGCCGTAGTAGCCCTTCAGCTTCTGCTTCGCCATCAGCTGGATGCCGAAATCGGTCGGCTTCTGCTTGCGGCGCTGGCCGTGCTGGCCGGGGCCGTACTCGCGCTTCGCGATCGGGGACTTCGCACGGCCCCAGAGGTTCACGCCGAGGCGGCGATTGATCTTGTACTTGCTTTCCGCGCGCTTCGTCATGCGGCGGGTCCTTTCGTCTTCGATGGCCCGGTGGGCCAGTTTTGTCCCGGTAGTCCCCCGGCCCCGAAAGGCCGGAAGCGGGCGCGCGGCAGAACGCCACGTCCACATTCCCAGGAAGGAGGGCGCCCCTTAACGGCGTGCCACCCCCTTGTCAAACCCCCGCTTGTCAAAGCGGCAGGCTTCCTGCACCTGCTGGGATACGATGGTGAGACGCGAAGAGATCCTGATCCTCGGCCTGACCGCCGGGGTCCTCGGCTGCCTGACCGGCGGGACGATGTTCGGCATCGGCCTCGGCATGGTGGTGCAGGGCGCCCATATCGGCTGGTTGCTGGCCCTTCCGGCCGCGCCGGTCGCCGGCATGCTGGGCTATGCCCTGGCCCGTCGCCTCGCCACTCGGCTGGAGCCCATGCGCTAGACATCCGGAGATACGATCGCTGGTTGGGGCGCCAGGATTCGAACCTGGGAATGGCGGTACCAAAAACCGCTGCCTTACCGCTTGGCTACGCCCCAGTAGCAGGCCCTTGCGAGCCGGGCTTTCGCGTGGGGAGGGAGATAATCGGAGCCCAGGGGGTCCGTAAAGACCTCCCGGCCCGGGTTTCTTTCCACCGCGTCGCAGCAGCAGGCCACGACTCAGCCTTCTGCGGGCGCCCCGCCCCAGCGCCACCAGGCGGAGGGCAGGCTCTCGGCCGCCGCCTGGGCCATGGCCGGATCGGGAAAGAGGCCGAAGCAGGTCGCGCCGGAACCGCTCATCCGCGCCAACAGACAGTCCTTCCGGCTGGCGATCGCCGAGAGCACCTCCGTCACGGCGGGGCAGAGCTCTCGTGCCGGGGCCTCCAGATCGTTCGTGCAGCGCCGGAGATCCTCGGCCATGGCCCGGACACTGGACCAGGATGCGGGCAGTTCCGCCGGAGGCGTGGAGCCGGGCGCCCGGGCACGGAACACGGCGGGCGTGGACAGGGGGATGCGCGGATTGGCCAGCAGCAGCCCATAGGCCGGGAAACGTGGCGCCGGCGCCAGTTCCTCGCCGATGCCGCCCATGCGCGCGGCCCGGGACGCGACGCAGACGGGCACATCCGCGCCCAGCCGCGCCACCGCCGCCTCGGGCGGCAGGGGCAGCCGCCACTGGCGAGCCAGCAGGCGCAGCGCTGCGGCCGCGTCAGCCGAGCCGCCGCCGATGCCGGAAGCCACCGGCAGGCGCTTGGTCAGCCGCAGTGCCGCGCCGTAGGAGACGCCGCGGCTTTCCGCCAGCAGGCGCGCCGCGCGCAGCACCAGATTGTCCGGCTCCGCGACCAGGGCGCCGCCTTCCGGCCCGTCGATCTCCAGCGTCAGCGCCTCCGCCGGCGAAGCCGTGAGCTCATCGCCCACCCCCGCGAAGACGGCCAGGCTGTCGAGCAGGTGATAGCCATCCTCGCGTCGCCCGGTGACATGCAGGAAGAGATTGACCTTGGCCGGGGCGAATTCAGCCGCCCCAGCCCCTGCGGCCTGGGGCCGGTTCGTCGTGATATCGGACATGGCTCAGCGCATAGCGGAAGCGGCGGGAGAGGTCTGCAACCCATCCCGCAGCTTGGCGGAAAGCCGGGGCCCGTCCTCGGAAGCCGGGGCGAGATCCAGCGCCCGGCGCCATTGGTAGCGCGCCTCCGTCCGCCGGCCGACCGCCCAGTAGGCGTCCCCCAGATGCTCGTTGATCGTGGAGTTGCGCGATTCCAGCTCCACCGCCCGCTCCAGCGTCTGCACGGCCTTCGGCAGATCCCCCTGGCGCAGCAGCACCCAGCCCAGGCTGTCGGCGATGTTGCCGTCCTGCGGGCGCAGCGCCGCAGCCCGCTCCAGCATGCGCTTCGCCTCCGGCAGCCGCTCGCCCCGCTCCGCCCAGGAATAGGCGAGGTAGTTCAGGACGCTCGGCTGGTCCGGCGCCAGCGCCAGGGCACGGCGGAAGGAGGCCTCAGCCTCGGTCCAGCGTCCGCCACGCTCCATCGCAATGCCCTGGGCATAGTAGAGCGGCCAGCCGACGGACCCGTCCGCGCGGGCCCGGGCCAGTGCCTCCCCATAGGCCGCCGAGGCCTCGCCGAAGCGCCCCCTCGTGCGGAGCATGTCGCCGAGCTGCGCCACGGGCTGCACGGCCTGGGGATGGCCCTGCGCCAGATGGCGCAGCAGCGCCTCGGCCTCGGCAGTCCGGCCCATGGCATCCAGCAGGGAGGCACGGCGCAGCGCCACCAGCGGCGCCAGCGGATCGCGCTCCGGCACCGTTTCCAGCATCGCCAGGGCGCGGTCGGTATGCTTCTGGTCCGCCAGGGAATCGGCGGCGAGAAGCAGGGCCGGGGCGAAATCCGGCCGCAGGCGCAGCGCCAGGCGCGACAGCATCAGGGCGAGGTCTGGTCCCCCCTGGGAGCGGAGCGCCGCCCCGAAGGCGACCTGGGCCTCCGCCATCCCCTCGGTCGCACTCGCCACCGCGCGACCCTGCAGCGCCTTCTGGCGCAGCGCCGGCGTGACGGCCATGGCGATGTCGTCGTTCCCCCGGGCCATCACGTCGAAGAGCCGCGCGCCCTGCGCCTCCTGACCGGCCCGGGCAAGGATGCCGGCACCGATCTGCGCCAAGCGGAGGTTCGGCTCCTGGGTATCCGCGATCGCCAGGCGCAGGTAGCGCGCGGCATCCTGCGGCTGTCCACCCAGATCGGCGATCATCGCGGCATGCAGCGCGATCACGCCGCGCAGCCGCCCGTCCTCGATGAAGGGCCGCAGCAGCGCCAGGGCCTGCGCGGTGTCGCCCCGCCCCGCCTGGGCCCAGGCGACCAGCAGGGGCTGGAGCAACTGCGCCGACCCCCGGCGTGGCAGGGTGCGCAACCTCTGCTCGGTGCGGTCCCACCGCCCCGCCTGGGCATCCGCCCCGGCGAGAAGCAGG
Source organism: Roseomonas sp. FDAARGOS_362 (assembly GCF_002754815.1). Lineage (GTDB taxonomy): Bacteria > Pseudomonadota > Alphaproteobacteria > Acetobacterales > Acetobacteraceae > Roseomonas > Roseomonas mucosa. The sequence goes on along the minus strand of NZ_CP024588.1, from coordinate 3,846,008 downwards.
TTCGCCAGCTGGTCCTCGGGCAGGCGCCGGGCGAGGCGCGTCGCATCGGACTGGCCGTTCATCACCGCGGCGCCGAAAGCCTGTTGCAGCACCTCGATCTGGTCGGGGTCCTGCCGCAGCGCCTCCCCGAGTTGCGCGGCAGCCATGGCACTGTCCGCCTCGGAAGAGGCGAAGCGGCCCGCCAGATAAGGTCCGAAGGCACCGCGGGGCGCATCGCCTGCGGTTCGCGGACCATCGCCCGCCGCGCATCCCGCGAGGAGCGCGGCGGTCAGCAGGACCGCGCGCAGCCCCGGCTCCAGGGAGAATGGCATCATGCAATGCAGCGTAGGCGGCATGGCGAGGCTCTTCCAGAGCAATCGCGATCCGGTGAGCAAATCTTCCGCCTCCGGATCGCGGCCGCCACAGCCCCGTGGAGCAGGCCGCGCGGCGTCTCTCCCGCCGCTTCAGCCCTGGGGAGGCGGCAGGGAATCGTCCTCGGGCAGGAGGAGCGGCGCGGCCATGGAGGCCGCATCCCCCGCCGGAGCCGGCGGCGCCACGCCGGCCTGCGGCTTGCCGCCGGGTGCCTTCGTGCCGGTCCCGCCGGGAGAGGTGGGCGGCGGCCCGAAGCCGCCGGCATTGTTGATGATGTCGCGCACGCCCTGCGCCGCCTCCTGGCTCACCACATAGGCGACGTCACCCCAGAGCCCGTTCAGCGTCCCCTGCGGGATCTGGTTCATCTGGATGGCTCGCCCGATCTCCTGGCCGTCCTTGCGGGTCACGATCCACTGGATCTCGACCCGCTGCTGCCGGTCGGGAATGGGCACCATGTTCACCCGCCCCTCCAGGCTGAAGAGGGAACCCTCCGCCTGGGGCTGCACCAGGAAGCCCTTGTCGGCCAGGAAATCGGTCATGCGTGTGGTCAGGGCGGCGTCGCCGTCGCCGGGCGCGCCCTTCACGCCGATGAAGCGCAGGCGGGGCGGGCCGTTCGCCACCAGCGTCGCGGGGTCCGCCGCGCGGCGGGCGGCATCGGCGCGCGCCAGCAGCGTGGCCACGGTGCCGGCATCGCTGGTGGCCACGCGTTGCAGCATCTTCGGGTCCTCGCCCGCCCATTCCTCGATCCGCACCGGGTTGCCCCGCGCCTCGACCACGGATTGCGCGTCGGCATTCTCCAGCGTGTAGCGCGGCACGATGGTCTGGCCCTCGCGGCTCGCCACCACCTTCAGCCGCCAGTCGAGCGGCCAGGGCTGGCTCGCCACGGCCGGCACCTCGGCCGCCACCAGCGCATCCGCGAGATCGGAGGCGAAGCGCCTGCTGCCTGCATCGGTCAGCATGGCCGCGTCCGGCGGCGGCACGGCGATCCGGTAGGCAGGCGGCTGCACCAGCTTGGCCGCCATGCCACCCGGCTGCCCGCGATAGGGCTGGGGCAGGTCCCCGCACCCGGCCAGGGGGAGGAGCAGGAGGAGAAGCGCCGCCAGGACGCACCGTTCAGCTGACAACACAGGAGGCCAGCGCGGTCAGGAAGATCAGGAACACGAAGAAGACCATATAAGGCATCGCAGGCCGCTTATCGCGTGCGGCGCTTCCCGTCGAGCATCGGTTTTCGGCGCCCCGGCCTCCCGGCCCTCGTCGCGGAAAACTATTCTCGCCATCGCGGCGGAGGGAGAGGACTGTGCTGGAGAAGCGCGGCAGTTTGAAAAACCCGCCCATTTCACGATGCTGGCGGCGCCCTAAAATGTGTGCCGAGAGATGGATTTCCCTGTGAAGGAGACGCCCGCCATGCCCGACGGCACGATCGCGAAGACCCCTGCCCAGGCCGGCCAGGCCCCGGCCAGCGAAGCCCAGGATTGGCGCAACAACGGCATCAAGGTGGTGAAGGCCGGTGCCCGGAGCTGTGACACGCCGGAAACGCTGGGCATGAACCGCGAGGTCGCGATCAGCGGCAGCCGCAACGGCTCCCAGCATCTCTGGGCCGGAACCAACCTCATCCGGCCGGGCCATCCGACCGGCCCGCATCATCATGGCGCGCTGGAAAGCATCATCTACGTGGTGCGCGGCCATGCGCTGATGCGCTGGGGCAACCGGCTGGAATTCATCACCGAGGCCAAGGCCGGTGACTTCATGCTGGTGCCGCCCTATCTGCCGCATCAGGAGCTGAACGCCTCCGACACCGAGGACCTGCATTGCGTCCTGGTCCGCTCCGGGACCGAGGAAGTGATCGTGAACCTCGACGACCTCGACATCGTCGACGAGCCCGAGTGGATCCGGCCGGAGTAAGCACCGGCCACGGCGCAATCCCAGGCGGCGGGCTGGACCTCCGGAGCCTTCCCGCCGCTTATCGCTTCTTCGACTCATCCTCCCGCCGCAGCGCCTCGCGCGGCCGTTCCGCCACTCCGCGGCTCCACCATCCCTCGCGCACCACCACCATCGGCGGCTCGGCCGGCGTTTCCTCCGGGGCGGGTTGTCGCGGAGTCTCCGCCGGTTGGTCCTGGCCGGGTGGCTCCGCTTCCGGTGGCGAGGGTGCTTTCGGCGGGCTTCTGGCTGTCATGGATCGGTCCGGCTCCGGTGGCATGGGACATGTTGGTGCCCAGTGTCAGTGCCACCAGGGCCGTGACCAGCAGGACGGAGCAGAGGATCGCCAGGGCCGCCCTGGTTCGCCGCGTCGCCCGGCGCCGGTTGATGGCCCGGTTATTGTCCACCGCCATGGCGTATTGCGCCACCAGCGTCGCACGGAAGCTGGCGAGGGCAGCGGCGGAAGCCTCGGCGGCCTCGCGGCCGGCTGCCCGCTCCTGCTCGCGCAGCGCGCCGGCATAGCGCAGCAGCTCGGTCTCCCGGGACAGGTAGCGGAACTCGGCGGGGGCGATGGACTGGGCCAGAAAAAGCAGGCCCAGCGCCGTCGAGCCACCGGCCAGGACCAGCAGCACGATGGCCACGAGGGCGGTGGTTCCCTGCATCGCCAGCAGCCAGTCGCGCGCCTGGGCCAGCCCGGCGAATTGCAGGGCGAAGGTCGCGGCGAAGAAGGGCAGGCTGCGCCAGACATTCTCCTCCGCCTCGATCTCCCGCTTGTAGGAGTCGGCCAGGGTCCTTTCGAGCTGTTCGAGCAAAGGATCGGGGGGCATCCCCCGATCCTAGACCGATTCTAGGAACAAAAGGAGAACTGAATCCTCCTAAGAGGATTTCAGTCCTCACATTTGCCCGATCTCGCGAGGAGGTCGCGCGATCTTCAACCCCGAAGGGCGATGGCCGAGAGCTGGTGCCCGATCGGGCCACCGCCGGCCAGGGTGCGGCGGCGATGGGAGAAGAAGCGGCCGGCATCGGCCTGGGTGTCGGCGTCGATCACCTGCACCAGCCCGGTGCCGGCCCTTTGCAGCCGGGCCGCGATGTAGCCCGCCATGTCGAACTGCCAGTGGCCGTCCCGCGCGCCCGGCTGGAAGAATTCCGGCTGGCCCACCGCCTCGAAGAGATCGCGCCCGACCTCGTAGGAGGCTTGGCGGATGCAGGGGCCCAGCGCGGCCACGACACGCCCGCGCTGGGCCCCGATTCCCTCCATGGCCTCCAGCACCGCCTCGCAGATCCCGGCCACGGCCCCGCGCCAGCCCGCGTGGCAGGCACCGATCACCCCGGCCTCGGCATCGGTGAAGAGCACCGGGCCGCAATCCGCCGTGACGATCCCCAGGGCCAGGCCGGGCCGGTCGGTGACGATCCCATCCGCGCGCGGCCGCGCCGTGTCGGGCCAGGGCTCGCGCGCCACCACCACATCGGGGCCATGGACCTGGTGCAGCCCCACCAGCGCGGCGGGCGGCAGGCCCAGCGCCTCCATGGCCAGGGCGCGGTTCTCCGCCACCCGGGCCGGGTCGTCGGCGCCAGAGAGCGAGCAGTTGAGCGAGGCGAAGGCCCCCTCGGAGACACCGCCCCGCCGGGTGAAGAAGCCATGCGGCAGGCCCGCCAGACCGGCGGCAACGAGGAACTCGGCGGTGCTCATGCGTTCTCGAATCCGGGTGGAATGGGAAAGCCGGGCGGCGTGATGGCCAGGGCCTGGAAGAGCAGGCCCATCGCCTCCTGCGCCGTCAGGCGGTTCGCCGCGGCCAAGTGCGCCTGGGCCTGCCGGGGATTGGCGGCGGCCAGCATGGCGGCGCGCTGCCCCAGGCCCAGGCGGCGCAGGAACATGCCCTGCGGCACCGGCCCATGCGCGGCGGCACCACCAGCCCGGGCCGCGCCGGCTAGGGCCTGGAAATCCACATGCGCGGTCAGGTCGGCAGTGCCGGGGCCGGCCAGGGGAGCGACCGGCTCATGCCGGCGGACGGCCTGGAGGCTGTCGCCACTGCCACCCGCGGTGTGGCCATAGTCGATGAAGAGCGCAGCGCCGCCCTGCCGGGCCAGACGCCCCGCGAGCCATCCGGCGAGGGAAAGGGCGGGAGCGCAGACCTCCCGGACCGTACCGTCCGGCATGCCTTCGGGAAGGTCCGTTACGGGGGGCTCCACGATCTCGCGGAGAAGGAATGCGCCGTCCTGCACCCAGCGCTCCCGCCAGGTGCCGTCCTGCCGCACGAACTGCCGGATCGGCAGCGCATCGAGGAACTCGTTCGCCAGAAGCAGGAGCGGCCCTTCCGGCAGGTCCTCTGCCCGGTCGTGCCATTGCGCGTCCGGCAGCTTCGCCCGCTGCGCCGCCCGGAGCACGGGCGAGGCTTCCACCAGATGCGGCTCGGCCGCCTGGGCGAAAGCGGGCAGCACCTCCCGCACCGCGCGCAGGGCATCGGCCATCAGAGTGCCGCGCCCGGGGCCGAGCTCCGCCAGGAGGATGCGCGGCGGCGCCCCCATCATCTGCCAGCAGACCGCCGCCCAGAGGCCCAGGCACTCGCCGAAGGCCTGGCTGATCTCCGGCGCGGTGATGAAATCGCCGTCGCGGCCCAAGGGGTCGCGGCCGGCGTAGTAGGCGGCCACGGCCCGGGCCATGAAGCGATCGAGCCGTTCGGCCCCCGCCATGTCAGGCGCCCTCGTGCCGCATGGCGCCCTGGGCGGGGGCGGTCGCGGGCCGGGCCCTCCACATCAGCCAGGTGCCGAAGAGCACCATCGGCAGGGACAGGAGCTGCCCCATGGTGATCCCGGCGAAAAGGAAGCCGAGCTGCGCGTCCGGCTGGCGGAACAGCTCGCCGACAATGCGGGCGACGCCGTAGCCGGCCAGGAAGGCGCCGGACACGAAGCCGTACCGGGCCCGCAGCGCCGGGCGGTGGATCAGGACCTGCAGCAGGACGAAGAGAATCACCCCCTCCATGCCCGCCTGATAGAGCTGCGAGGGGTGGCGGGGCTCCGGCCCGCCGGTGGGAAAGATCATGCCCCAGGGAACGTCGGTGACGCGGCCCCAGAGCTCTCCGTTGATGAAGTTGGCGATGCGCCCGAAAAACAGGCCGACCGGCACCACCGAGGTCACGCGGTCGGAGAAGCCGAGGAAGCTCAGCCCCTGCGAGCGGGTGAAGAGGTACAGCGCCAGGATCACGCCCGCCGCGCCGCCATGGAAGGACATGCCGCCCTGCCAGAGGTAGAGCGCCTCCAGCGGATGGTCGATGTAGTGGCCGGGGCGATAGAACAGGACGTAGCCGATGCGGCCGCCGAGCACGATGCCCAGCGTGGCCCAGGTCACGAAATCGTCCACCTGTTCCCGCGTCGCGACCTGCGGCGCCAGTTGCACCAGCCGGCGCACCAGCCCCCAGCCGATCAGGATGCCGGTGATATAGGCCAGGGCGTACCAGCGGATCGCAAAGGGGCCGAGCTGTATGGCGACCGGGTCGAAGGCGGGAAAGAGGATGGCGGGGATCATGCCCGGTTCTGTGGCTCCAGCGGGGACTCGGCCATGAGTTGGCGGACGTAGCGGCCCACGCCGTCCTCCAGCTCCGTGGCCAGGTGGTTGAAGCCGAGTTGCCGCAGCCGGTCCATGCGCGCCTCGGTGAAATACTGGTATTTTCCCTTCAGGTCCTCGGGCATCGGCACGTAGCGGATGTCGGGCTCCCGCCCCATCGCGGCATAGACGGCCAGGACCAGGTCCCGGAAGCTGCGCGCCTTTCCGGAGCCGCAGTTGAACAGGCCGGAGACATGCGGGTGGTCCATCAGCCAGAGCATCGCCGCCACGCAATCGTCCACATGCACGAAGTCGCGCATCTGCCCACCATCGGCGATGCCCTCCCGATCCGAGGCGAAAAGGGTCGCGGCCTCGCCCCCGGCGATCTGGCGGAACTTGTGCAACACCACCGAAGCCATGCGGCCCTTGTGCGCCTCGTGGGGGCCATAGACGTTGAAGAACTTCAGCCCGGCCCAGTGCGGCGGGGCAAGGCGATGGCGCGCCAGCAGGTCCACCACCCGCCGGTCGGTGGCGTGCTTGGACCAGCCATAGAGGTTGAGCGGCCGCAGCCTCGCCAGGGCCTCCGGCGCCATGTCGTCGTCGAAGCCGGCGGACCCGTCGCCATAGGTGGCGGCGGAGGAGGCATAGACCAGCGGCACCCGGTATTCGGCGCACCAGTCCCAGAGGCGCAGGGTCAGCGACAGGTTGTTGGCGGCCACCAGGTCGCCGTCCCGCACCGTGGTCGCGCTGATGGCGCCCAGGTGGAAGATGCCCTCCAGCCCGGAGGCGCCGTCCAGCCAGCGGTCCAGATCCTCCGGCGGCACGATCCCGGCGATGGGGTAAGGAGCGATGTTGTGCCACTTTCCGCCATCGCGCAGCCGGTCGCAGACCATGACCTCCTCCCCCCGGGCGCAGAGCGCGGCCAGGAGGTTGGAGCCGATGAAGCCGGCGCCGCCGGTGACAAGGAACATGGCGCTGCCTTTCCGCTCTGGCCGTCCCGGGGAAGCTCCCTTGGGGAGCCCATCGGGTGGCCCATTGAAGGAAATTGGACGAAGGGGGCGTCCTTCCCCATATGGGGCCCATATGGGCTGCGTGATGGCAGCGCGGACCAGGCCCGGCAAGGGAGACAGATGATGGATCAGGACGGCGGCTTCGGCGGGGCCAATGGCCCCAAAGGTGGGCCCGGTGGCGGCGGCGCCGGTTTCGGGCGCGGCGGCAAGATCTTCGACGACCTCGCGGGCGTGGCGGGCGGGGCCTTCTCCGCCCTGACCGGTCTGCGGAACGAGGCCGAAGCGGTGTTCCGCGCCCAGGCCGAAAGCATGTTGCAGCGCCTGGACCTGGTGCGGCGGGAGGACCTGGACGCCGCCATGGAACTGGCGCGCCGGGCCCGCGAGGAGGCCGAGGGCCTGGCCGCGCGGGTGACCCTGCTGGAGCGGCTGGTGGCCGGCATGGCCCCGGGCGCCCCGGCCGCCTCCGCACCGCAGGAGAAAGCGGGCGCTTCGGTGGCCGACGCCGACACGCTGAAGGGCAGCGGCGGCGCGGGCACCGGCCCCGCCTGGCCGGGACAGGGCGGCACGGCCGGCGCCAGCGAGGCGGAGGCCCAGCCGAAGCCCGACGCTCCGAAGGTCCGGCCCGGCGAGCCCGGCTCGCTCGACTGAGGCCTTTCCCCGGCGGCACGCGGAATGGCGGCGGCGCCACACATCCCCGGTAGCGGATGGTGGCGCCGAAGAAATCCCTTGCCGTGCCGGGGTTATGGCAACGCAATATCAAGCTCTAGGGGCTGGGTCCGCGAGTCTGGACTAGACTCAGTGGTCAGGGCCCAGCCAGGACGGGAAGGAGGTGCCACATGACCGCTCCGCTCGCCCTCGGACGCCGGGAGAAGGCGTCCAATCCCCTCGACGTGATGGAGCAGATCGTCGTCGCCAACGACTGGGCGTTCGACCGTCGCTCCTCCGGCGAAATGGCCGCCGAGGCCCCGGGGAAGTGGTGCGACTACGGGCTGCATTTCGCGTGGTCTTCCGAAATCAGCGCCATGCACTTCACCTGCGCCTTCGACATGAAGGTGCCGCCGGAGGCCCGCGGCAAGCTCTTCGAGCTGCTGGCCCTGGCCAACGAGAAGCTCTGGATCGGCCATTTCGGGATCGAGGGCGACGACGGCACCCCGGTCTTCCGGCACTCGGTGCTGCTGCGCGGCGCCCCCGGTGCCTCGGCGGAAAGCCTGGAGGACATGGTGGACATCGCCCTGACGGAGTGCGAGCGTTTCTTTCCGGCCTTCCAGCTCGTGCTGTGGGGCGGCCGTGGCGCCGAGGACGCGCTGCAGGCCGCCATGCTCGACTGCCTCGGGGAGGCCTGACGCGATGTGAGGAGGTTCCATGAGCGAGGCGCTGCCGCCCGTCCTGCTGGTTGGCTATGGCAAGATGGGGGGGGCGATGCTGACGGGCTGGCTGGCCCGCGGCATCGACGAGGCCATCGCCGTGGACCCCCATGCTTCCGAGGCTCCGGCCGGGCTTCGCCTGCTGCCGGAGCCCGGCGCCCTGCCGCCGGAATTCCGCCCTGCCGCAGTGGTGCTGGCGGTGAAGCCGCAGATGGCGGCCGAGACCCTGCCCGCCTATGCCCGCTTCGCGAAGGCGGGGGCCGTCTTCGTGTCCATCATGGCCGGCCAGACCGAGGCCGGGATCGAGCGCCTGCTCGGCGGCGAGGCCGCGGTGGTGCGCGCCATGCCCAATACTCCGGCCGCGGTCGGCCAGGGCTTCACCGCCGGTTTCGCCGGGGCGCGGGTGACGGGGGCGCAGAAGACCCTCGCGGATGCCCTGTTGCGCGCCGTGGGCGAGGTCGCCTGGGTGGAGGAGGAAGCGCAGCTCGATGCCGTCACCGCCGTCTCGGGCGGCGGGCCGGCCTATGTCTTCCTGCTGGCGGAGCTCCTGGAGAAGGCGGCGGTCGAGCAGGGCCTGCCCGCCGACCTGGCGCGGCGCATGGCCCGCGCCACCGTCTCCGGCGCGGGCTCCCTGCTGGCGCGGAGCGATGAGGATGCCGCCGTGCTCCGGCGCAACGTGACCAGCCCGAAGGGTACCACGGAACGGGCCCTGGCCGTGCTGATGGCCGAGGATGCCTGGCCTGCCCTGGTGTCCCGCGCCATCGCCGCCGCGACGACACGCTCGCGCGAGCTTTCCGCGTGAGCGGCCGCCTCATGGCTCAGGGGCTTTCACGGAGGCCTTCACGACTGCACGGGCCGGCATGGCCCGGGCTTGGCGCGCCCGCCACGCAGGACAAATTGTGGTCCCATGCAGAATCCCGCTGACCCCCCCTTCCTGCCCGCCGGCCCCGCCTTCGACGAGGCGAGGGTCCTCGATGCGCTCTGGCAGGTCGTGGCCACGCGCGGCTGGCACGGCGTGACCTTCGCCCGCATCGCCGCCGAGAGTGGGGTGGGCCTCGATTCGCTGCGGTCGCACTATGGCACGCCGATGGCGCTGCTGGCCGCCCATGGCCGCGCCGTTGACCGGCAGGTGCTCTCCACCACCATCCCCGGCCAGGGCGGCTCGGCCCGCGACCGGATCTTCGACCTGCTGATGCGCCGCTTCGACGCGCTGCAGCCGCATCGGGCCGGCATCCTGCGACTCCAGGCCGACCTGCGCCGGCATCCGCTTCTCGCCCTCTCCCTCTCGCCCCTGCTGATGGCCTCCATGGCCTGGACGCTGGAAGGGGCGGAGGTCGATACCTCCGGCATGCGCGGGCTGATGCGCGTGCAGGGGCTCGCCGGCGTCTGGCTCGCGGCCTCCCGCAGCTGGGCGGACGACAACAGCCTGGATCTGGGGCCGACCATGGCGGCGCTGGACAAGGCGCTGGACCGTGCGGAGCAGATCGCACGCACGCTGCGCCTGGATGACGGCGATCTTTCCGCGGCCGGCCATGGCGGAATCGTTCCGGGCCAGGATGCAGCACCATCGCCACCAGCCGGCACGGACCCTATGCTGGGTTAGCGCGATCCCTGGGCGGACCTGGCTGTCGCGCTCCCTTTCCGAAGGAGGAACCACAACATGGCTAAGTCCCCCACCCCGCCGGGCGATCTGGATCCGTTCCGCGAATCCATGAAGATCTTCTCCGACATGCGCTTTGGCGCCATGCCCGACCTGGAGGGCCTGGCGGCGGCGCAGCGGCGCAACCTGGAAGCCCTTTCCGCCGCGAACCGCGTGGCGCTCGAGGGCGCCCAGGCCGTGGCCAAGCGGCACATGGAGATCATGCAGCAGTCCATGGCCGAGATGACGGACGCCATGCGCTCCGTCACCGAGCAGGGCGACCCGAAGGAGAAGGCCGCGCGGCAGGCGGAGATCCTGAAGGCCACCTATGAGCGGGCGGTCTCCAACATCCGCGAGCTGGCCGACCTGATCCAGAAGTCGAATGGCGAGGCGCTGAACCTGCTCAACCGCCGCTTCACCGAAGCGATGGACGAGGTCAAGTCCATCATGTCCAACAAGGGCTGACAGCAAGCGAAGCCGCCCTTCGATGGGGAAGAGACCGGTCCTGGCATGGAACAGGGCCGGTCATGCGGTCGCGCCGCACCGCGCGCGGCATCATTCCGGACGCCCGGGTTCCTCCCGCCGGGCACCGTCCAGCAGCGCCTCCCGCTTTTCCCGGGCCAGCCGGTCCGCGGCCTTCTGGGCGCCGGTGCGGCCGTGGCGGATGCGGTTCTCCGCAGCCTTCGCCTCCTTTTCCGTCTTGTCCCTGGCCTTCCGGACCTGACGGAGATTCACGACATCGCCCATGACGCCAGGATAATGCATGCGGGGGCGCCGTGGAATCACCCGGGTCCACGACAACCGGGCTCGTGACAGACGGCCCGAAAGCACGCAAGACTGGCAGTGAATGGCGCCACGCAGCGTGGCACGGGCATCCGGCCCAGCGACAGGACCGCACAGCATGCAGATCGAACTGACCGCCAGGGATGGGCACCGCTTCTCCGCCTACCGCACCGGCCCGGAGGATGCCGCCCGCGGGCTGGTGGTCGTGCAGGAGATCTTCGGGGTCAACGGCCATATGCGCCATGTCAGCGACCATTTCGGCGCACTGGGCTACGCGGTGGTCTGCCCGGCGCTGTTTGACCGTGCCGAGCGGGGCGTGGAGCTCGGCTATGCCAAGGAGGACGTCCAGCGCGGCCTGGCCCTGCGCGCGCGGATCGCGGAGGACGCCGTTCTGGCCGATATCCAGGCCGCCGCCGATGCCCTGCCGGCGGGGGCCCGGCGCGGGATCGTCGGCTATTGCTGGGGCGGCACCATCGCCTGGTGGGGCGCGACACGCATGACAGGCTTCTCGGCCGCGGTGGGCTATTATGGCGGCGGCATCGTGGCGAGCCGCGAAGCGACGCCGAACTGCCCCGTGCAGCTGCATTTCGGGGCGGAGGACCATGGTATCCCGCTCACCGATGTGGAGGCCATCCGGGCCGCGCAGCCCGGGATCGAGGTCTTTGTCTATCCCGGCGCGGGCCATGGCTTCGCCTGCGAGGAACGCGCCTCCTTCAGCGCGCCCACTGCCTCGGTGGCGGCGGAGCGCACCCGGATCTTCCTCGACAAGGCCCTGCCCGCATGATCATGCGCTTCGTCATCTGCTTCGCGCTGCTCGGGCTGCTGGTCTGGATTCCCATGGCCTCCCCGCAAGGCTTCGGCGACGCGCCGGTCCTCATGGTGGGCGTGCTTTTCCTGGCGACGCTGCTGCTCGCCTGGCGGCGGCACCCCACGGACGATTGATGCGGGAGGCGGCGCGGCCGGGGTCTGGCCACCGCGCCTGCTGGTTTCCCCGGGAAGGCACCCCTCGCCCACGGCACATGGCGGAACCGCCGCCGTGCGCCGGGGGCGAGCCGGATCGTCAGCTCAGCACGCGGTGGAAGCGGATCGATGAGTTCTCGAATCCCAGCGCGCGGTAGAAGGCATGGGCGTCGTCGCGGCCCAGCCGCGTGGTCAGCTCCAGCCGCCCGCAGCCCCAGCCCCGGGCGGTGTCCAGGGCGGCATCCACCAGCCTGCGGCCGATGCCGCGCCCACGCGCGCCCTCGTCCACCACCAGGCTGGTGATCCGCGCATCGGGAGTCGGACGGTGCAGCATGGGGGACTGGTTCATGGCCATGACGCCCAGCACCTGCCCCCCCTCCTCGGCCACCAGCACGGCCTGTCCGCTTTCCGGCGCGATCAGCCCGGTGATCGCCGCGGGGGCGATCTCGTTGCCGCTGAGCTGGCGCATCAGCGCGACCAGCACCGGGACATCCCCCGGCACCGCAGGCCTCACCGCGATCACGCGACCTTGCCCAGCACGCGCCCGGCCACGGCGTCGAGCTTCGCCATCAGCGCCGGATCGCGCTTCTCCGGCGGGGTCACGAGCGCCATCTCCAGCGCCCGGTCGCAGCCATAGGGGCAGGCGCCGCGCGGCGCGCCCAGCGAGGGGATCACCCGCTTCACCAGGGTCCGCGCCTTGTCGGCGTTGCCGTGCATGATCTTGACCACCGCATCGACGGTGACGTGGTCATGGTCCGGGTGCCAGCAGTCGAAATCCGTCACCATGGCGACGGTGGCGTAGCAGAGCTCCGCCTCGCGGGCGAGCTTGGCCTCCGGCATGTTGGTCATGCCGATCACGTCGCAGCCCCAGGCGCGGTAGAGTTCGCTTTCCGCCTTGGTGGAGAATTGCGGCCCCTCCATCACGAGATAGGTGCCGCCGCGCTTGTGCGGGATGCCGATCTCGCGGGCCGCCGCCTCCATCGCGTCGCCGAGCCGGGTGCAGACGGGATGCGCCATCGACACATGCGCGACGCAGCCGGTCTCGAAGAAGGTCTTCTTGCGGGCGAAGGAACGGTCGATGAACTGGTCCACGATCACGAAATGCCCGGGCGGCAGGTCGCCGTTCAGGCTGCCCACGGCGGAGACGGACAGGATCTCCGTCACGCCGGCGCGCTTCAGCACGTCGATATTGGCGCGATAGTTCAGCTCGCTCGGCGGCACGCGGTGGCCGCGGCCATGGCGCGGCAGGAAGACGCAGCGCACGCCGTCGAGGCGACCGAAGAGCAGCTCGTCGGAGGGCTCGCCCCAGGGGCTCTCCACCCGGCGCCATTCGCGCTCCACAAGCCCGTCGATGTCGTAGAGGCCGGAGCCTCCGATCACGCCGATCACGGGTTCGATCAGGTCGGACATGCTGCATCCTCTCGGAAACGGGCAACGGCCGCGCAAGGCGGCCGTGAGGGATTCCCGGAACACGGGCTTGCCCCCACCATGCCCGTTTCCCGGCATGGCGGGTATCGCCCTCAGTGCAGGTCGGCCCAGACCCTGCGCTTCACCGCATAGGCGAGCCCGGCCAGGACGACGAGGAAGATCAGGATCTTGATGCCCATGGCGCGGCGGGTTTCCAGGTTGGGCTCGGCGGCCCAGGCCAGGAAGGTGGCGACGTCGCGCGACATCTGGTCCTCGGTCGCCTTGGTGCCGTCCGCGAACTCGACCTGCCCTTCGTTCAGCGGCTTGGGCATGGCGATCATGTGGCCGGGGAAGTACTTGTTGTAGTGCATCCCGTCCGGCAGGTTCACGCCCTCGGGCGGATCGGCATAGCCGACCAGCAGGGCATGGAGGTAGTCCGCCCCGCCTTCCCGCGCCTTGGCGATCACCGAGAGATCCGGCGGCAGGGCGCCGTTGTTGGCGACGCGCGCGGCGTTCTCGTTCGGGAAGGGCGCGCGGAAGCGGTCGCTCGGCCGGCCGGGACGAGGGTTCACCTGGCCGTTGTCGTCCGGCGCGCCGGGCACCTCCACCGAGGCGGCGGCCGCCTGCACCATGGCTTCCGGCAGGCCGATCTGGGTCAGGTTCCGGTAGTAGAGCTGGTGCAGCGAATGGCAGTTGGCGCAGACCTGCATGTAGACCTGCGCCCCCCGCTGCAGCGCCGCGCGGTCGAAGGTCCCGATCGGGCTGCTGAAGGAGAAGCCCGCCTTCGGGATCTCGACCTCGCCTTCGGCCGCCCGGGCCAGCGCCGGGGCAAGCACCGGCCCCAGGGCGAACAGGGATGCCAGGGCGGCGCGCCCGGCCAGAGGCTTGAGGCGACGGATCATCACGCCTTCTCCATTGGCTTGCCCGCGGCCCCGGCCGGCAGCGGCCCGCCGCCCCGCCGCAGCACCGGCCGGCTGATGCTTTCGGGCAGCGGCAGGGGCTTCTCCAGCCGCGACAGCAGCGGCAGGATCACCAGGAAGTAGAGGAAGTAGTAGGCCGTCGCGACGCGGCCGATGGTCACGTAAGGCTCCTCCGGCGGCTTGCCGCCGATCCAGAGCAGCACGAAGAAGCTTACCACCCAGACGAAGAAGAAGGGGCGCGCCAGGGGCCGGAAGCGCATGGAGCGGACCGGCGAGGCATCCAGCCAGGGCAGTATGAAGAGCACCGCGATGGCGCTGAACATCATCAGCACGCCGCCGAGCTTGCTCGGAACCGCGCGCAGGATGGCGTAGAAGGGCAGGAAGTACCATTCGGGCACGATATGCGCCGGCGTCACCAGCGGGTTGGCCGGGATGTAGTTGTCCGGGTGGCCCAGGTAGTTCGGCGCGAAGAAGACCAGCACGGCGAAGACGATGAAGTAGACGACCAGCCCGACGCTGTCCTTGGCCGTGTAGTAGGGGTGGAAGGGGATGGTGTCCTGCGGCCCCTTGGGCTGGATGCCCAGCGGATTGTTCGAGCCCGCGATGTGCAGCGCCGCGATGTGCAGGAAGACCACGCCCACGATCACGAAGGGCAGCAGGTAGTGCAGGGCGAAGAAGCGGTTCAGCGTGGGATTGTCCACGGAGAAGCCGCCCCAGAGCCAGGTCACGATGTGCTCGCCCACCAGCGGGAAGGCCGAGAACAGGTTGGTGATGACGGTGGCGCCCCAGAAGGACATCTGCCCCCAGGGCAGCACGTAGCCCATGAAGGCCGTGGCCATCATCAGCAGGAACAGCACCACGCCCAGGATCCAGAGCAGTTCCCGCGGCGTCTTGTAGGAGCCGTAGTAGAGCCCGCGGTAGATGTGGATATAGACCACGATGAAGAACATCGAGGCGCCGTTGGCATGGGCGTAGCGCAGCAGCCAGCCGTAGTTCACGTCGCGCATGATGCGCTCGACGCTGTCGAAGGCCAGGTTGGCGTTGGGCGTGTAGTTCATCGCCAGGAAGATGCCGCTGGCGATCATGATCACCAGCGTCACCATGGCCATGGCGCCGAAGTTCCAGAGGTAGTTGAAGTTCCGCGGCGTGGGGAAGGAGCCGTATTCCTTCTCCATCATCGTGAAGATCGGCATGCGCTGGTCGATCCACCGCAGCACCGGATTCTTGACGTCGCTCTCGATCAGGCCAGGGGCGGCCATGGGATCCTCCTCAATCCTGGACAGGCGGTGTCGCCGGGTTCGTCCCGGCGTACAGCCCCTCAGCCAATGCGAATCCGGGTGTCGTTGGTGAAGGCATAGGGCGGCACCACCAGATTCGTCGGGGCCGGCCCCTGCCGGATCCGCCCGGCGGTGTCGTAGACGCTGCCGTGGCAGGGGCAGAACCAGCCACCATAGGCGCCCCGCTCATCCGTCGGCTTCTGCCCGAGCGGCACGCAGCCCAGATGCGTGCAGATGCCGACCACGACCAGCCAGGGCTCCTTGCCCGGCTTGGTGCGGCTCTGGTCCGTCGCCGGGTCCTTCAGCGCCGACATCGGCGTGTCCACCGCGGCCTTCACCTCCTCCGGCGTGCGGTGGCGGATGAAGACCGGCTTGCCGCGCCAGACCACGGTGATGGCCTGGCCCGCCGCCACCGGCCCCAGGTCCACATCCGTGGTGGAAAGGGCCAGCGTATCCGCCGCCGGGTTCATGGAATTGATGAAGGGCCAGGCGATCGCGCCCGCGCCCACCAGGGCGAAGGAGCCGGTGACCAGTGTGAGGAAGTCGCGCCGTCCCGTGGCGTGGCCGTGGGAATCGCCCCCTTGCGGCGGCAGCCCCGGACGTTCGCTCTGGGTCTTGCCCGATCCCGTCAGTCCGGGAATCGACCCCGATACACCCGCGGTCGCCATCTGCTCGGCCATGCGTCTTGTCGTCCCACGTCGCCAGATCTTGTGCCCCGGCCATCCGGTCCCGTGACACCCGATTCAGCGACATGCCCATTCTGGGACACGCCCACCCCGGAAGGCATGGAAACCAGACAGCCGTTCGTCCTCCCGCCATGCCGGCCCAGGGAGGACCGGGTCCGGCGTCGGACCTTGGGGGGACGCGAAAGGTCGCCATTCCGGCCACCGTTTCCACCCCCTTGTTGCGACCATATAAGTCTGTGGCGCGACGGGTGGCAACGCCACCTGTCGCGCCCGACACATTCGGGGTGCCGAAATGACACAGATCCCGCCTGACAGCCTTCCCGCCGGCACGGCCGGTGGCGGCGCCCGCGACGATGCCCGGGCGGAAGCCCCCGGTGCCGCCCCCGATACCTCCCTGGCGCGCCACCCCCTCGCCGCCCCGGCCCGCGCCTGGTTCGAATCGCTGCGCGACCGGCTCTGCGCGACCTTCGAGGCGATCGAGGACGAGCTCTCCTCCACCCCCCATGCCGGCCTGCCGCCCGGCCGCTTCGAGCGCCGTCCCTGGCAGCGCCCGGAAGGCGGCGGTGGCGTGATGTCGGTGATGCGCGGTCGGGTCTTCGAGAAGGTGGGGGTGAACGTCTCCACCGTCTGGGGCGAGTTCTCGCCGGAATTCCGCCGCTCGATTCCCGGGGCCGAGGAGGACCCGCGCTTCCTGGCCACCGGCGTGTCGCTGGTGGCGCATATGCGTTCCCCCCGCGTGCCGGCGGCGCACATGAACACCCGCTTCATCACCACGACGCGAAGCTGGTTCGGCGGCGGCGGCGACCTGACCCCCATGGTGCCCGAGGCACCCGAGGCGCGGGAGGATGCGGCGGGCTTCCACGCCGCCTTCCACGCCGCCTGCGACCGGCACGACCCGTCCTACTATCCGCGCTTCAAGGCCTGGTGCGACGAGTACTTCTTCCTGCCGCATCGCAACGAGCCGCGCGGGCTGGGCGGGATCTTCTACGACTGGCTGGGGCGGGACGACGCGGAGGACAGGCTGGCGGACCACTTCGCCTTCACCCGCGACGTGGGCGATGCCTTCCTCGCTGCCTATCCGGCCATCGTGCGGCGCCGGATGCATGAGCCCTGGACGCCGGAGGAACGGGAGAACCAGCTCGTCCGGCGCGGCCGCTACGTGGAGTTCAACCTGATCCACGACCGCGGCACGCTGTTCGGGCTGAAGACGGGCGGCAATACCGAGGCGATCCTGATGTCCCTGCCGCCCGAGGTCCGCTGGCCCTGACCTATTGGCCCTGGCTCACCGGCTCCGACCTTCGGCCCTGAGCCGCCAGCCCCCGAAGGCCCGGGCCGCCTATTTCAGGCGGCGCGCCAGCTCGGCCAGCTTCGCCAGGTGTTCGCCCAGGAACTTCCGTGTGCCCTCGTCGGTCAGCCGCCCTTCCGCATCGAACTTGCTGCCGGCGCCGCCGACCAGGACCTCGCCGCCGGGCAGCACATGGCAGCTCATGATCGAGAGCACCTGCCGGAGCTGATAGTTGGCGAGCGCGGTGCCGAGCACACCGGGTCCGGCGCCGATCACCGAGGCCACCTTGCCGATGGCGGGCGGCGCGGGCGGGCGGGACACCCAGTCCAGCGCGTTCTTGATTACGCCGGAGAAGGAGCGGTTGTATTCCGGCGTGGAGATGAGCAGCGCATCCGCATCCGCCACGGCGAGCCGCAGGGCCTCGACCGGGGCGGGATAGCCCTGGGTCCGGACGTCGTCGTTGTAGAGCGGGATCTCGCCGAGGTCGAAGACCCGCACCGTGACACCCGCAGGTGCCAGTTCCGCGGCCGCATGCAGCAGCGCCGTGTTGTAGGAGCCTTTCCGGAGACTGCCGGACAGGGCCAGAATCTTGAGGGAGTCGCTCATCGGGCCTCTTGGTCAGGAAAATGCAGGCCGGGACGAAGCCCCGACCCGCCGCCCCTGACTTAGGCCCCACTGACGGCCGCGGAAATGGCGCAGTGCAACAGCGCCATCACCACCCGCTATCGCCGCTATTTCCGGCGCGGATCGGAACTGTGGTGGCGGTCCGCCTCGCCCCCGCCGCCGGACACCTGGCTGCGCGAGGTGCTGGTGGCCTCACCGGGCCGGGGCTCCTCCGCGTGGCGGGTGGAATGGCCGTGGTTGCCGCCCTGATGGCTGCTGCCGGGCCCTCCACCGGACCGGTCGGCCTCCTCGGTCTTCTTGCTGGTGGACATCCTCACCGGTCCTGCTGATAGCCCTGGTGGGTGGTGTTCTGATGCGTGTTGCCCTGGCGGCCCTGCTGCGCCGGGTCGCGCTGCGTGGCGTTGGCCTTGGCCTCCTTCGGCGAAATCTCGCCTTTTCCGGCGTTGCTGACACCATGCGGGCTTCGGTTCTCCGGCGGCACGGGAGGGAGATGGGCGTTGCTCATGGCGTCTTCCTTCTTTCCCTTGTTCTGGTCCCGCCCCTCCTAACGCTTCCGGGCCGGGCTCCGTTGCCCCTCGCCGGGCCAGCCCATCACGGCGCATGGTGCCAGCCCTGCCTTTCCGCCCGGGCCTGCCGCTTGTCCTGGCCCGGACGCGACGCCATACCCCTGGCGTGCCGAAAGATCCCTCCACCTCCGCTGGGCGCCGTGCCGCCTGGGCGGACAGCCTCCTGCACGACCACTCCATCCTGCGCATCGGCTGGCGGAACTGGGGCGCGGTCGAACCGGGTCGCCTGTACCGCTCCAACCACCCCCAGCCCTGGCAGCTCGCCCAGGCGGCGCGGCGCTTCGGGCTGCGCTCCGTGGTCAATCTCCGCGGGCAGCGGGTGGAATGCGGCTCCGACGCCCTGTCGCGTGAGGCGGCGCTGCGACTCGGGCTGGCGCATTACGACGCCCCCTTCGAGAGCCGGGGCGCCCCACACAAGGACCGCATCCTGCGCCTGGCGGAACTCTTCGGGCGGATCGAGGAGCCCGTGCTGATCCACTGCAAGTCCGGCGCCGACCGCACCGGGCTGGCGGCGGGGCTCTGGCTGCTGCTACAGGGGCGCCCGCCCGAGGAGGCGGTAGCGCAGCTTTCCCTGCGCTGGGGGCATATCTCCGCCAGCAGGACGGGGATTCTCGATGCCTTCTTCCGGCTCTATGCCATGGCCTGTCGGAGCGGGGCCTCCCCCAAGCCCTTCCTCGACTGGCTGCGCGAGGATTACGACGAGGCCGCACTTCGCCAGTCCTTCACCTCCCGCCCCTGGGCCGACCGCATCGTGGACGGGCTGTTGCGGCGGGAGTAGGCCACCCCCTTATATCCTCCCGCCTGTCGCGGAGACGCCATGCACCCGTTTCACGATCACTGCCGCCGCGAACTGGCCCAGATGAAGGCCGAAGGGCGCTACCGGACCTTCGCCGACCTCAGCAAGTCGCGCCATGGCTTCCCCCGCTACACCATGCCGGATGGGCGGGAGGTTCTGGTCTGGTCCTCCAACGACTATCTGGGCCTGGGCGGCTCCGACATCCTGGCCGAGGCCGCGAAGCGGGCGGTCGAGGAGCACGGCGTCGGCTCCGGCGGCACGCGCAACATCTCCGGCAACACGTCCTACCATGTCGCGCTGGAGGCCGAGCTGGCCACGCTGCACCGGAAGGAGGCGGCGCTGGTCTTCACTTCCGGCTATGTCGCCAACCAGGCGGCGCTGGGCACCATCCTGGCCAGCATGGGCGGCAACTGGCAGGTCTTCTCCGACGAGAAGAACCACGCCTCCATGATCGCGGGCATGAAGAACGCCCGGAAGGCGATCTGGCGCCACAACGACGTGGCCCATCTGGACGAGCTGCTCGCCCGTGCCGAACCGGGGGTGAACAAGCTGGTCGCCTTCGAATCCGTCTATTCCATGGACGCGGATATCGGCCCGCTAGCGGACATCATCGCCGTTGCCCGCAGGCACGGCGCGCTGACCTATCTCGACGAGGTCCATGCCGTCGGCATGTACGGCGAGCACGGCGCCGGCGTGGCGGAGCGCGACGGGGTGCTGGACGGTATCGACATCGTCCAGGGCACGCTGGGCAAGGCCTTCGGCTGCCATGGCGGCTATGTCGCGGGCGATGCGGCGGTGATCGACTGGCTGCGCTCCTCCGCCTCGGGCTTCATCTTCACCACCTCCATGCCGCCCTGCATCGCCGCCGCCGCCCTGGCCTCCGTCCGCCATGTGAAGGGCGCGACGGCACTGCGGGAACGACACCAGGAACGGGCGGCGCGGCTGAAGGCCGCGTTCCGCGAGGCGGGCGTGGAGCCCATGCCCTCGATGAGCCATATCGTGCCGGTGCGCGTCGGCGACGCCGCCCTGTGCCGCGAGGTCAGCCGCCTGCTGCTGGAGGACCACGGCCTCTATGTGACGCCGATCAACTACCCCACCGTCCCACGTGGAACGGAACGCCTGCGCTTCACCCCCACCCCGCTGCATGGCGATGCGGAAATTGCCCAGGCCGCGCGGGCCGTGGCCCAGGTGCTGCGCCAGCTCCGGGCCGCCTTCGCCGCCTGATCCGGGCGGCGGCTCTCCGCGCCGGGTCGCGCTTCTGATCCGGCGTTGCGCTCTCCCCGAGGCGAGAGGCGCCCCCCCGGCGGCCAGCCACGGGGCACAACGCGGCCAGAGACAGCCACTCCGGGCGTGGCCGGGGGGCAACGCCCCCGCCGCGCATCGAACGCATGGCGCGGGCGATGTTTCTCCGGCTTGGTGCGCGCGGCGGCGCGACCTATCTCTCCCCGGATGACCCGCATCCTTCCGCCGACATGCTGCGCCTGACCGAGCTTCGCCTGCCCCTGGACCATCCCGAGCCCGCCCTGCGCGCCGCGCTGCTGCGGCGCCTTGGCGTGACGGAGGCGGATCTGCTGGGCTTCACCGTGGCGCGACGCGGCCATGACGCGCGCAAGAAGTCCCAGATCCTGCTGGTCTATACGCTGGACGTGGAGCTGCGGAACGAGGCCGCGGTGCTGCGCCGCTTCGCCCAGGACCGCAACATCGCCCCGGCGCCCGACACGCGCTACCGCTTCGTGGCACGGGCGCCGGAGGGCTTCGCCAATCGTCCGGTGGTGATCGGCGCCGGCCCCTGCGGGCTGATGGCCGGGCTGGTCCTGGCGCAGATGGGCTTCCGCCCCATCATCCTGGAGCGCGGCAAGGTGGTGCGGGAACGCACCAAGGACACCTGGGCGCTCTGGCGCAAATCGGTGCTGACGCCCGAGAGCAACGTGCAGTTCGGCGAGGGCGGCGCGGGCACCTTCTCCGACGGCAAGCTCTATTCCGGCATCAAGGACCCGCAGAACCTGGGCCGGAAGGTGCTGGAGGAATTCGTGAAGGCCGGGGCGCCGGAGGAGATCCTCTTCGTCTCCAAGCCGCATATCGGCACCTTCCGCCTCGTCACCATGGTGGAAAGCAT
The DNA here is from genome assembly GCF_002754815.1 of Roseomonas sp. FDAARGOS_362. GTDB lineage: Bacteria > Pseudomonadota > Alphaproteobacteria > Acetobacterales > Acetobacteraceae > Roseomonas > Roseomonas mucosa. The sequence continues at coordinate 3,824,766 of NZ_CP024588.1, read as the reverse complement.
CCGCGCGACGGTGGAAGCCCTGGGCGGCGAATACCGCTTCGGCGCGCGGGTCGAGGACCTGGAGATCGGGACCGCTCCGGACGGCACGCGCCAGGTCCGCGGCGTGGTGCTCCAGGACGGCGAGCGCATCCGCGCCGACCATGTGGTGCTGGCCCTGGGCCACAGCGCCCGGGACAGCTTCGCCATGCTGCACGAGCGCGGCGTCTACATGGAGCCCAAGCCCTTCTCCCTCGGCGTGCGGATCGAGCATCCGCAGTCGCTGATCGACCGCGCCCGCTTCGGCCCCTTCGCCGGACACAGGACGCTGGGGGCGGCGGACTACAAGCTGGTCCACCACGCCGCCAACGGGCGGGCGGTCTATTCCTTCTGCATGTGCCCCGGCGGCACGGTGGTGGCCGCGACGTCGGAGCCCGGCCGCGTCGTGACCAACGGCATGAGCCAGTATTCCCGCGCCGAGCGGAACGCCAATTCCGGCATCGTGGTCAGCATCACCCCGGACGACTATCCGGGTGGGCCGCTGTCCGGCATCGCGTTCCAGCGCCACTGGGAATCCCTGGCCTTCGAGGCGGGCGGCAGCACCTATGCCGCCCCGGCGCAGCGCGTCGGCGATTTCCTGGCCGGACGCCCCTCGACGGAACTCGGCAGCGTCATCCCCTCCTACAAGCCGGGGGTGACGCCCACCGACCTCGCCCTCTGCCTGCCGGATTTCGCCGTGGCGGCGATCCGCGAGGCCCTGCCCGCCTTCGCCCGGCAGATCCCGGGCTTCGCCATGGAGGATGCGGTGATGACGGGGGTGGAGACGCGCACCTCCTCCCCGCTGCGCATCCGCCGCGGCGAGGACCTGCAAAGCCTGAACACGCGCGGCCTGTTCCCGGCCGGCGAGGGCGCGGGCTATGCGGGCGGCATTCTGTCCGCCGGGGTGGACGGCATCCGCATCGCCGAGGCGGTGGGGCGGAGCCTGTTGGGGGCTGTGGAAACACAGGCCGCCGCCTGAGCCACCGCGACCCGGCCTCTCCACCGGCCCAGGCCGCCCGAAACGGGGCCAGGGCACGGAAATCACGCCTTTCTCGCTCCTCCAGCGGGAACCGGCCATAATCCTGCCGCCTGGCCCGCCTAACCGGCCGGGCCCGGGAAAACGCCCCGGGAAAAGCCAGGAGGACCGCATGCCCATCCCGCCCCCCCTCGTTGCCCATGCCCCGGCGGCCACGATCGACGAGCTGGAGAGCATGAGCCTGCGGCTGGCGGACGAGGTGGTCCGGCTGCGCATGCAGGCCAGCAGCCAGAAGGACGAACTGGCCGCCGGAAGGACCCGTACGGCGGCCCAGACGCGCGAGATCGCCGCGCTGCGGGAGGAACTGGCGAGGATGCGGGAGAAGCTGGGCGAGGCGGAAACGCGGCTGAGCGTGGAGGCCATGCATGCCGAGGGGCTGCGGGCCCAGGGCCTCTATCTGGTTTCCCTGGGAACCGAGGCGCCCCGCGCCAGCGAGCCGAGCGGCCAGCACTACGCGGATGGCGAGGTGAAGACCCGGCTCGCGGTGGTCTACGAGGAAGCCTTCGACCGCAAGGGCCACGAGATGGGCATTTCCGACCCGACCCAGTTCCGGGCGGATTGACCCCCGCGCGCCACAACCATAACTGGTACGGGTTGGGGCCGGTGCCAGTCACGGCCGGGGCGGCCCTACGGCACAAGGCTTCCGCAATGCAAAACGGACCGCCCCCGGCCGCGTTAGGGCCTCGGTCCGGATATGGCAGGTGGCTTGCGGGTGGGTAACATCAGGGCGATCAGGCGCTGGCGTCCAGCGATGCTGTCAGGGCGTGCGGCGCTCCTCCAGCCCGGCCGCAACCTCTGGCGGCTGGCGCGGGCGGAACGGGCCACGCTGCTGCCGGATGCCGCGCCCTACTACGACGCGCTGCGGAAGGCGCTCCGCAATGCCCGGCACAGCATCCAGATCGTCGGCTGGGACATCGACAGCCGCACGCCGCTGGCCGGCCCCTCTGGCCGGGTGGAGGACGGGCTGCCGGAAACGCTCGGCCCCTTCCTGAGCGCCCTGGCCGAGCGCAATCCGGACCTCAGGATCCGCCTGCTGCTCTGGGACTATTCCGTCCTCTACGCCATGGAGCGCGAGTTGCTGCCGGTACTGGCGCTGCGCTGGAACACGCCCCCCAATGTCGAGCTCTGCCTGGACGATACGGTCCCCTTCGGCGCCTCCCACCACCAGAAGATCGTGGTGGTGGACGGCGCCATCGCCTTCGCCGGCGGGCTGGACCTGACCATCCGCCGCTGGGACACGGCGGAGCACGACCCGGACAACCCGTTGCGCGTCGACCCCGGCGGCGCGCCCTACCCGCCCTTCCACGACGTGCAGATGCTGGTGGACGGCCCCGCCGCCGCCGATCTGGCGGAGCTGGTGCGCCGCCGCTGGGCCCGCGCCGCCTGCGAGGAACTGCCGCCCGCCCCGCCCGCCCCGCACGATCCATGGCCGGAGGGCGTGGCGCCGGATTTCCATGACATCGCCGTGGGCATCGCCCGCACCGAGCCCGCCACGGAGGACCGCGACGGGCACCGACAGCCCCCCATCCGCGAGATCCGGCAGCTCTACCTCGACACCATCGCCACCGCGGAGCGCTGGATCTACGCGGAGAACCAGTTCCTCACCTGCGGCACCATCGCCCGCGCCTTCATCCGCCGGCTGAAGGAGCGGCCGGAACTCCAGATCCTCCTGGTCTGCCCGAAGACGCACCACACCTGGCTGGAGCACCGCACCATGCTGGCCGGGAGAATCCGCTTCATGCGCGCCATCCGCCGCGCCGGCATGGGCGGGCGCGTCCGGCTGGTCTTCCCGCATGTGCGCGGGACGCGGACCGAGCACGAGGTCATGGTGCATGCCAAGGTCATGATCATCGACGACCGGCTGCTGCGCGTCGGCTCCTCCAACCTCTGCAACCGGTCCATGGGCACGGACACGGAATGCGACCTGATCCTAGAGGCTGGGGACGAGGCCGGGCGCCGGTCGGTGCGGCGTGTCCTGGGCCGCCTCCTCGGCGAGCATCTGGGCGTTTCGGGCGAGGCGGCGACGGAGGCCCTCGGCAGGCACGGCGCGCTGTTCGCGGCGGTGGATGCCCTGAATGGCGGGGACCATTCCCTGCGCCCCATCGAGGATGGCGAGTTGAAGCGACACGAGCGCGTGCCCACGCTGGAAGCGGCGGCCGACCCGCACCGCCCGATCGGGGCGGAGGAATTCTTCGCCGACTTCGCCCCCGGCAATCCCGGCGGCAAGCCCTGGCCGCTGCTGCTGAAAGCGCTGCTGGTGCTGGTGCCGGTCGTGGCCATCGGCCTGCTCTGGCGCTACACGCCGATGGCGGACCTCGTCTCGCCCTCCGCCATCCGCGCCATGCTGGACGAAGGCGGCGGCTGGGGCCCTTTCGCGGCCATCGGCCTCTTCCTGCTGCTGGGCCTGCTGGCCTTTCCGGTCAACGTGCTGATCATCGCCACCGCCGCCACCTTCGGCACCTGGCCGGGGCTGGGCTATGCCACCGGCGGCGCCATGCTCAGCGCCGCCGCCATGTACGGCCTGGGCCGCCGCATGGGGCCGGACCTGCTGCGGCGCTTCCTGGGCCCCCGCATCAACCGCGTCAGCCAGAGCGTGGCCCGCAACGGCATCATGGCGGTCACCGCCATCCGCCTGCTGCCGGTGGCACCCTTCACCCTGGTCAACCTCGTCGCCGGGGCGATGCGCATCCGCTTCTTCGACTACATGGCCGGCACCTTCCTGGGCCTGCTGCCGGGCGTGGTGCTGATGTCGGCGCTGGGCGACCGGATGACCCGCATCCTGGAATTCCCCACGGTGGAGAACGTGGCGCTGCTGCTCGGGCTGATGGTGCTCTGGGCGGGCGTCACCTGGGGCCTCCAGCGTCTCGTCCGGCACCTGCGGCACGAGGGCTGAGCTTGCCGCACCGCAAAGCCCTGCCGCCATCGCCCGCGCCGCCATCACACAAGCCGCCGGGCGGCCTGCGCGTCATGAGCTGGAACATCCATGCCGGGATCTGCCCCGCCGGGCGCTACGACCTCGGCCGCGTCATCGCCCTGGTGCGGCGCCACGCGCCCGACCTGGTCGCCTTGCAGGAAGTGGAGGGCCGCAACCGCCATGATGGCGAGCAGCCCTTCCGCCTGCTGCGCGAGGCCCTGGGCGGGCAGGCGGTGGAGGCCGCCACGATGCGCGAGGCCGGGGGCAGCTACGGCCACATGCTGATCAGCCGCCTGCCCCTGCGCGAGGCGGCGGTACACGATGCCTCCTTGCCGGGGCGCGAGCCGCGCGCGGTGATCTCGGCGGTGCTGGACCTCGCCGGTGGCCCGCTGCACGTCTTCTCGGCGCATTTCGGCCTGCAGGGACGCGAAAGGCGGCACCAGGCAAGGGTCCTGGCCGGGCTGGCGCGACAGGTGGAAGGCCCCGCCCTGGCCATGGGCGACTTCAACGAATGGAGCTGGCGCGGCGCCGTGGACCGCGCCTTCCTCGGCATCCTGCCGGTCCGCACGCGGGAAAGGACCTTCCCCGTGCGGCGCCCGCTGCTTTCGCTGGACCGGATCTACGGCCGCCCGCGCCAGCTCCTGCGCCGGAGCTGGACCGACCCCGCCGCCCGGGAAGCCTCCGACCACCTGCCCGTCCTGGCGGAAATCGAATGGCCGGGCGGGTAGCCCGCCGTCGCGCGTAGCGGCCGGCCCCGGGGGAGAGGCGCTGCCTTTCCCGCCGGCCCCTCTCTCCGCCGGGGAAGCGCAACGCCGGACAGGACCGTCAGCGTTCCTCGGACACCCGGTCCCGGGTTTCGTCGGCGATGCGGAAGGGCGGCTCGGGCGTCGCGGTCACGTAGCGCATCTCTGCCGTCTCCCCGTCCTCCCCGTCGTCCTGTTCCGCCACCACCTCCCGGGAGGGCAGCCGGTCGCCGGCCAGCCGCTCGAAGCGGCCCACCAGCTGCGGCGCGTCCAGGATCATGCGCTGGAAATCCGCGGCGCTCAGCTCCAGCAGGTGGCAGAAGCTGGTGGCCCGCGCGCGGGCCTTGCGGCGGCCGCCATGGATCAGCTCGTGCTCCCCGAAGAACTCGTTGGGGCCCAGCCGGACTTCCTGGCCGTCCTGCATGAATTCGACTTCGCCGGAACTGATGAAATAGACCGAATGCGCCTTCTGCCCGGGGCGGTAGATGCGCTCGCCCGGCACGGTGAAGCGCACCGTCATGCTGATGGCGATGTCGTGCAGCACCGCCTCCTGCAACCCGATGAAGACGGGAAAATCCTTGATCCGCATGTCGAGCCCGGATTGCAGGTTGAACTTCAGCGGCCGGCCGATATGGCGGCGCGCCTGGTCCAGCGACCGGGACAGCTCCTCGTAGAGCTCCTCCCCGATCAACGATTCGCTGCGCAGGCTGGCATACTCGTCCGCCTCCTGCCGCAGCCCGATCTGGCGCAGCATCCGGCTCTCCAGCGCCTCGGCATAGCCAGGGTATTGCAGGCGCAGCGTGTCCATCGCGTCGGCCAGCAGGTCCTCCCGCCGCGCGACGATGTCGCTCACCACCTCGGTCACGCGGGCACCCAGCACCGGCTCCATGCGGCGGCGCATGAAGCGCGACATGGCGACGGACACCAGATGCGTGAGCAGCAGGGTCTCGAAACGCTCGGCCATGCAGTGCATCAGCGGCGTGTCGATGCGGAAGTTCCGGTGCAGCCACTGCGCCGCCTGGAAGCGCAGCGTCGGCCGCAGCCGCCGCCGCGCCGCCTGGATGTAGCCGAGCCGCCCCTCGGAGCGGGCCCCGTCGATCATGCTCTCCGCGGTCCAGAGCAGGTTCTCCATGACACGGCGGGAAAGGCCATGGTCCTTGAAGATCTCCAGCAGGACGGCGCGTTCCTGCGAGGCATAGGTGATCAGGCCCAGCGTCACGCGGTCGCGGTCGCCGATCGCCGTGTCGAAGGTGTTGGCGGCGGTCTCGACCTTCACCCGGCGCTCGTACATGTCGAGGACATGGGCGCAGGCCTGGGGGGAGAAGCCGAAGTCGCGTGCCGTGTCGCGCAGCCGGTCCCGCACCTCGCCGAGCCCGATGGCCACCACCTGGTTGCGCAGCGCCTGGTCGGTGGGCGAGAGCTGGTCGAGCTTCAGCGCCCGCACCAGGAAGCGCAGCGTGGTGCCGTTCACCAGCAGGGTGAAGAGCACGTAGCCGGTGGCCAGGATGGTGATGAAGCGCTGCGTCGCCGCCGGCACGCCGACATGCTCGGTCACCGACAGCGCCAGCGCCAGGGTGATGGCGCCGCGCAGCCCCCCCCAGAGGATGGTGACCTTGAAGCGGATCGGGATACGCTGCGAGATGCCGACCCAGCGCAGGACCGGCAGCAGGCCGAAGAGCACCACCGCCCGGGCCAGCGTGGCGGCCAGCACCACCGCGCCGACCAGCACCAGGTCCCACCGTGTCATGCCGAGCAGCAGCCGCGGCACCAGCATCGAGGCCAGCACGAAGACCAGCGAGCTGGCCCAGAAGGCGAGCTGTCCCCAGACATCGGTGAGATAGGACCAGCTCTGCGGCCGGAAGGTGGAGGGGCCGATGGCGCTGACCGTCAGCCCCGCCGCTGCCGCCGCCACCACGCCGGAGGCGCCCAGGACCTCGTCGCAGAGGATATAGGCGAAATAGGGCAGCGCGAGCGTCATCGTCACCTCGGCCGCCCGGTTGCCGCCCAGCACGGGCATGACGAAGAGCATGGCCCGCGCGAAGACGAAGCCGACCGCCAGCCCCTCCACGAAGGAGACCACCAGCGTCACGCCGCCGGCCAGCCAGTCCGGCTCGTGATGCCCCACGATCTGCGCCAGCAGGATGGTGAAGATCGAGATGGCCGCCGCGTCGTTCAGCAGGCTCTCGCCCTCCACCAGTCGGGTCAGCCGGCTGTCGGCGCCAATGTCGCGGAAGACGCCCACCACCGCCGAGGGGTCGGTCGTGGCGACGATGGCACCCAGCAGCAGGCAGGAGGCCAGCGGCACGCCCGCGATGGGAGCCAGCGCGAAGCCGATCGCCGCCGTGGTCACCAGCACCGCCACCACCGCCAGGACCAGCACCGGCGCGGCGTCGCGCGCCAGGCGCCGCACGTCGATGGAGAGCGCGCCGTGGAAGACCAGCAGCGGCAGGAAGATGAAGAGGAAGACCTCCGCGTTCACCGGGAAGTTGATCAGCGTGCCGGCGACGTCGTCGATCGCCTTGTTCACCCGCTGTTCCATCAGATAGGCGGCCCCGCCGCCAAGCACGGTTCCCACCACCGCCAGCAGCACCGTGTCGGAAACCATCAGGCGCTTCGCCAGGGGCTGCACGGCGCTCACCACCACCAGGAGCGCGGCGATGGCCAGGAGGATATGAGGAAGGTTGATCAGCATCACCGGCAGCTTCTACCCGATGCGGTGAGGAAATGTGACGGAATGCGGCATCGGCATGGCACGGGGCACAGGCCCGCCTCCCCGTTGAAGGAGGCATTATCGTACCCCCAGGTCTCCGGAATGTGTCGCGATCCTTGCCGATCCGCGCATTCCGTCGCACCGGGGCACGTCCGCCGCTCTCCGTTGCGCGGCGCGGGCCCGTGCGGACGCGGCCGGGCCATGCGTCCGCGGAGGCGCCGTCCGGCTTGCGGCCCGGGGCCGGGTGGCACATGTAAAAGCCATGCTCCCAGCCTCGTGGCACCGGCCGGCTCTGGCCCCCCGCCCTGCGTCCGCAGGACCGCGCCTCCCCCCGTCCCCGGGCCCCGCGCCCTCCCTGTCCCCACGGCCATGAAGCTCCCTTCGGACAGCCGCTCGGCCCGCCAGCTCCTGCGCCGCATCCGCGATGCCCGGCGTGGGCCCCGGGCTGTGCACCATCCCCATCCGGGGGAGGCGCCGGGCGGCGTAACCCTGCGGGTCGCCTCCTACAACGTGCACAAATGCGTGGGCCGGGACGGGCGCTTCGACCCGCAGCGCATCGCGGCGGTGATCGGGGAGATGGATGCCGACCTGGTGGCGATCCAGGAAGCCGACCGCCGCTTCGGCCGCCGCTATGGCCTGCTCGATGCCGCCACGCTGCGGCGGGAAAGCGGGCTGCACCTGCTGCAGGTCTCCGACCTGCCGGACGGGCATGGCTGGCACGGCAACGCCATCCTGCTGCGGGAGGGCACGCCGCTTCGCCTGCACCGGCTCGCCCTGCCCGGGGCGGAGCCGCGCGGCGCGGTGATCGCGGAGCTGGACCTGCCGGGGGGCCGGCTGCGGGTGGTGGCCGCTCATTTCGGCCTTCTCCGCAACTGCCGCATGCGCCAGGGCGCTGCCATCCTGCGCAGCATCGCGGAGGGTGCCTCCATGCCCACCCTCATGATGGGGGACCTGAACGAATGGCGGCCCGGACGGCGTTCGGCGCTGCGGTCGCTGGAGCCCTTCTTCGGCCCCATGAACGAGGGACCGGCCAGTTTCCCGACCCGGATGCCGGTGCTCTCGCTGGACCGCATCCTGGGCTGGCCGAACGGGCTGGTGCATTCGGTGGAGGCGCATGACACCGCCCTCTCCCGCGTCGCCTCCGACCACCTGCCGCTGAAGGCCCTGCTGCGACTCGACCTGCTGGATGGTGCCGCCGAGGACGCCACGCCCCGGCTCGCCAGCGTGGGCTGACCCTGGCCATGGAAACCGCCAAGACCCTCCGGCGGCCGCACAGGCGCCTCCTGCCGCGCTGGCGCGCGGCGCAGCCGACGCTGGACCAGGCGGTGGACGAGGCGCTGCGGCGGATCGGCGCCGACACCGGCACGACGCTGGTGGCCAACGGGCTGGAGGCCTTCGGCCTGCGCGCCGCCAGCGCCCGTGCCGCCACGCGCAGCCTGGACCTGCAATACTATGCCTGGCACGACGGCATCACCGGCCGCCTCCTGGCGCGGGAGATCCTGAACGCCGCCGACCGGGGCGTGCGCGTGCGCCTGCTGCTGGACGACAGTTGCGTGCTGGACGACCAATCCGCGGCCCCGCTGCTCTGCCGGCTGGGGGCGGAGCATCCGGGCATCGAGGTGCGGGTCTTCAACGCGCATCGCTGGCGCTTCCTGGGCAGGCTCGGCTTCGGGCTGGAGCTGCTGCTCAGCCGCGGGCAGCTCAACCACCGCATGCACAACAAGTCCTGGATCGCCGACGGGCGCCTGGCGATCCTGGGCGGGCGCAACATCGGCGACGAGTATTTCGACGCCTCGGGCAGCTTCAACTTCCGCGACCTGGACATCGCCGTGGCCGGCGGGGCCTCGCAGCAGGCGCTGACGCAGTTCGAACGCTACTGGAACCACCGGTTGGCCCGGCGCGGCCAGTGCTGCGACACGCCGGAAAGCCTGGACGCGCTGCGTCGCCGCCTCGACGCGGATGCGCGATCCGGCGAGGCCCAGCCCTATCTCGAACGCGTCCGCGCCTCGCTGGAGCGTGACATCCTGCACGGCTATGCAGCCCTGCTGCCCACCCAGGATGTCGAGGTCGCCGCCGACCCGCCCGACAAGGCGACCGGCGAGGAGGTGCCGGGCCGGCTGGTCACCGCCATCGACGCGGCGCTCCAGGGGACGGAGCGCGAGGCGATGTTGATCTCCCCCTATTTCGTGCCGGGCGAGGCCGGCGCCGCGGCGCTGATCGGCCTGCTGCGGCGGGGCGTCCGCGTCCGGGTGATCACCAACTCCCTGGCCGCCACCGATGTCGTGGCGGTGCATGGCGGCTATTCCCGCTATCGCCGACGGCTGCTCAAGGCGGGGCTGGAGCTCTATGAGCTGAAGCGCAGCGGGCGGGAGGACGCCGGCGTGCTGGGCTCCAAGGGCGCCAGCCTGCACACCAAGGCCTTCGTACTGGATCGCGAGCAGCTCTTCGTCGGCTCCTTCAACCTCGATCCGCGCTCCGCCAACCTGAACACCGAGATGGGCGCCTTCATCCGCCACCCCGAACTGGCGGAAAGGCTGCGGCGGGAATTCCGCCGCCTGTCCTCGCCCCAGCGCAGCTACCACCTCAGCCTCCGGCGCGGCCTGATGGTCTGGACCGACGAGAGGCCGGACGGCCGACGCCGCGTCCAGCACAAGGAGCCCGATGCGAGCTGGCAACGCCGCCTCCTGGCCCAGCTCGTGCGCTGGCTGCCGGTGGAAAGCCAGCTCTGAACCGGCCCTGCCCCCTGGGCTAACGCAGCCGGACCACCCGGCGGCTGGGCGTTTCCCGCAGGGTCCGGTCGGCATAGGTGCCGCGCACGGCCTCGCGCCCGCCATGGCGCAGCAGGTCCAGCACCATGGCGCTGTGCAGGAAGCCGAGATGGCTGAAGGCCTGCGGGAAACTGCCGAGGAAGGTGCCGTCCTCGGCGATCTCCTCGGGAAACAGGCCGACATCGTTGGCCAGGGCGCGCAGCGCGTCGAAGCGCTGCCGCGCCTCCTCCTCCCGCCCCAGCCAGGCCAGGGCATCGACCAGCCAGAAGGCGCAGAGCAGGAAGGTGCCCTCATGCCCGGGCAGCCCGTCCTCCGTCTTGTAGCGGTAGACCAGGGCGCCATGGCCGAGCTGCCGGATGATCTCGTCCACGGTGCGGTTGAACACCGCCTCGTCCACGGGAAAGCCCAGCATCGGCGCCAGCAGCACCGACGCGTCCACGGCATCGCTGCCGAAGCTCTGGGTCAGGTAGCCGCCATGCGGATGCACGCCGGGCCCGTTCACCTCCGCCACGATGGCGTCCCGCGCCGCGCGCCATTCCTCTCTCTCGCCGAGCAGGTGGATGGCGCGGTCCAGCGCCACCCAGTTCATCAGCACCGCGTGCAGGTAGCGCGTCGGCGGCAGGCGCGGTTCCCAGAGGCCGTTGTCGGGCTCGCGCCAGACCTTGGTCACATAGTCGGCCATGCGGGCGATCTGCGCGCGGGCCTCGCCATCGATCTCGCCGCCGAGCCGGTGCCGCAGATGGACGAGGTCCAGGAGTTGGCCATAGACATCGGCCTGGTGCTGGTCCGCGGCGCCGTTGCCCTCGCGCACCGGCGCACTGCCGCACCAGCCCTCGAAATGCGCGATCCCGCGTTCCTCCAGCCCCTCGCCGCGGCCATCGATGGCATAGAGCGGCCGCAGCCCGCCATCGTCGCGCAGGGAAAGGTGCCGGACGAAGTCGAAGAAGCGCTCGGACTCGCGCACATGCCCGAACTTCTTCAGGGCGTAGAAGGCAAGGCAGGAATCCCGCAGCCAGCAGAAGCGGTAGTCCCAGTTCCGGATGCCGCCGATCTCCTCCGGCAGGGAGGTGGTGGGCGCGGCCACCAGGGCACCGCTGGGCTCGTAGGTCAGCGCCTTCAGCACCAGCGCGCTGCGCACGAGATCGTCCTGCAACGGGCCGTCATAGCTGCGGATGCCGGACCAGGAGACCCAGCCCTGCCGCGCCCGTTCCAGCCGGTCATAGACATCCTCCCGGTCCTCCTCCGTCGCGGCGCCGGCGCGGAACAGGCGGAAGGCGGCATGGGCGCCCCCCGAGAGCGTGAAGCGGGCCGTCGCGCACCCTTCCTCCAGGCCGAGCGGCTCGTCGGACAGCAGGCTGGGGCAGCCCTCCGCCGCGGCAAGGTGCCTTTCCACCCGCAGGGGCGGGAAGGCGGTGGCAAAGCCCGGCAGCGGCCGGAAGCGGAGGCGGAAGCGCAGCCGGCCGGACACGCCGCTCAGGATCCGCACCAGCTCCGGCCCCGGCGGCCCTTCCGGCGGCGGCAGCATCAGGTCGATCAGTCGCGCCATGCCGGAGGCGGTGGCGAAGGTGGTCTCCAGGATATTGGTCTGCGGCAGGTAGGAGCGGCTGACCTCGAAATCCTCCTCGGGGCGCAGTTCGAAGAAGCCGCCCCGCCGCCGGTCCAGCAGCCGCGAGAAGACCGGCGGCGCGTCGAAGCGTTCCAGGCAGCACCAGTCGATCGCGCCGTCCCGCGCCACCAGCGCCGCGCCGTGGCAGTTGCCGATCAGCGCATAGTGCTCGATCGGCTGGTAGGGGCGGGTCCCTTCGGGGCTCTGGAGCGGAAGCATGGGGCTCAAGGGGCGGATCGGTCCTCGCGGCACGGGGTTGGCCCGGACCACCCCGGCCCGGCGGGCATACCCAGCCGGAGGGGCCGGATCGCTCCAGGTCAACGGGACCATGCTCGCGCCGCTGCCCATTCTCGCGGGTAGTTGATGTCGATCCCACGCTCTGGATGGCAGCTTCCATGCCCGTCACGATGGCCGCCATCCCCCGGGGCCGGACACAAACGCGACGCCACACCCGAAAGAACCTGCTCCGGGCTGGAAGGCGCGCCTCAGGCCCCTTCGCGCCGCCAAGCCAGGACGGCCACGCCGAGCACCATGGCCAGGGCCAGCCAGGGCGGCAGCAGGGCCGTCGCGGAGAGGCCCGTCACCGTATGGTCCTCGTTGCGGCGCAGGCCGATCCAGCCCGGCCCGGCGGTGTCGCGCCCGGCGGCGACGCGGCGGATATCCGGCAGTTGCGGCTCCGCCCCCGTGCCCAGCCAGCGCGCCGCCCCACCCGTGGCGCGGGCCAGCGGCTCCACCGGTCCGGGATCGGCGCGCAGGTCGGCGATCTCCATGGGATTGGGCGCGGCGGCGGCGGCATAGGCGGTGCGCTGCCCGTCGCTGGCCTGCCAGACGCCCGGCTGCTCCGCCGGCATCTCCACCGTGGAACGGCCGCCGCCCGCCGCGCGGGCCGGATGGCGCGTCACCGTGCCGTCCGGCGCGGTGACGGCGATCTCGGGCGGTGGCGCATCGGCCACGCTGCGGCGGGTCACGGTCAGCCGCCCCTCGGACACGCTGGCGGTGAGGTCCTCCTCCTCCAGCTCCGGCTCGCGCATCGACCAGTGGGCGACACGGCGCAGCAGCTCCGCCTGCGGCCCGCCGCCGTCATGGCCACGCGCCCAGAGCCAGATATGGTCGGAGAGCAGCAGCGCCACCCGGCCCTCGCCCACCCGGTCCAGGATCATCAGCGGGCTGCCGCCCGGCGCGTCCATCACCATGGTGCCGGAACGCGGCTCCGCCCGCATGTAGCGGTACCAGCGGCCCCAACTCTGCGGCCGGTCGCCGGCATTGGCACCGGGCAGGCCCTCGGTCACCGGATGGCGCTGGCCGGCATCGGTGACATGGGCGCGGAAGGGGCCGTCCACCTCGGCATCGTTGCCGCCGCGCGGTGGCGGGGCGAAGCCGAAGTTCAGCCCGTTGCCGAAGCCCGCCCCGCTGCCCAGGGGCGGCCGCACCGGCAGGACCTGCCCCAGCGGCGTCAGGGCGAGGCTGGTCGGGCCGCTGAATTCCGGCCCCACGGACAGCAGCAGCGCGCCGCCGCCGCGCACATAGTCGGCGATGTTCCGCAGGTATTGTGGCGGCAGGAAGCCGCGGTTGCTGAAACGGTCGAAGACGATCAGGTCGAAGTCGCGCAACCGCTGCTGGAACAGCTCCCGCACCGGGAAGGCGATCAGCGCCAGCTCGTTCAGCGGCGTGTTGTCGTCCTTCTCCGGCGGGCGGAGGATGGTGAAGTGGACGAGGTCCACGTTCGGATCGGCCTTCAGCAGCCGGCGCCAGGTACGCTCCCCGGCATGCGGCTCGCCGGAGACGAGAAGCACGCGCAGCCGCTCCCGCACGCCGTTGATCGTCACCACGGCACGGTTGTTCAGGGTGGAGACCTCGCCCGGCCGTTCCTCGGCCGCGACCTCGACCACCGTGGGGCCGCCGCGCTCGATCGGCACGGCGATGCGGTGCTCGCGGCCCAGCGGCACGCTTTCCACGCGCGGCGCGGCGCCGTCGCGGCGGATGGTCAGGCGCACGGCGCCGCCGTCGGCCGCCCCCGCGGGCACGCCCAGATCCTCCGCGACCACGCGCAGCTCCACCGAGCGGCCGACGATGCCGAAGCCCGGCGCCTCGATCACCCGCAGCCGCCGGTCCACCTCGCCGGGCCGCCCGGCCAGCAGGGCGTGGAAGGGCGCGTCCAGGGCGGGGCCGCCGGCGGCGCCGGGCGGGGGGATGTCATGGACCTGCCCATCGGTCAGGGCGACGATGCCGGCAAGGCGCGCGCGCGGGATCTCGGCCAGGGCGGTCTCGATGGCGCCGTAGAGCCGCGTGCCCCGGTTGCCGCCTTCTTCCACGGTGATGCTGCGGAACTCCAGATCCGGGATGCGGCCGAGGCGCTGCTCCAGCACGTCCCGCGCCCGGGCGAGCTGCGCCTCGCGCCCGCCGATCCGCGTGCTGGCGCTGTGGTCCAGCACCACCAGGGCGATGTCGGGCCGGGTCTCGCGCGTCTCGGTCACGAGGCGGGGATTGGCCAGCGCGCCCAGGATCAGGGCGAAGGCGGCGGCGCGCCACCAGGCGCCGCGCGCCCGCCGCCAGACGGCCAGCGCCGTGGCGAGGACGGCCAGCACCGCCAGCGCGGCCAGCAGCCAGGGCGGCAGGATCGGGGCGAGGTCGATACCGGAAAGGGTCTGCTGCATGCGCTACTGCCCCAGCCGTTCGAGGATGGCCGGGACATGCACCTGGTCGCCCTTGTAGTTGCCGGTCAGGGCATAGATCACGAGGTTCACCCCGAAGCGGTAGGCGAGCGTGCGCTGCCGCGCCCCGCCGGGCACCACGGCATAGGGGTTGTTGCCGCGCGCATCGACCGCCCAGGCCGAGGCCCAGTCGGCGCCGCCGATGATGGCCGGGCTGACGCTGTCATTGGCGCGGTCCACGTCGCGCGCCACCCAGACCGTGCCGCCGGCCCAGCGCCCCGGAACCTCGGCCAGCAGGTAGAAGGCGCGGCGCAGCACATGGTCCTCCGGCAGCGGCGCGAGCGGCGGGATGTCCAGGTTCCGGGTCACCCGGCGCAGCGCCTCCTTGGCGCCGGGCGCCATGCCCTCGCCGGAGCCTTCATCGCGCGTGTCGAAGAGCACGATGCCGCCGTTGCGCATGAAGCCGTTCACCGCTTCCGCTGCCCGGTCGTCGAGGTCGCCCGCATCGGGCGAGACCGGCCAGTAGAGCAGCGGATAGAAGGAAAGGTCGTCCACCCCCGGGCGCACCGCGGCGGGCTCGGCCAGGGTGGCGGCGGTGCGGCGGTTCACATAGTCCGACAGCCCCGCCAGCCCGGCGCGCGAGACCTCGTCCAGCGCCGCATCGCCGGTGACCACATAGGCGAGGCGTGTGGCAAGGGCCGGGGCATCCTCGGCGGGCACGGCCCCGCTGTTCCGCGATGGGGCCTGGGCCTGCCCTTGGGCCTGGGCGGCGCCGGCGAAGCCCAGCGGCAGGAGCAGGGCCAGCATGGCCACCCGGCGGGGGGCAACCCGGCGGGACAGCCCGGCGGCCCCTGCCCCGCCACCGCGCCCGAGCAGCCCGCGCTGCACCAGCGACAGCACCAGATCCGCCAGCAGCAGCAGCATCGCCGCTGCCAGCAGCCAGGGGCCGAGGTCGCGTTCCACCGGCACGCCGCCCAGCACCACGGCGCGCGCCCCGGCGGGCGGCGGCGGCGCCAGCACGGGGGCCGGGACATGCGCGGACAGGTTCAGCGCCCGGCGCTCGCCGCTCTCGCCCGGGGTGCCGTACCAGCCCGGCGGATGGGCGGGGCCGGGCACCGTGGCCGCGAGGTCCCGCGCCACGATGGCGGTGGCGGTGGCCGGGGCGGGGCCGAGATGGCCGAAGCCGTCCATGCTCTCGATCGGGGCGAGGCGCGCCGCGCCCGCGGCCTCCGCCACGCCGGAGGACAGCGCCACCAGCCGCCGCAGCATGTCCACGAAGAGGCCCGAGAGCGGCAGGTCGGACCAGTCGGCATTGGCGGTCACATGCACCAGCACGATCCGCCCCGCGCCGCGTCCCAGGCCCGTGACCAGCGGCGTGCCGTCGGCCAGGGTCGCCCAGGTCCGCTCGCTCAGCCGCGGGGCAGGCTCGGCCAGGACCTGGGTGCGGATGGCGACCTCGGGCGGCACGGCGAGGCCGGCGAAGGGGGACGTGTCGGGGAAGGTGGCCAGGGGCTGCGGCTTCTCCCAGGACAGCGAGCCGCCGAGCTGCCGCTCCCCGGCCCGCAGCGTGACCGGCAGCAGCGGGTCCGGATGCTCCGCCATGCGCGGCCCGGCGAAGCGCAGCAGCAGTCCGCCCTCCTCCACGAAGCGGGTGACGGCCTGGATCTCCCGCGCCTCGGTCAGCGGATAGTCGGCCAGGACCAGCACCGCCAGCTTGCGGGACAGCAGCGTTTCCAGCGAGCCGCGCCGCACCTCCACGAAGGGCTGCAGGGCGCGTTCCAGGTAGAAGAGCGAGCCGGTCAGCGGCGTGTCGGCGGCGCCGTCCCCGGCCAGCAGGCCGACGGGGCGGCGGCGGAAGCGCTCGTCCAGCAGCACGGAGCCGGCGGCCCCGGTCTCGCCCTCCAGTTCCAGTCGCACCACCTGCTCGCGGATCTCCAGCGGCAGTTCCAGCGCGCCCTCGGCGCTGCCGGCACCCGCCGGGATGGCGATGGTGGCACGGGCCAGGGTGCGGCCATCGGCGGTGCGCGCCAGCACCGCCGCCTCGCCCGGCGTGGCCGAGGGGGTCTGGCGGACGGTCAGGCGCAGCCGGTCGGCCTCCGCCACCGGCGGCGGCAGGATGCGGAGGGGCAGGGCCGGGTCGCGCCCCGCCACGGTCAGCGGCCCCATCTCCGCCAGCGTGGTGGCCAGCACCGAATCCCCGCTGGCATGGGTCAGCCCGTCGGTGATGAAGAGCGAGGCGGCCTGCCCGCCATTCGCCTGCCGCCAGGAGGCCAGGGCCGTGGCGGCGGCGGCGCGGTCCGGCGCCCAGGGCAGCGGCCGCAGCGCGGCGAGGCGGGTCGCGGCCTCCGGCGCCGGCAGGGGCGGCGTGGGCGCGGGCATCTGCCCATCCGGCGCGGGCGCCGTGGCCAGCAGGGAGACCGGCCGGCCGTCGCGTCCCGCCGCCTCCACCGCGGCGCGGGCGGTGGCCATGCGCTGCGGCCAGTCGGCGGCCGAGGCCCAGCCATTGTCGATGGCGAGCAGCAGCGGCCCCTGCCCGCCCGCCCCCGCCGTCGCGTCCCAGACCGGCCGCGCCAGCCCCAGCACGATCAGCGCCGCCGCGGCGAGGCGCAGCAGCAGCAGCCACCAGGGAGTGCGGGCCGGTGTCTCCTCCGCCACGGGCAGGTCGCGTAGCAGCCGGGTGGGCGGAAAGGACTGCCGCTTCGGGGAAGGCGGCGTGACCCGCAGCAGCCACCAGAGCAGCGGCAGGGCCGGCAGGGCGAGCAGCAGCCAGGGCGCGGCGAAGAGCAGGGGACCGAGATTCATGCGCCGCCCCGCCCCCCACGGGCCGGGGCCAGGGCCTGCCAGAGCGCGAGCAGCGCGGCCTCCGGCGGCTGGTCCGTACGATGGACGAGCAGGTTCCAGCCGGCGGCACGGGCAATGGCGCCCAGGCCGTCGCGATGCGCCGCCAGACGCTCGGCATAGAGCTCGCGGATGCCTTCGACGCGCGGGACCAGCGTGGCGTCACCTCCGGACAGGGCCTCGAACCGCACCCGTCCGGCGAAGGGCAGGCTTTCCTCCGCCGGATCGAGCACCTGTACCAGATGGCCCTGCACACCCTGTGCCGCCAGGGCCGAGACGGCGCTTCGCGTGTCCTCCAGCGGCGCCAGGAAATCGCCCAGCAGCACGGCGCGGGCATGGCGCGGCAGGCGCTGGTCGCGCGGGGGATCGGTGTGGCGCCCCAGCGCCTCGGCCAGGGCCGGCAGCGCGCCGCGCCCGGCCAGGGCCCGCCCGTCGCCGAAAAGGCGCAGCCGCTCGCCGCCCCGCAGCAGCAGCGCCCCCAGGGCCAGGAGCAGGAGCTCCGCCCGCTCCCGCTTGGTGGCGCGGCCAGGGCTGCCGGACCAGTCCATGCCCGGCCCGGCATCGCGCCAGAGGCCCACGGTCTGCGCCGCCTCCCACTCCGTCTCGCGCACGAAGAGCCGGTCGGTCTTGGCGCTCTGCCGCCAGTCCATGCGCGCCAGGCTGTCGCCGGCGACAAAGGGGCGGAACTGCCAGAAGGCATCCCCCTGCCCTGGCCGGCGGCGGCCGTGCACGCCCTGCATCACCGTGGCGGCCACGCGTTCGGCGGCCACCAGCAGCGGCGGCAGCGCCCCGGCGGCAGCCTCGGCACGGGCGGCACGGTCGATGGCGGTGCCGCTGCCCTGGCCGGGGTTCCTGCCTCCTGCAACGGTGCTTCCGGCGCGGAACAGGCCGAGCGCCACCCGGTCAGCCGATCCCGCCGCGCAGGGCGGCGATCACCTCCGGCAGCCGCACCCCGTCCGCCCGCGCGGCGAAGCTCAGCGCGAGGCGGTGCCGCAGCACCGGCTCGCAGAGCGCCGCCACGTCGTCCAGCGAGGGGGAAAGCCGCCCGTCCAGCAGCGCCCGGGCGCGGGTGGCCAGCATCAGCGCCTGGGCAGCGCGCGGGCCGGGGCCATAGGCGAGATGGCGGCTGGCCTCGCCGCCCTCGGGGCCGGGGCGGGCGCCGCGCACCAGCGCCAGGATGGCGTCCAGCACCTTCTCGCCCACGGGGATGCGCCGCACCAGCGCCTGGGCGGCCAGCAGCTCGCCGGGCGAGAGAACGGCCACCGCCTTCTCCTCCGCCGCACCGGTGGTGGCGAGCAGCATGGCGCGCTCGGCGGCGGCGTCGGGGTAGCCGACCTCGACCTCCATCAGGAAGCGGTCGAGTTGCGCTTCCGGCAGGGGATAGGTGCCCTCCTGCTCGATCGGGTTCTGCGTGGCCAGGACGTGGAAGGGCGATGGCAGGTCCATCACCTCCCCGGCCACGGCCACCTTGCGCTCCTGCATCGCCTGGAGCAGGGCGGATTGCGTGCGGGGCGAGGCGCGGTTGATCTCGTCGGCCATCAGAAGCTGGCAGAAGACCGGTCCCCGGATGAAGCGGAAGGCGCGGCGGCCGCGGCTCTCCCCCTCGTGGGATTCCTCCAGCACCTCGGAGCCCAGGATATCGGCCGGCATCAGGTCCGGGGTGAACTGCACCCGGCGGGCATCCATGCCCAGGACGGTGGCCAGGGTTTCCACCAGCCTGGTCTTGCCGAGCCCCGGCACGCCCACCAGCAGCACATGGCCGCCGGAGACCAGGCTGGTCAGCACCTGCTCCACCACCTGTTCCTGGCCCAGGATCACGCGCCCCACGGCGTCGCGCGCCCGGCCCAGCCGGTCGGCCAGCATTTCCGCCTGCGCCATCAGCGCGGCGCTGTCCTCGCCATTTTGCGAGCGGGGATCGCCGAGCACCACTTCCACCATGCCTTCCCCTCTCCCTATATGCATCCCCGTCGGGCAAGGTTGGACGGACCTTCCCGGCTGTGGATGTTCAGTCGTCACGGCATGGATCAGCCTATGACCCTAGCGGCGCGCGAGGAAACAACGAAACCGCTACCCCCGGTGACATTCCGTAAGCGGGATTGCGGCGATTTCGACATGAGGATCGCCCGCGACGGCACCTGGCATTATCGCGGATCGCCCATCGGGCGGAAGGAGCTGGTCTGCCTTTTCGCCAGCGTTCTCAAGCGCCTGCCCGATGGCGGCTATGTCCTGGAGACCCCCGCCGAGCGCGGGCGGATCGCGGTGGACGACGCCCCTTTCGTGGCGGTCGAGATGTGCTGGCGGGACTGTGACTGCGAAGGCCACGGCGTGAAGCTGCAATGCGTGAGCTTCCGCACCAACCTGGACGAGGTGGTGACCGCCGGGCCGGAGCACCCGATCCGGGTGGAGACCGACCCGGAAACCGGCGAGCCCAGCCCCTATGTGCTGATCCGCCCCGGGCTGGAGGCCCGGATCAGCCGCCCCGTCTTCTACGAGATGGTCGCCCTGGCCGAGACCGAGGTGATCGACGGCCGCCGCGTGCTTGGCGTCTGGAGCAAGGGCATGTTCTTTCCGGTGGGCGACCATCCGGAGGAGGAAGCCGGCGACCTGGAGGATGTCTGGGACGAGGACAGCCCCGCCGGGTGATGCGCGACGGCCCGCCCGGCCTGCCGGCCCCGCTTCCGCCCTCCCTTTCCGCCCGGCAGATCGCCCACCGCCTGACGGCGTCCCTGGCGCCGGGACACGCGCCCTCCCTCTATCCCAGCACCACGCCCGACAGCACCGGCCTGCCCGAGGAGCTGGACGCGCCGCCCCCACCCGGGGAGGCGGAGGCCGGGACCGGCCTGCGCCGCGCCGCCGTGCTGGTGCCGGTGGTGCTGGGCGAGGCGCCCGCGGTGATGCTGACCCTGCGTGCCGCCACGCTGTCCGCCCATGCCGGGCAGGTGGCGCTGCCCGGCGGGCGGATCGAGGCGGGCGAGACGCCCGAGGCGGCCGCCCTGCGCGAAGCCGCCGAGGAGGTCGGGCTGGACCCGCGCCTGCCGCAGGTCCTGGGCCGCCTGCCGCCGCATGTGACCGGCACCGGCTACCATGTCGTGCCGGTGGTGGCCCTGCTGCGCCCGCCCTTCACCGTGACGCCGGACCCCGCCGAGGTGGCGGAGATCTTCGAGTACCCGCTGGCCCGCCTGCTCGACCCGGCAGAGCCGCAGCGGCTCACCCGCCTTGTCGAAGGGCGGGAGCGTACCTTCTGGGTCTGGCCGCACGAGCAGCATCTCGTCTGGGGCGCCACCGCGGCAATCCTGCGCAATCTCGCCCTGCTGCTGCGCGGCTGATGCTGCTCCGCCTCGTTCCCGTGCTGCTGTTCCTGGCGCCCTTCGCCGGCTTCCTGCTCTGGCGCCGGTTCCGGCCGCGTCCCGCGCCGGGGCGGCCGGGCGAGGAGGACCTGCCCTGGCCCTTCCTCGCCCTGGCGGGGGCCGGGCTGGCCCTGGCGGCGGCGGGCCTGGCGGCCTATGGCCTGTCCCGCCGGATGGAACAGGGCAGCACCTATGTGCCGGCCCGGCTGGAGCCGGATGGCCGGATCGAGCGCGGCCATGCCGGGCCGCCATGATGGCGCCCCATGACAGCATCCGGAGAGACCGGAGACCCGATGCGCCCCCACGACGTGATCCCCGAACACCCTGACGGCGCCCCCCACGCCCGGCTGGCTCCCCCGGAACGGCTGACTCGTGGCGCCCCGCTGGCGGTGTTGCGGGCGCTGCCGGGCTCGCGCGCCGTGGGTGGCTGCGTGCGCGACGCGCTGGCGGGGCGGCCGATCGCCGATGTGGATGTCGGCGTGCCGCTGCCGCCCGGGGCCGCCGTGCCGCTGCTGCGCGCCGCCGGGCTGAAGGTGGTGGAGACCGGCCTTGCCCATGGCACCGTCACCGCGATCGGCGATGGCGAGCCGGTGGAGGTGACCAGCCTGCGCCGCGATGTCGCCACCGACGGCCGCCATGCCGAGGTGGAATGGACCGCCGACTGGCGCGAGGACGCGGCCCGGCGCGATTTCACCATCAACGCCATGTCCATGGATGCGGAGGGCAATCTCTGGGACTGGTTCGGCGGACGGGGGGACCTGGCCGCCGGGGTGGTGCGCTTCGTGGGCGACCCGGCGACGCGGCTGCGGGAGGACTATCTGCGCGCCCTGCGCTTCTTCCGCTTCCAGGCCCGCTACGGCACCGGCGCGCCGGATGCGGCGGCCCTGGCCGCGATCCGGCAGGCGGTGCCGGGGCTGGCCCGGCTGTCCGCCGAGCGGGTTTGGAGCGAGACGAAGCGCCTCCTGGCCGCACCCGACCCCTCCGGCGCGCTGCGGCTGATGCTGGATACCGGGGTGCTGGCCGCGATCCTGCCCGAGGCTTTGTCCGGCATCCCCGAACCGGCGGCCCTGGCGGAGCGCATCGGCGCCCTGCGGCGCGGCATCGCCGCCGGCCTGCCCCCCGACCCGGTGCTGCGCCTCGCCGCGCTGCTCCCCCCGGTTTGCGCGGTGCCGGCGGACGGATCGCGCGGCGCCTGCGCTTCTCCAACGAGGAGCGGGAGGTGCTGGAGGAGCTCACGGACCGGGACATCCCGCCTGACCCGGCGCCGGATGACGATGCCCTGCGCCGCTGGCTGTCCCTGCGTGGCGATGCCGGAGCGCCGCCGCGCGAAGCCTGGCTGGCCGAGCTGCGCGACGGGCGCGACCGCTCGGCGCTGCGGGCACGGATCGCGTCGATGCCGGTGCCGCGATTCCCGCTCCAGGGCCGCGACGCCCTGGCCATGGGTGTGCCGCCCGGGCCACAGCTGGGGCGAATGCTGCGGGCGGTGGAGGCCTGGTGGCGGGAGGACGGCTGCCGGGCGGATGCCGGAGCCTGCCGTGCCCGATTGACGGAACTGATGAAGGATATCACGGAAGGCCACTGGCCGACCGGCCAGGGGCGCGCATAAGCGGCCCTCCACCGTCAGAGAGCCTCTCATGCCCCAGGACGACGTCTTCGCCCCGAGCTGGGCCCCCCGTATGCTTTCGGTGCTGCGGATCATGACCGCACTGCTTTTCCTGGCGCACGGCACGCAGAAGCTCTTCGGTTTCCCGACGCCCCAGTACCAGCCGGACTTCCTGACCCTGAGCTGGTTCGCGGCGGTGATCGAGCTGGTCGGCGGCGTGCTGCTGACGCTCGGCCTCTTCACCCGCGCCGCGGCCTTCGTCTGCGCCGGCCAGATGGCCTTCGCCTATTTCATCGCGCATTTTCCGAAGAGCTTTTTCCCCGCCGTGAACGGGGGCGATGCCGCCGTGCTGTTCTGCTTCATCTTCCTCTACCTCTTCGTGGCCGGCGGCGGCGCCTGGTCGGTGGACGCCGCCCGCAACCGGGTCTAGCAGGCCGCCCGTCCTGGCTGTTCCCACGCGGCGCCTTGCCCCCGGGGGCAAGGCGTCTCCGCGCAGAAGGGCAATACCGTTCGGCGCCGATCCGCTCTAATCCCCCTGCCGACATGGCCCGTCCCAAGCATCCCCCGATTTCCGCCGAAACCACCCGCGCCCTGACCGGGCGGCTCTGGCGCGACTATGTGCGGCAACATCCGCGCGGCATCCTGGTGGCGATCCTCTGCACCGGGGCGGTGGCCGGGCTGACGGCACTGTACCCGGTGGTGATCCAGCAGGCCTTCGACCTCTTCACCAGCGGCGACCCGCGGATCACCTGGCTGGTGCCGCCGGCCATCATCCTGCTGACCTGCCTCAAGGCTCTGGCGCAGTACGGGCAGGCGGTCTCGGTGCAGGCCGTGGTGCTGCGGGTGATCGAGTCGGTGCAGAACGATCTGTTCCGCGCGCTGACCCGCGCCGACCTGGCCATCGTGGCGCGGGAGGCCCCGGCCCGGCACGCCGCCCGCTTCACCGCCGATGCCCAGGCGATCCGGGAGGCGCTGACCAAGGCGATCAACGGCGTGGCGGACCTGCTGACCGTGGTCGGGCTGGTCGGCTCCATGGTCTGGCTGGACTGGCAGATGACACTGGTGGCGGCGCTGCTCTATCCGGTCGCGGTGGTGCCGGTGCTGCGCCTGGGCAAGCGCATCCGCCGCGCATCGGGCGGCATGCAGGACCGGGTGGGGGAGCTGGCGGCGACGCTGACGGAATCCTTCTCCGCCGCCCGCGTGGTCCGCACCTACCGGTTGGAGGACAGCGAGGAGGCACGGGCGCGCGGCGCCTTCGCGCAGCTCCGCGCCGCGCTGATGGGCATCAACCGCATCCGCTCCAGCCTCGACCCGATGCTGGAGGCCATCGGCGGCGTGGCGGTGGCCGCCATCCTGGCCGTGGTCGGCTGGCGCGTCTCGCAGGGCGCCGGCACGGTCGGGCAGTTCACCGGCTTCGTCGCGGCGCTGCTCATCGCCTCCCGCCCCGTGCGGGCCCTGGGCTCGCTGAACGCGGCGCTGCAGGAGGGGCTGGCCGGGTTGTCGCGGGTCTTCGCCGTGATGGACACCAAGCCGCGCATCGCCTCCCCCGCCGGGGCACCCGGTCTTCCGCCGGGCCATGGCCGCGTGGAATTCGCCGATGTTGCCTTCGCCTACGAGGGCGGCGGCGACACGGCGCTGCGCGGGGTGAGCTTCGTTGCGGAACCGGGGCGGACCCTGGCGCTGGTCGGTCCCTCCGGCGCCGGCAAGTCCACCGCCCTGGCGCTGCTGCCGCGCCTCTACGACGTGACCGGCGGCCGGGTCACGCTGGATGGCGCGGATGTGCGGGAGGTTTCACTCGCCAGCCTGCGCGACGCCATCGCCTATGTCGGGCAGGATGCGGTGATCTTCGACGACACCGCCTTCAGCAACATCGCCAGCGGCCGCCCCGGCGCAACGCGGGCGGAGGTCGAGGACGCCGCCCGCGCCGCCGCCGCGCACGGCTTCCTGTCGGCGCTGCCGCAGGGCTACGACACGGTGCTGGGCCCAGGCGGCTCGCGCCTTTCGGGCGGGCAGAAGCAGCGCGTTTCCCTGGCCCGCGCCCTGCTGCGCAACCCGCGCGTGCTGCTGCTGGACGAGGCGACCAGCGCGCTGGACGCGGAGAACGAGGCGGCGGTGCAGGAGGCCATCGCCCGGCTGCGGGCGGGGCGGACCACGCTGGTGGTGGCGCATCGCCTTTCCACCGTGCGGGACGCCGACCTGATCGTGGCGATGGAGGGGGGCCGCGCCGTGGAACAGGGCACGCATGCCGAGCTGATGCGGCGGGACGGGCTCTATGCCCGGCTGGTGCGGACCCAGAGCTTCGTGGCAGCCTGATCCTCCGGCGCCGCCGGGCCAGGGAGCGGGGGCCCCGGGGTGGAAGCCTCTTTTCCTTGTCCCGGCGCGCTCTATCTTGAGATCGTCATGAAACGCCTCCTCCTCGCGCTCCCCCTGCTTGCCACGGCCTGCGCCGCGCCGGGGCCCACCCTGGCGCAGCGGCTCTCGCCGCTGGTGGGGCAGTCGGAAGGAAAGCTGGTCTCTACCCTGGGCGTGCCGGTGCGGACCTATGAGGCGGACGGGCGGAAGTTCCTGGAATTCCAGAGCCAGCGTTTGACCGCGCTGCCCGGCGATCCCTTCTGGGGCGGCGGCTTCGGCTATGGCGGGCGCCCCTTCGGCTGGGGCGGGGTCTGGGGGCCGCCCACCACGGTCTGGGCGCCGGTGACCTGCAGCATCACCTTCGCCCTGCGGGCCGACCGGGTGGAGGACTTCACCTATCGCGGCGAGGGCTGCGCCTGAGGGCCACGGGGCCGGCCCCCCCTTCACCGGCCCGAACGGAGCCCGCCCCATTTCCCCGCTGGCAGAAAGCCGCTCTGCCCGCTAGACAGGCACGCATTATGCGCCGCCTGCTCCTCGCCAGCCTCGCCACCCTGCTGCTGCCTGTCGTGGCCGCACAGGCGCAGTATGATCCGACCCGCCCGCGCGGCCCGCTGCAGCCCAATACCCCGGGCGCGGCGCCAGCGGTCGCGCCGCCGCCCCTGCCCGGCGCCGGCAACGGCCCCGGCGGCGCGATCCCGTCGGACAAGCCCGTGTCCAGCATGTCGCCGAACGACGAGCTCTTCGACGCCATCACCCGGGGCGACATGGCCGCCGCCCGCGACGCCGTTTCACGCGGCGCCGACCTGGAGGCCCGCAACGTCCTGGGCCTGACGCCGATCGACGCGGCGGTGGACCGGGGGCGCAACGACATCGCCTTCTACCTGCTTTCGGCCCGCGCCTCGTTCCGCCCCAGCAGCCCTTCCTCCGCCCCGCCGCGCGAGGCCGCCGCGCCGCGTTCCGGCCCGTCCCGTCCGGCGGCCTCGCGCGAAGCCGCGCGCGGGCGCAGTCCGGCCGGCCCGCGCGAGGCCGCCAGCTCCCGCCCGACGCGCACGGCCGAGCAGGCCCCCACCGGACGTGCCCCTGCGGGCAATGGCGGCACGCCCCGGCCGGAAGCAGGCTTCCTGGGCTTCGACGGCCGCGGCGGCTGATCCCGCTCATCCGGCGAAACCCACGGGCCCGGGCAGGCTTTTCCCTGTACCGGGCCTCGGCCCGTCTCCGGCTGCAAGGAAGCGGACCGCATGAAGGGCACACCGATGAGTCTCTGGCTGAGCGCTGCCAGCCGCACGGCCGGCTGGTGGCAGGGCCATTTCGCCAATGCCTGGCGCCAGCAGAGCAGCAAGGCGATCCGCGCCGCCTTGTCCGCCCCGGCGAAGCCTTCCAGGACGACCCGGACACGGCGGCATACAAAGAAGACCTGAATTCCCCTATCCGTGCGGCCCGCCGCAGGACCGCACGGCCGCCCCCATCGTTCGGACCGGCATGCGGCACGGGCGCATCACACCTCAGGCATCCGCGGGGTCCCTGAGCCTCCAGGTGGATTGGCGTCCGGGACCCGTTGACGTACATCCATGTATGTAATGCCCCGTCCGAGCAAACCCGATGTGCTGATTCTCGGTGCCGGCGCGGCCGGCCTCGCGGCGGCGCGCGCCTGCCTCGCCCGGGGACTGGCTTGCACCGTGCTGGAGGCGCGGGACCGGGCCGGCGGCCGGGTGCTGACCGATCACAGCCTGGGCTGGCCGGTGGACCTCGGCGCCACTTGGCTGCACGCGGCCGCGCGGAACCCGCTGGCCGCGCTGGCACGGGAACTGGGCTTCCCGCTGCTGAACCATGACGATCAGCGGCTCCACCGCCTCTACCTCGACCGCCCCGGCGATGCCCCAGGTGCCGGGCGCTGGGCGACGGAGGCGGAACAGGCGGAATTCGACGCGGCCTATGACCGCTGGATGGAGGCCGTGCGGGCCGCTCCGCGGGAACCGGACCCTGCCCTGGCCGCCGTGGCGCCGAGTGGCGGCCCCTGGGATGCCAGCATCGCGGCCTGGGAAGGGCAGACCATCGCCGCGGCCGAGCCGCGCGACATGGGAGTGGCGGACTTCCTGCGGAACCAGCTGGAGCCGCCCAACCTCCTGCCGGAGCCTGGCTTCGGCACGCTGCTGGCCACCCTGGCGCGAGGCCTGCCGATCCTCACCGGCTGGCCCGTGGAGCGCCTGCGCTGGTCCGGCGGCGGCATCCGGGCCGAGGGGCCGCGCGGCGTGCTGGAGGGGCGGGCGGCCATCGTGACCCTGCCCGCCAGCCTGCTGGCCGCCGGGGTGCTGCGCTTCGACCCGCCCCTGCCGCCCGGGCATCAGGAGGCGCTGCACGGCCTGCCGCTGGGGCTGCTGACCAAGTTCATCCTGCCGGCCAGCGGCGGGGACCGGCTGGACCTGCCGCCCTTCGCGGGTGCCGAGCGGCGCGTCGTGGAAGGCGAGACCCGCATGACTTTCGTGGCCTGGCCCTTCGGCCGGCCGCATCTGGAGGGCTTCCTCGGCGGCGACCATGCCTGGGCGCTGGAGCGCGAGGGCCAAGCGGCGCAGGTCGCCCATGCCCGGGAGGAGCTGGTCCGGCTCTATGGCGCAAGGGCGCGGCGGGCGATCGACTGGGACCGGGCCCTGGTCAGCCGCTGGGGCAGCGACCCCTTCTCGCTCGGGGCCTACAGCTATGCCCGGCCTGGCGCGGCCGGGGCGCGCGCCATCCTTTCCGCCCCGCTGGCGGACGGGCGCCTCGTCCTGGCCGGTGAGCATTGCCACCCGGACCTCGCCGGCACCGTTGGCGGCGCCTGGGAAACCGGCGAGGCCGCCGCCGCGGCGGTCGCCACGGCCCTGTCGCCGGGGAACGGCTGATGGCGGGCGGGACGGAAGCCGGAGCGCCCTCCTTCATGGTGGAGGGCGAGACGCTGCGGGTCTCGGGCGACCTGACCACGGCAACGGTGGCGCCGGTCTGGGACCGCCTGCCCGGCGAGGCCCAGGGGGTGCGGCGCGTGGACCTGTCGGGTGTCGAGACGATCGATACCGGCGGCGCCACGCTGCTGCTGCGCGCCGCCGGGGCCTGCGAGACCTTCGAGGGCGCGAGCCGCCCGGTCGCCGCCGTGCTGGAGCGGGTGCGCGTGGCGCGGGAGCAGCCGGAGCCCCGGCCGAACGGGCCGCGCCTGCCGCTGGTGTCGGCGCTGGGGGCCTGGGGCGTGGGCGTGTGGCGGGCGATGCTGGTCCGCATCGCCTTCCTGGGCGAGGCCGCCGCCACGCTGGTGAATGCCTTCCGGCGCCGCCGGCAGCTGCGCGCCTCCGAGGCGATGCGCCATCTCGACGAGGCGGGGACGCGCTCCTTTCCCCTGGTGATCCTGCTCGGCGTGCTGATCGGCCTGATCCTGGCCTTTCAGTCCGCCGCGCCGCTGCGCCAGTTCGGCGCGGAGACCTTTATCCCCCGCATGGTCGGGATCTCCCTGCTGCGCGAGCTCGGCCCGCTCCTGGCCGGGGTGATCCTGGCCGGCCGCACCGGCTCGGCCTATGCCGCCGAGCTCGGCACCATGACGGTGAACGAGGAGGTGGACGCGCTCCGCATCATGGGCATCGACCCGATGGTGATGCTGGTGCTGCCGCGCCTGCTTGCCGGCCTGGTGGTGATGCCGGTGATGACCCTGCTGATGAACCTGTCGGGGCTGGTCGGCATGACCGGCGTGATGCTCAGCCTGGGCTATCCGCTGGTCTTCACCGTCAACCAGGTGGCCGAGGGCGTGGTGATGAGCGACCTGCTGCAGGGGCTGTTCAAGGCGGCGGTCTTCGGCCTGGTCATCGCCGGCATCGGCTGCCGCGCCGGGCTGACGGCCGGTCGGGGGCCGCGCGCGGTGGGCGATGCCGCCACGGCGGCGGTGGTCGGCGGCATCGTGGCCATCGTGGTGCTCGACGGCCTCTTCGCCATCCTCTTCTACCGCCTGGGGTTCTGAGCGATGGCGGAACAGCCGGCGCGGGACGCGCCATCCCACCGGGGCGACCGCGCGGACCCGCCGCCGGAGGCCATGGGCGGTGCCGGGGACGGCGAGGCGGTGGTCCGGGCGCGGGATGTCGCCATGCAGTTCGGCAGCAACCTGCTGTTCCGGGACGTGAGCTTCGACGTGCGGCGCGGCGAGGTCTTCGTGATCCTGGGCGGCTCGGGCTGTGGCAAGTCCACCCTGCTCAAGCTGCTGATCGGGCTGATGCCGCCGAGCGACGGCCGGATCGAGATCCTGGGCACGGACATGCTGGCGACCGAGGGCGCCGCGCGCCGGGCGCTGCTGAGCCGGCTCGGTGTGATGTGGCAGTCGGGCGCCCTGTTCGGCTCGATGACCCTGCTGGAGAACGTGATGCTGCCGCTGGAGGCCCATACCGATCTGCCGCCGGAGGGCCGGGCGGAGATCGCCCGCACCAAGCTCGGCCTGGTCGGGCTCAGCGAGGCGGCGAACCGGCTGCCGGCCGAGATCTCGGGCGGCATGGCCAAGCGCGCCGGCATCGCGCGCGCCATGGCGCTCGACCCGCCGCTGCTCTTCCTGGACGAGCCCTCGGCGGGGCTCGACCCGATCACCTCCGCGGGGCTCGACCAGCTCATCAAGGACTTCGCCCGCGATCTCGGCACGACCTTCGTGGTCGTGACGCACGAGCTGCAATCCATCCTGAACATCGGTGACCGCTGCATCATGCTGGACAAGGCCGCGAAGGGCGTGATCGCGCAGGGACGCCCCGGCGACCTGCGCGCCGACCCGCCCAACGACACCGTCCGCCACTTCTTCCGCCGGGAGGCCGAGTAGATGGCCGCGCCCGGGCGGGGCTCTGGCCTCTACCTGCGGGTCGGGCTGCTGATCCTGGCGGGAATCGCGCTGGCGGTCGGCTTCGTGATGTTCTTCACCGCCGGCCGGCTCAACCGCCATTCGGAGATCTTCGAGACCTATTTCCGCGAAAGCGTGCAGGGCCTCGATGTCGGTGCCCCGGTGCGCTACCGCGGCGTGCAGCTCGGCCGCGTCACCGAGATCACCCTGGTCAACTCCGTCTACCGCAACCCGGAAGGGCGGCCTTTCCAGGCGGCCTTCCAGCTCGTCGTGGTGCGCTTCGCCATCGAACAGAACCGGTTGGGGCCGGAGGGCACCGGTCCCGAGCGCGCGGTCGGCTTCGGCCTGCGGACCCGCCTGTCGAGCGCCGGCCTGACCGGCGGCTCCTATATCGAGATGGACTTCGAGAACCCCGAGCGTTTCCCGGTGGAGAAGCTGCCCTGGGCGCCGGCGCATCCGGTGATCCCCTCCATCCCCTCCACCGTGGCGCAGGTGCAGGATGCCGCGCAGAACCTGCTGAGCCGCCTGCAGGGCCTGCCGCTGGAGGACATCATGAACAACCTCGACGGCGTGCTGGCGGATGTCCACCGGCAGACCAGCAGCGGCGACCTGGCGAAGACCCTGGCCGATGTCTCGGCCATGGCCGGCACCCTGCGCCAGACGCTGGACAGCACGGATATCCAGGGCATGGTGAAGGACATCCGCGGCGCGGTGGCGGATCTGCGCCGCACCGTGGCGGGGCCGGAGATGCAGGCGACGCTGCGATCCACCCGCGACGCCGCGGCGCAGCTCAATGCCTCCATGCAACGGCTGCCGGCGGTGATCGGCGCGCTGGAGCGCACGGCGCGCACGGCAGGCCATACGACCAGCGACGTGAACGCGGACCTGCAGCCGATCCTGCGCGACCTGGGGGCGGTGGCCGCCAACCTGCGCGACACGACGGAGACCCTGCGCCGTGCGCCCTCCCAGGCGATCCTGGGCGCGCCGCCACCACCGCCCGCCTGGGCCACGGAGCGCAACCGATGAACGGTCCCACCCGACGCCCTCTGTTGATGCGCCGGCCGGTGCTGGCCGCGCTTCTGGCCCTGCCCGGCTGCTCCGCGCTGCAGAGCCGCCCCTATGTGGAGCCGCTGCGCTTCCGGCTCGACCCCGTGCGGTCCGGGCCGCCCCTGCGCGGCTTCGGCCGGCAGACGGTCCTGGTCCGCCTGGCACGCGCGGCACCGGGGACGGAGGGGCGGATGCTACGCTCCATCAACCCGGACGGCACGGTGCATGTCGAGTACTACGCCGAATGGGTCGCGCCGCCCGCCGAGGCGATGGACGAGGCGCTGCGCCGCTGGCTCGTGGCCTCGGGCCTCTTCGCCGCGGTGCTGGCGCCCGGCACGCGGGCCAGCAGTGATCTGGTGCTGGAGACGGAGCTGACCGCTCTGCATACCGATCTCGGCCAGGGTCTGGCGCGGGCCAGCCTGTCGGCGGTGCTGTTGCGGGAAGGTGCGCTCGACCGCCGCGCCGTACGCCAGTTCACCGTTTCCGGAACCGCGCCCCTGCCGCCGGAACGGCCGCTGCGGCCGGAACCCCAGGCCCAGGCGATGGTGGCTGCCCTGGCAGGGGCCTTCATGCAGCTGGAACAACAGATTTTGATCGCGTTAAGGTAGTAATCTTCTATTAATACAACTTGCAGTTAACTAAGCATGGCGGTGTTCACGAATACCTAGACAACCGTCAACCTTCGGCCAGGATGGCGCGTTGAGGCGGTTGCTTCAGGGGTCACCCCAATGCCGTTCGATGGCCCGGACAGAGACGACGACTGGAACGACGTCTGGTCGGAATACGACCACCGCCTGCATGCGGCGTGCGCCCTGCCGGCCGGCACCACCGGGAAGCCACTGCCAACCCGACGGAACAGGCGCCACCTGCTGCTCCTGCTGCTGGTCCCTCTGCTGCTGGTCTTCGGCGCCGGGCTCGTCGCACCGTCCTGGATGATGGCGCAGGACTTCGCCGCGAGGCTGCGGCACATGGATGGCGACGCGCTGTTGCAGATGGCCGACCGGCCCAGCCTCCAGAGGAACCTGCGGCGGGAGTTCGCCTCCCGGACCGATGCGGAGGGCCTTTCGCCCACGGCCCGAAACTGGCTCTCGGACATGGCGGAGGAGATGGCGGATGGCTGGAACGACCCGCAATCCGTCGGCGCCTGGCTGCAACTGCGCCGCTCGCCTCCCTTCCTGTCCCAGCACGTGCTGCGCTCCCTCGGTGATCCCATCGGCACCAGCCATCTCCGCTACGCCGCAGCACGCCTGAACTATGCCGGCGGGATTGCCTTCGACCTTTCCTGGGGGGGCGGGCAGGTGCGGCTCCAGGGCCTGCGCTTCCCGGGCGGCTGACCCTATCCGGCGATACCTTTCCCGTCGGTAAAGGTGCCTTCGGCCGGCCGGCCTGTCATCGAACCTTCATAAAAGTGAAACATGTCCGACGCCTTGGGGGACTAGGGAGCAGCCGGCGGTGGGAGAACATGTCCTGCCGGCAATAACAAATCGCTCCGGAGACCACGCACGGTGTACAGACGCTCCCTCGCTCTCCTCACCGGCCTCGCGCTGCTGACCGCCGCCGTGCCGCACGGCGCCCTGGCCCAGACGGCCGACATCACCGGTGCCGGCGCGTCCTTCCCCAACCCGGTCTATCAGCGCTGGGGCGAGGGTGCGAAGGCGGTCGGCATCCAGCTGAACTACCAGTCCGTGGGTTCGGGCGCCGGCATCAACCAGATCCGCAACCGCACGGTGGATTTCGGCGCCTCCGACGCCCCGCTGAAGCCCGAGCAGCTGACCGAGGCCAAGCTGGTGCAGTTCCCGGCCGTGATGGGCTCGGTGGTTCCCATCGTGAACCTGCCGGGCGTCGAGATCGACCAGCTGAAGCTGACGGGCGAGATCCTGGCCGACATCTATGCCGGCAAGATCACCAAGTGGAACGACCCGAAGCTGGTCGAGCTGAACCAGGGCGTGACCCTGCCTAACGTCGCCATCGCGCCGGTCTACCGCGCCGATGCCTCCGGCACATCCTTCGTCTTCACCTCCTACCTCTCCGCCGTCTCCTCCGACTGGCAGGGCAAGGTCGGCGCCGCCACCTCCGTGAAGTGGCCGGCCGGCGCCGGCGCGCGCGGCAACGAGGGCGTGGCCGGCACGGTGCGCAACACCCGCGGCGCCATCGGCTATGTCGAGAACGCCTATGCCACCCAGAACAAGCTGACGACCGTGCAGCTCCGCAACAAGGCCGGCAAGTTCGTGAAGCCGACCATGGAGAGCTTCATCGCCGCCGCCGGGAATGCCGACTGGTCCGCCCCCGGCATGGCCGCCAGCATCATCGACCAGAAGGGCGACAGTTCCTGGCCGATCGTTTCGCCGACCTTCATCCTGCTGCCGGCCAATCCGGAGAACGCCGACCGCTCCCGCGCGGTGATGCGCTTCTTCGACTGGGCCTTCACCCATGGCGGCGACGCGGCGCGCCAGCTCGAGTACATCCCCCTGCCGGAGAACGTGCAGGCCAAGGTGCGCGAGACCTGGAAGCAGGTGACCGTGGACGGCAAGCCCGTCTGGAACCGGTAAGGTCCGGAACCGGAACATGACCGGCGGGGCCGCGAGGCCCCTCCGGCACTTCTGACCCCAGGAAGGCCCGACCTTGTCCCAGACCGCCTCGCACCTCGCGGGCGCCGCCATCGGCGCCGACCCGGTCCCCCCCCGTCCCAGCCGCGCCACGAGGCGCGCCACCGGCTTCGGCGACACCATCTTCGCGGCCCTCTGCCAAGGGGCCGGCATCCTGGTGCTGCTGCTGCTGGGCGCCATCATCGTGGAGCTGTTCCTGGGCGGCCTCCCGGCCTTCCGGGCCTTCGGCCTCGCCTTCGTCGCCTCGACGGACTGGGACCCGGTGCAGGAGGTCTTCGGCGGCGGCGTGCCCATCTACGGCACGCTGCTGACCGCGCTGCTGGCCATCCTCATGGCCGTGCCGGCGGCCTTCGGCATCGCCTTCTTCCTCACCGAGCTGGCGCCCGACTGGATGCGCCGCCCGGTTGGCGTGGCGGTGGAGCTGCTGGCCGCCGTGCCCTCGATCATCTACGGCATGTGGGGCTTCTTCGTGATCGTGCCCTTCATGGCCACCACCATCCAGCCGCCGATCATCGACACGCTGGGCGAGGTGCCGGTCATCGGCGCGCTCTTCTCCGGCGCGCCCTTCGGCACCGGCCTGTTCACCGCGGCGCTGATCCTGGCGATCATGATCCTGCCCTTCGTCGCCGCCACGATGCGCGACGTGTTCGAGCAGGTGCCGCCGGTCTTCAAGGAAAGCGCCTATGGCCTCGGCGCCACGACCTGGGAGGTGATGCGCGGCGTGGTGCTGCCCTATACCCGCACCTCCGTGGTGGGCGGCATCATGCTGGGCCTGGGCCGCGCCCTGGGCGAGACCATGGCCGTCACCTTCGTGATCGGCAACGCCAACCGCATCTCCGCCTCGCTCTTCGGCCCGGGCAACACCATCGCCTCGCTGGTCGCGCTGGAATTCGGCGAGGCCGGGATGGGCAGCCTGAAGCTTTCCGCGCTGCTGGCGCTGGGCTTCGTCCTCTTCGTCATCTCCTTCGCGGTGCTGGCCGTCTCGCGCTGGCTGCTGCGGCCCCGGCTGAAGGGCTGAACCGATGAGCGCCACCACCACCTCCCGCCCGGGGCATATCGGCCCGCGCAAGGACCCCGCCGTGGCCCGCGCGCTGGGCCGCAGCCGGCACCGCAAGGACCTGCTGATCCGCGCCTTCTGCATCGCCGCCACGCTGCTGGGCCTGTTCTTCCTCGCCTCCATCCTGCTCACCCTGCTGCTGCGCGGCATGCACGGGCTGTCGCTGCAGACGCTGGTCACGGTGACCCGCCCGCCCGGCAGCGGCGGCGGGCTGCTGAACCCGATCGTGGGCAGCCTGATCCAGGTGTTCCTCGCCACGCTGGTGGGCACGCCGATCGGCATGCTGGTCGGCACCTACCTCGCGGAATACGCCCGCGGGTCGAAGCTCGGCGGCGCCGTGCGCTTCGTCTCGGACGTGCTGCTTTCCGCCCCCTCGATCCTGATCGGCCTCTTCGTCTACCAGCTCCTGGTGCTGCCCTTCGGCGGCTTCTCCGGCTGGGCGGGCGTGGTGGCGCTGGCCATCATCATCATCCCCGTCGTGGTCCGCACCACCGAGGACATGCTGAGCCTGCTGCCCGACACGCTGCGCGAGGCGGTGATCGGCCTGGGCTCGCCCAAGTGGAAGATGGTGGTGCTGGTGGGCTGGCGCGCCGCCGCCTCGGGCATCATCACCGGCGTGCTGCTGGGTGTGGCCCGCATCGCCGGCGAGACCGCGCCGCTGCTCTTCACCTCGCTCGGCAACCTGAACTGGTCGGTCAGCCTGAACCAGCCGATGTCGAGCCTGCCGATCACCATCTACGCCTATGCCGGCTCCCCCTATGAGGACTGGGTCACCCTGGCCTGGGCCGGGGCCCTGATCATCACCCTGGGCGTGCTGGGCCTGAACCTCGTCGCCCGCACCGTGCTGCGCGCCAAGCGCTGAGAGGCTCCGCCATGAATGGAAACGCCACCAACTTCAGCATGCCGAGTGCCTCCTCCAGCAGCCTGGTGGACACGTCCCGCCCCTCCGTGCCGCTGAACGAGGCGGGGATGAGCGTGCGCGACCTGAACTTCTGGTACGGCGACAAGCATGCGCTGAAGGGCATCAACCTCGACCTGCCGCACCGCCAGGTGACCGGCATGATCGGCCCCTCCGGCTGCGGCAAGTCCACCCTGCTGCGCATCCTGAACCGCATGTACAGCCTCTATCCCGGCCAGCGGGCCGAGGGGCAGGTGCTGCTGGACGGGGAGAACATCCTCGAATCGGGCGTGGACATGAACGCGCTCCGTGCCAAGGTCGGCATGGTGTTCCAGAAGCCCACCCCCTTCCCCATGACGATCCGCGAGAACATCGCCTTCGGCATCCGCCTGCACGAGCGGCTGGGCCGGACGGAGATGGCCGAGCGCATCGAATGGGCCCTGGCCCGCGCCGCGCTGTGGGACGAGGTGAAGGACCGGCTGGACACCAATGCCGCCGGCCTCTCGGGCGGGCAGCAGCAGCGCCTCTGCATCGCCCGCACCATCGCGGTGCGGCCGGACGTGATCCTGCTCGACGAGCCGACCTCGGCGCTCGACCCGATCAGCACCGCGCGCATCGAGGAGCTGATCGACGAGCTGAAGCAGGACTTCACGATCGCCATCGTGACGCACAACATGCAGCAGGCGGCCCGATGCGCCGACCAGGTGGCCTTCTTCTACCTGGGCGAGCTGGTGGAGGTGGCGCCCGCGGCACAGCTCTTCACCACCCCGCGCGAGCGGCGGACCCAGGACTACATCACCGGCCGCTTCGGCTGAGACAGGGGAAGCGGCCATGGCCAACCAGCCCGAACACATCGTCAAGTCCTACAGCGACGACCTGCGCCGGCTGCGCGAGCTGGTCGCCCGCATGGGCGGCCTCGCCGAGCGCCAGGTGGCCGATGCCGCCTACGTGCTTACCCGGCGCGACGCCACGGCCGCCGCCGAGGTCGCCGCCCGCGACGCCCCGATCGACGGGCTGGAGCGCGAGGTCGAGAGCTTCTGCGTCCGCCTCCTCGCGCTGCGGGCGCCGATGGCGGCGGACCTGCGCTTCATCGTCGCGGCGATGAAGATCAGCCAGGAACTGGAGCGCATCGGCGACTATGCCCGCAACGTCGCCAAGCGCGTCATGGTGATCGCGCAGCAGCCCAATCTCGTCGGGCTGGGCACCTTCGAGGCCCTGTCGCAACTGGTGCAGCGCAACCTCAAGGACGTGATCGACGCGCTGCTGAACGAGGATGCCGAGGCCTGCCGCCGCGTCTGGGCCAGCGACGTGGCGGTGGACGACGTCTATAACGGGCTCTTCCGCCAGCTTCTGACCCACATGATGGAAGACCCGCGCAACATCACCGCGGCCACCCACATGCACTTCATCGCCAAGAACTTCGAGCGGATCGGCGACCACGCCACCAACATCGCCGAGACGGTGTACTTCTCGATCACCGGCCAGAACCTTCCCGACGACCGGCCGAAGGTGGAGGCTCCGGGCGACCTGTCTCCGTCCGACGAATGAGTGCCGCGATCGAGACCGGCACCCGCCCCACCATCCTGGTGGTGGAGGACGAGGCGCCCCTGCTGACCCTGCTGCGCTACAACCTGGAGCGCCAGGGCTTCCGCGTCGAGGAAGCGGCCGATGGGCAGGAGGCGCTGCTGCGCGTCTCCGAAGGCCGGCCCGACCTGGTGCTGCTGGACTGGATGCTGCCCAGCCTGTCCGGGCTGGAGGTCTGCCGCCAGCTCCGCCGCCGCCCGGCGACGCGCGACCTGCCGATCATCATGGTCACCGCCCGCACGGAGGACCAGGACGCCGTGCGCGCCCTGGACACCGGGGCGGACGACTACATCGCCAAGCCCTTCACCGTGGAGGCACTGCTGGCCCGGATCCGCGCGCTGCTGCGCCGCTCCGGCCCCGGCTCGATGCGCGAGGCCCTGGTCTGGCGCGAAATGGTGCTGGACCCGGAAGCGCATCGCGTGACGCGCAACGGCCGGCCGCTGCATCTGGGCCCCACCGAGTACCGCATCCTGGAATTCATGATGCAGCACCCGGGCCGCGTCTTCTCGCGCGAGCAGCTGCTGGACGCGATCTGGGGCCGCGACATCCATGTCGAGCTGCGCACCGTGGACGTGCATATCCGCCGGCTGCGCAAGGCGGTGAACGGGCCGGAGGAGGAGGATGTCATCCGCACTGTCCGCTCCGCCGGCTACGCGCTGGACGTGGAGGGCTGAGGGCGCCGCCCCTCAGCCGTTGTCGCGGAAGCCGGGATAGAGGCACATGCCGCCATCCACGGTGATGGTGGTGCCCACCACGTAGTCCGACATGTCCGAGGCCAGCCAGACAGCGGCATTGGCGATGTCCTCCACATCGCCGACGCGGCCATAGGGGATCAGCTCCAGCAGCCGCTTCCCGGCCTCACCCTGCGTGTTCTCCGCATTGATCCGCGTGGCGATGGCGCCGGGCGCGATGGCATTGATGCGGATGCGCTGCCCCGCCAGCTCCTGCGCCAGGGTGCGCATCATCAGCGCGATGCCGCCCTTCGAGGCGGCGTAGTTCACATGCCCCGCCCAGGGGATGACCTCGTGCACCGAGCTCATGTGGATGATCTTGCCCAGGGCGCGGGACAGCTTGCGGTCGCCCTGCTTCAGGAACTGCCGGATGCCCGCCTGGGCGCAGAGGAACTGGCCGGTCAGGTTGGTGTCGATCACCTTGCGCCAGTCCTCGACCGTCAGCTCCGTGGCCGGCGCATCCTTCTGGATACCCGAATTCGCCACCACGATGTCGATGGCGCCCATCGCCTCCGCACCCCTCGCAAAGAGCGCCGCCACGGAATCCGGGTCGGAGACATCGGCCTGCAGCGCCACGGCCCGGCCGCCCCTGCCCTCGATCTCCGCCACCAGCGCCTCGGCGGGCTCACGGCCGGAATGGTAGTTCACGATCACCGCCGCCCCGGCCGCCGCCAGCCCGCGCGCAACGCCCGTGCCGATGCCGGAACTGGCGCCGGTGACCAGCGCGACCTGTCCATCGAGACGACAATCCATGGCTGTCCTCCTGCCTGTGCCGCAGCGCGGCGGCCCTGTCCCCGGCGATGTCCCGAGGGGCGGAACAGACGGCGGCGGCGAGAGTTGCGGGGCGGCGGGCCAGGCCGGACCGATCCGGACGGTTGACGGAACGGACCGGTTTTCGCCAGCCTCCTCGCCCCGGGGGCCGTCACGGATCACGAATCCTGCCTTTTCCCCGGCCGAACCAGCCAGGATGCCCACCATGCCGCCGAGCACGCCCTTCACCCGACGGACCCTCCTGGCCGGTGGCGCCGCGCTGGGTCCGGCGGCCGCCCTGTCGCGCCCGGCCCTGGCACAGGGCGATGCGGCGCGGGTGCTGCGCTTCATCCCGCAGGCGGATGTCACCATCCTCGATCCGCTGGCCACCACCGCCTATCCGACGCGCAACCACGGCCATATGTGCTGGGACACGCTCTACGGCATCGATGCCAGCTTCAGGCCGCAGCCACAGCTCGCCGAGGGTCATGTGGTGGAGGATGACGGAAGGCGCTGGGTGTTCACGCTCCGTGAGGGCCCGCTCTTCCATGATGGGGAGAAGGTGCGCGCCCAGGATGCCGTGGCCTCCATCAGGCGATGGATACCGCGCGACACGCATGGCCAGACCCTGGCGCAGCGGCTGGACGAGATCCGCGTGCTGGACGACCGGCGCTTCGAGATCCGCCTCAGGCGGCCCTTCGGCCTGATGCTGGACGCGCTGGGCAAGGCCTCCTCCTATCCCTGCTTCATCTATCCCGAGCGCTTCGCCACCCAGGACCCGACCAGGCCCTTCACCGAGGTCGTGGGCTCCGGCCCCTACCGCTTCCTGGCCAATGAGCGTGTCTCCGGCGCCCAGGTCGTCTATGGCTGCTTCGACCGATACGTGCCGACGCCGGTGGGCACGCCCAGCATGATCGCCGGCCCGAAGCTCGCCCGTTTCGAGCGGGTGGAGTGGAAGGTGATCCCCGACCCCGCCACCTCCGCCGCCGCGCTGCAATCGGGCGAGGTGGACTGGTGGGAGGTCGTGCCCTCCGACCTCAACCCGGTGCTGAAGCGCGCCCGCGACGTGGTGCTGGAGCGCATCGACGATTCCGGAACCTATGCCAGCTTCCGCTTCAACCACCTGCAGCCGCCCTTCGATAAGCCCGAGGCCCGCCGCGCCCTGCTCGGCGCCGTGCTGCAATCCGACTTCATGGCGGCGGCGAACGGGGACGATCCGCGCCTGTGGCGCGACAAGGTCGGCTGCTTCCCGGTCGGCAGCCCGCTGGCCAACGACGCGGGGCTGGAGGCGCTGACCGGCCCACGCGACTACGGCAAGGTGAAGGCCGACCTCGCCGCCGCCGGCGTGGCGGGCGCCAGCGTGACGGCGCTGCACGCCACCGACGTGTCGAACCAGAACGCGCTGATGACGGTCGGCGTGGACATGCTCCGCAAGTCCGGCTTCCAGGTGCAGGACGCGACCTCGGACTGGGGCACACTGCTGCAGCGGCGGCAGAATCGCGGCCCGGCGAACCAGGGCGGCTGGAACGCGCTGGTCGCCCTGTTCAGCGGCATGGAGTTCAGCACCCCGGCCGGGCACCTGCTGCTGCGCGCCAATGGCGAGAATGCCTGGTTCGGCTGGCCGACCTCGCCGAAGCTGGAGGCGCTGCGCGAAGAGTGGTTCGACGCGCCGGACCTGGAGGCGCAGAAGCGCCTGGGACGCGAGATCCAGGCGCAGTTCTTCGTGGACGTGCCCTATATCCCGCTCGGCCAGTATTTCGTGGACAGCGCCTATCGCCGCGGCCTGACCGATATCCGCCCCGGCCTGCCGATCCCGCTGAACGTGCGCCGGGGCTGAGGCAGGCCGCGGCCCCTCCCTGGC
This sequence comes from Roseomonas sp. FDAARGOS_362, assembly GCF_002754815.1. Classification (GTDB taxonomy): domain Bacteria; phylum Pseudomonadota; class Alphaproteobacteria; order Acetobacterales; family Acetobacteraceae; genus Roseomonas; species Roseomonas mucosa. The sequence goes on along the minus strand of NZ_CP024588.1, from coordinate 3,784,821 downwards.
TGCTGTTGCGCTTCATGGCTGGCCCCGGATGGCTGGCCCCGGGGGAGAGGCGCCGCCTCTTTCGCCGGACCCCTCTCCGCCGGGGACCGAAGCCGGTTCCCGGACCCGGGCTTGAGCTGGCGCCTGCCTTGGCAGGGGCGAGCCGTGCTTGTTGCATTGCGAGAGGGTTGCTATCGCAGGCTTCCGTGTTCCTGGGCTGGCCGCGATCGGTGCCCGGGTTCCGGCAAAGGAGAACCCTGCATTGGCGCTCCGGCACAAAGGGCTGGCCTTCACCGTCTTCCTGGGTGCGCTCTCGGCCCTGCCGCCCCTGTCCATCGACATGGGCCTGCCGGGTTTTCCGGCGCTGGAAGCCGATCTGGGCGCCACGCCCAGCCAGGCCACGCAGACGCTGAGCATCTTCCTGCTCGGCTTCGCCTGCGGCCCGCTCCTGCTCGGCCCGCTCTCCGACCGCTTCGGCCGGCGGCCGGTGCTGCTGGCGGGGCTGGTGGTCTTCGCCCTGGGCGGGCTCGGCTGCGCCCTGGCCGGATCCCCCGGAATGCTGCTGTTCTGGCGGCTCGTGCAGGGCATCGGCGCCGGGGCGGGCGCGACCCTGCCTTTTGCCATCGTCCGCGACCTTTTCGACGGCGTGGAGGCACGGGTCCGCATGTCCTATGTCACGCTGGTCCTGGGCATCGGCCCGATCGTCGCGCCGATACTGGGCACGCTGGTGCTGGCACTGGGCGGCTGGCGGGCGATCTACGGCACGCTGGGCCTCGGCGGGCTAATCCTGCTGCTGGTCACCGCCTGGGGCTTCGCGGAATCGGCACCGGATGGCCAGCACCACAGCCTGCACCCCCGCCAGATCCTGGCGCGCTACGGCGATGTGCTGCGGCGCCGGGTCTTCCTTGGCAATGCCCTGTCCAATGCCGCCTGCTTCGGCACGCTCTTCGCCTATATATCCGGATCGCCAGCGGTGCTGATGGGCCAGTTCGGGGTGGAGCCGGGCCGCTACAGCCTGCTCTTCGCCTGCTCCGCGGTGACGCTGATGCTGGGTTCGGCGCTCAGCGGCCGTCTGGCCGCGGCGCATGTGCCGGGGCGGCTGGCGTCCCGCGCCGCCCTGTCGCTGACGCTGTGCAGTTCACTGCTGGCCCTGGTCCTGACCCTGTCCGGCAGCCTCGGCTCCGCCAGCCTCGTGACCTTCGCCGCCATCGGCAGCTTCGGCTTCGGCCTCCTGGCGCCGAATGTCACCCATGGCGCGTTGCAGCCGATGGGGCGGATGGCCGGGGCCGCCTCGGCGGCGCTGCGCAGCCTGCAGATGCTGTTCGGTGCCTTGGCGGGCGCGCTGGTGGGGTTGTTCTACGATGACCACAGCGCCCTGTCTCTCACGGCGACGATGGCCGGCTTCGCGCTGCTGGGCCTGGTGCTGCAACTCGCCCTGCTGCCGGGCCGGGAGCCTATGCCGGAACACGCGCCCCCGCACAGCTGACGGGGCCCTCCGGTGTCTTGAATCTGGCATCCTGGAGCAGAGCCAGGCGGCCGGCCTCGACCCGCTCCCGGTCCGGCGCTTCAGCGCGCGGGCGTCGCCGGAACCTTGGGCGCGCTTTCCGCAGCGGCGGCGATCGCGCGTGCGACAACCAGGAGGCCCTGGCGCTGGTGCTCGTTCATGGTGGTAACCAGGCGTTGCAACTCCGCCTGGAAGTTGTGGTTCGAAGACTGCACGTCCTATGCCCCTCCAGCGTACTCGAACCGGAAACAAGTTTATCGGCATAAATCGCATTTTTTGGATGTTTGCAAGCACCTTTACCATTCCGTCACGAACCGGGCGACAGGCACGGCAGCAAAGGGCAGGAACCTTGGCTTCTTGCAGTTGCGAGATGGAGAATGCCTCCGGAGGCGGGCCGGCCGGGAACTTTCATTCTCGGCCAACAATAAATTTCGTGTGACCGCCTCATCTGCCAGACCATGAAACCATTGCCGCGCCGGGGTGCGCAGCGATCCGGCCGGGCCACTCCTCGAACCCATGTTTCCGTGCCGTGGCGATGCGGCGCCTTATCCGGCGCCGGTGGCCTCTTTCTCCGCCTCGTTCTCCCCTTCCGCCATGGGGTGCAGGGGTGCCACCGCCGGGGTGGTGCCGGGCAGGCCCTGATAGGGATGCTGCTGTTCGGCGGGCAGGGTCGCCCGGGCTGTCAGGCGCCACAGGCCGAAGCCGAGACAGGCCAGCGACACCAGCCCCGCATAGAGGAACAGGCCGCTGCGTCCCACCAGACTCATGCCCGTGGAGGCCAGGACCGGCCCCGCCGCCGCGCCGAAGGAATAGGCCAGCACGAGGCCGCCGCTGGCCGCCACCCGGTCGCCCGCCCCCAGCCAGTCATTGGTGTGCGAGACGCAGAGCGGATAGAGCGCGAAGACCAGGCCGCCGAAGAGCGCCCCCGTTGTCAGCAGCCAGGCGGTGCCGTGCGGAGCAGCCAGGAGCACCAGGATGCTGGAGGCCGTCAGCGCGGCCAGCGTCCCCAGGATCACCAGCCGCCGGTCGAACCGGTCGGACAGGCGCCCGAGCGGCCATTGCAGTGCCATGCCCCCCAGGATCAGCGCGGTCATGAACAGCGTGGTCCCTGCGAGGTCGAGCCCGCTGCCCCGGGCGAAGAGCGGCGCCAGGGCATAGACGGCGCCCAGCAGCAGGCCGCTCGTCACCGTGCCGACCATGCCGAGCGGCGAGATCCGGTAGAGCTGGCGCAGGCTCAGCGAGGCCACGTCGGGCAGTGCGGTGGGGCTCTTGCTGGTCATCGAGATGGGCAGCACGGACAGGCCCATCAGGATGGACAGCAGCAGGAAGGGCCGCAGGTCCCCCGCCCCGCCGATGTTCAGCAGCCCCTGCCCCGCCGCCTGGGCGCCATAGACGCAGACCATGTAGGCGGCGAGCAGCGCGCCGCGCCGCGCCGGTTCCGCCCGGTCGTTCAGCCAGCTCTCGATGCAGATGAACAGCCCGGCCATGCAGAAGCCGTCCACCAGCCGTACCAGCGCCCAGAGCGCGGCGTTCTGCCACAGCGCATAGACCAGGCCGGTGGCCGAGACCGTGGAGGCGAAGACGGCGAAGGCGCGGATATGCCCAACGCGCAGGATGACACGGAAAGCCTGCAGGGCGCCGAGGGTCAGGCCGAGGAAATAGGCCGTGGCGACGAGGCCCGTCAGCGTCGGCGACGCACCGGCCGCGTTCAGGCGCAGGCTGATCAGCGTGGTGAGCGGCCCGTTGCCGAGCATCAGCAGCACCACCGAGAGCAGCAGCGCGCCGACCGGCCGCAGCAGCGGGGGAGCGGTGGTCACCAAGAGTGTCTGTCTCCCTGCTTCCGCCCTTTCCGCGGCGGGCATGGATAGGGCGCGGCGGACGTGACGCGGCAAAGGGGTGGAACGCAAGCCCCCGCCGCTTCGCGTCCTCGCGAGGGCAACGCCGCGCGTGATATCATTTTCCGCCATGGAAGGTTTTTTTGAGCCTTGTGCCGCCAGGGCAGGGCTTCCGGCGTTGACCCGACACGCCGCAACCCCCCGGATCATCCGCAGCTCCTTGCATTTCGATACGGATGCCGATTTTTGAGTGCTAGGGTCGCCCATGATCTTTCCGCCCCTGCATGCCCCGACGCTGCTCGTGGCGACGGCTCTGGTGATCGCCTTTTCCGGGCTGGTCCTCCTGCTGTCTCGTGGCCGCGGCCGGGATGCCGGCCCGCTCGCCCTCTGGGGGATCGCCCTGATCCTGGGAGCGGCCGGCCTTGCCCTGACGGCGGTGGCGCATGATGGCGGCGGTGCCTGGGGCGGGGCGGCGATCCTGCTGGCGACGGCCCTGTCCTGGACGGCGGCGCGGCGCTTCGCCGGCCGGCAGGCCCGCCCCGGCCTGATCCTGCTCGGGCCCGCCGCGTGGCTGCTCTGGGCGGGGCCGGTCGGGGATGGGCTGGAGAGGGCCGGGCTGGCGGGACCCTGGCACGCCACGCCGGTCTTCGCGATTGGCGCCGCCTATACCATCGCCACCGCGCTGGAACTCCGCCGCCGGCGCGACGAGGCGGGGGATGCCGGACGCATCGCCACCCTGCTCCTCACCCTGCACGCCGTGCTTCATCTCGCCCGCGCCGCCTCGCTGGTGCTGGCCACGGAAGGAAGCTGGCTGCTTTCCCCGGACATCGGCATGGTCCTGGTCGCCGAGGCCCTGCTGCACACGATCGGCCTCGCCTTCCTGTTCCTGGCGATGACCAGGGAGCGCGCGGAGCGGCAGGCGCTGGAGCCGTTGCGGCGCCTCGCCCTGTCCGACGGGCTGACCGGCCTCGCCAACCGGCGCCGCCTCGACGAGACCCTGGCGCGGGCGGTGCGGGAGAACGACCGGATGGCGCTGCTGATGGTCGATGTCGATCACTTCAAGGCCTTCAACGACACCTATGGCCACCAGCCCGGCGACGATTGCCTGCGCGCCATCGGCAAGGCGTTGGGCCTGTCCGTCCGGCTTCCCGGCGAGATGGCCGCGCGCTATGGCGGGGAGGAATTCATCCTGCTGCTGCCCGGGGCCGACGAGGCCGCGGCCCTGGCCCGGGCGGAGGATATCCATGCCCGGATCGCCGCCCTGGCCATCGCGCATGGCGGCAGCCCGCCCGGCCGGGTGACGGTCAGCATCGGCATCGCCACCCGGCGGAGCCACGACACCGCTGGGGAGGCCGGCGCGCCGGACCGGCTGCTGCGCGACGCCGACGCGGCCCTCTATGCCGCCAAGGCCGAAGGGCGGAACCGGACCCGGGGCCCCGGATCGGTCCGGGGGCCGGTCCTGCGCCCCAGCCTCCCGGCGCATCTCCATCCCGCCCTGGAGCGGGCGCGCTCCGCCTGACGGCACCGGCCCTTCCGCCCCGCGGGCGCGGCTGGCAAGCGGGGCGGCATGGCCTCCATCCTCCTCTACCTCCTGGCCGCCCTGGCGGAGATCGCCGGCTGCTTCAGCTTCTGGTCCTGGCGCCGCCTGGGACAGAGCCCGCTCTGGCTGCTGCCGGGCATGGCCTCCCTCGCCGCCTTTGCCTTCCTGCTGACGCTGGTGGACAGCAGCGCGGCAGGCCGCGCCTATGCGGCCTATGGCGGGATCTACATCGCCGCCTCGCTGTTCTGGCTCTGGGGCATGGAAGGCGTGGCCCCCGACCGCTGGGACCTTGCCGGCAGCGCCCTCTGCCTCCTCGGCAGCGCCGTGATCCTCTTCGCGCCACGCAGCGGCTGACCGGGAGCGCTGCGCCTGGCGGCGGCCCCCAGGAGGGGCAAGAGGCCGGGGAAGAGGCGAAGGTGTCCCCCGGGACGCGAAACGGCAGCAGTGACGCCTGGATCAGTCCAGCGTCGCGCCCGAGGCCTCCACCAGCCGGTGCCAGTATTCCGTCTGCGTCTGCAGATAGGCCGCGAAGGTGGCTGGGCTGTCGTCCCAGACAGGGGTCAGGCCCTCCGGCACCACGCGGTCGCGGAAGGCTTCCGAGCGCACGAGGCCGGTGAAGGCCGCGAAGAGGCGGCCGATCCGGTCCGGGGCGGTGCCGGCGGTGGTCAGCACCGCATACCAGGCCTGGGCGTCGATGCCGGAGCCCGGCAGCAGCTCCTCCATGGACGGCACGTCGCGCAGCTCCGGCACGCCGGTCACGCGCCTGGCCGAGCCGACCGCCAGGGCGCGGAACTCGCCGCTGCGCAGGTGCGGCAGGATCGCCGGCGCCACGTCGAACATCATGTCCACGTTGCCCACCAGCAGGTCGCGGATCGCCAGGGCGCCGCCGCGATAGGGCACATGGGTGATGTCCACTCCGGTCGCCTTTTGCAGCGCCGCCAGTGTCAGGTGGCTCGCCGTGCCGGTGCCGGAGGAGCCCATGGTGATTTTCCCGGGCGCCGCCTTCGCCGCGGCGATGAGGTCGGCGAAGCTCTTCCAGCTGCGGTCGGCCCGCACCACCAGCACCAGCGTTCCGGACGCGACACGGGTGATCGGGGCGAGGTCCTTCAGCGGATCGAAGCTCATGGAACGGCGGTACAGGAAGCGGTTCGCCGCCAGGATCGTGGCCGAGCCGAGCAGCAGCCGGTATCCGTCCTTCGGCGCGCGGACCACGGCCTCCGCACCCAGGTTGCCGCCCAGCCCGCCACGGTTCTCGACCTGGACCGGCTGGCCCAGGGCGGGCTGCACCTGTTCCGCCAGGAGGCGTCCGAGGATATCCACCGCACCGCCGGCCACATAGGGCACGATCATCTGGAGAGGGCGGTCCGGGAAGCTCTCCTCGGGCGTGGCGGGCGGCACCGACGGGGAGGCCGCGTCCCGGGACGCTTCCGGAGCACCCCCCTGGGGCGCCCTCTGGTTCACCCCCTGGTTCACCCCTTGGGCCAGGGCGCCGCCGGGGCGGGGCAGCAGGGCCGCCAGGGGGATCAGCATGGCGCGACGGCGTGGGGTCATCGCTCGGCTCCCGGGGTTCATGCGGCTTCCTCCTCGCAGCAGCCCAGTCCGCCTGCAAGACCCGTACCGGCCGCGGCCACCGCGCAGGCGGCAGGGGGACGGCAAGGGGACAGGTCAGCGCGCCGAGAGGCTGTGGATCAGCACCGCCGCGGCGACGGAGACGTTGAGGCTTTCCACCCGGCCGGAGCCCGGCAGCGTCACCCGCGCGGCGCAGGCCCCGGCGGTGACTGGGGCGACGCCCTGTTCCTCGTTGCCCAGCACGAGGGCGATAGGCCGCCCGCGCGGCAGTTCCCCGGGCGGAACGCCGCCGGCCGCGACCGCCGCCACGGTCAGCACCTGCGCCGCGATGGCGCGCAGCGTCCCCGGCAGGTCCGGCGCGGCATGGAGGGCGAGCGCCTCCAGCCCGCCCTCGGCGGTGCGGAAGGCGGCCTCGCCCAGCCAGGCCTGGCGCGGATCGCCGGACAGCACCATGCCGGCGCAGCCGAAGAAGGCCGCCGAGCGGGCGATGGCGCCGAGGTTGTGCGGGTTGCCCACACCGTCCAGCACCGGCAGGACCGGCGCGGCGAGGAGCGGGGCCGGCAGGGGCACGGGCAGCAGCGGCAGGCGGCGCGGTACGGCGATGGCCACGATGCCGCCGTGATGCGTGGTGCCCGCGACACGCGCCAGCTCCTCCGGCCGGACCTCGCGATAGGGGCGGCGTTCCCGCGCCAGGGCGGCGCAGACCGGACCGGCCTCCGCACGCATGGCCGGCAGGTAGAAGAGGCGCAGGATGTCGCCCGGACGGTACCGGAAGACGGCCTGCACGGCGGCGCGGCCGCAGATGCGGTCGGGATCGGGGGGACGCGGCATGGCGGATGGCTGCTCCAGGCGCCGCGGGGCTAGAGCTTGCGCCCCGCCAGCCCTTCCAGCATCTCCAGCGTGGTCGTGGAAATCTCCATCCCCTCGGCCTCGCTGCGCGCCTCGGCGGCGAAGCGGCGGCCGCCCGGCAGGCGCACGCCCTCGTCCTCCAGCATCGCGGCGACCAGCGTCTCCACGCGGTCGAGGAAACGGTCCTGCCCCGCCAGCGCGCCGGGGTCGATGACGATGAAGGCCTGGCCCAGCGTCGGCCTGTTGCCCTGCTCCTCGAACAGGCTGTCCGCCTCCACGCTCAGCGCCGCACCGGTCAGCGCCACGCAGAGCAGTTCCACCACCATGGCCAGCAGCGCGCCCTTGGTGCCGCCCGCCGCCAGCATCGTACCCGCCAGCGCCGCCTTGGCGTCGGTCGTCGGGCGCCCCTCGGCATCCAGCGCCCAGCCCTCGGGGATCGGCTCGCCATGCTGGGCGGCCTTCATGATGCGCCCGCGCGCCACGCTGCTCAGTGCCAGGTCGATCACCAGCGGCGGGGCGTCGCGGCGCGGAAAGGCAGCGGCGATCGGGTTGGTGCCGAAGAGCGGCCGCTTGCCGCCGGGCGCCGGGATCGAGGCCGGGGCATTGGCGAAGGCCAGCGCCACCAGCCCCTTCTCCGCCATGCGCGCCACCGGGATGCCCATGGCGCCGGAGTGGTTGCTGTTGGTCACCCCGGCGAAGCTGATGCCGTGCTCGCGCGTGCGGAGCATCGCCTCGGCCTCGGCGATCTCCAGCGCCGGATAGGCGAGGCCGTGGCGCGCATCGACCAGGACGGTGCCGCCACGCTCGGCGCGGATCTCCGGCACCGCCTTGCCATCGGCCCGGCCGGTGCGCAGGAAGCCCGTGTACATCGGCACGCGGGACAGGCCGTGGCCAGACCAGCCGGCGGCCTCCGCCCCGACCAGGGCACGGGCCGTGGCACCGGCCATGATGCCGGAGGACCCGGCATTGACGAGGGACTTGCGGACCAGGAGATGCGCCTGGGCGGTGTTGATGCGCGGCATGCCCCCCTAGGGCCGCGCGCGGCGCAGCACGTCAAGGGGCTTTGCTCGCGGGCCTGCCTTCGTGGCCTCCGGGGGCCTTGCGCGAAGATCCCCGGGGAACGCCCGGAGAAGTCCCGGTGGGCCCAGGCATGTCCAGGGCCGGTCCGGGGCGGCGCCGGGGATGGAATCCGCCGTGGAGTCCCGCGAAAAGGGAAAGACATCCCCCGGAAGCCCCTCGTCCGGGGAATGGCTCTCCCGCAATCGCCGGGCGGGCCTTCACCCCCCGCTCCCGGCATGGCAGGCTCGCCACCTTCCTTACAGCATGACGCGGGAGTTCGGCGCATGGCGGGCGTGTTCTGGTACGACGGGCAGTGGAGCACCGAGGAGCCGAAGGTTCTGGGCCCGATGGACCACGCCTTCTGGCTGGGCTCGATCGTCTTCGACGGCGCCCGCGCCATCCGCGGCCTGGTGCCGGATCTCGACCTGCACTGCCAGCGCGTGATCCGCTCGGCCCGCAACATGGGCATGGACCCGAAGATCGCCGCCGGGGAGATCGAGGAGCTCTGCCGCGAGGGCGTGCGCCGCATGGGACCGGATGCCGAGCTCTACATCCGCCCGATGTTCTTTATCCGCACCGGCATCGGCGCGGCCTTCCCGGATCCGGCCTCCACCACCTTCATCCTGTCGATCTACGACGCGCCGATGCCGGAGCCGAAGGGCTTCTCCGCCTGCATGGTGCCCTACCGCCGCCCCGCCGCCGACATGGCGCCGACCGATGCCAAGGCCTCGGCCCTCTACCCCAACTCCTCCCGCGCCGTGCGCTGGGCCAAGGAGAAGGGCTTCGAGAACGCGGTGATGAGCGACCCGGACGGCAATGTCGCGGAATTCGCCACCTCCAACATCATGATGGTGAAGGACGGGGTGGTGATGACGCCCACGGCCAACGGCACCTTCCTGGCCGGCATCACCCGCTCCCGCATCATCTCCCTGCTGCGCGAGGCGGGGCGCGAGGTGCGCGAATGCACCGTGACGCCGCGGATGCTGGCCGAGGCGGACGAGATCTTCGCCACCGGCAACTACGGCAAGGTGCAGCCCTGCACGCGCTTCGAGGACAACCAGATGCAGCCCGGCCCGGTCGCCGCCCAGGCGCGCAAGCTGTATTTCGACTGGGCCGAGAGTTCGCGCATCCTGCCGGGGAAGGCCGCCTGAGGGAGAGCCGCGCCAGCGGCGCTGCGACCTGCTCCGGCCAGCGGAGGACCGGGTCCTGAGCCGCCGGCAGCAGGGCAGCGGCGTCACCCACCCGCGCCCTGCCCCGTCGCGGGACGGACCGCGCGCCGGGGCGAAGCCGGACCGGGGACAGGATGGGCGCGCCCGTGCCGGAAGCGACCGGGACACGGCGCGGCCCCGGTCCTCCGGCGACGGCCCGCCGTCTTGGCTGGCGCAACGCATCCTGCACCAGGATGGCGAGGTGCTGATCCTCGACAAGCCGGCCGGCCTGCCGGTCCATGCCGGGCCGCGCGGCAAGCCGAGCCTGGAGGACTGGCTGCCCCTGCTGCAACAGGGCAAGCGGCATCTGCCGCAACCGGCCCATCGGCTGGATGCCGACACCGCCGGATGCCTCGCCCTGGGCCGTACCAAGCCGGCGCTGGCGGCGCTCGGCGCGCTCTTTGCCGCCGGACGGGCGGAGAAGACCTACTGGGCCGTCGCGCTCGGCAGCCCCCTGGCCGAAAGCGGCACGGTGGACGCGCCGCTGCGCAAGGTCAGCACCGCCCGGGCCGGCTGGCGCATGGAGCGGCATCCGGAAGGCCAGGCCGCCCGCACGGCCTGGCGTGTGCTGGGGCGCGGCCCTGGCCTGACCTGGCTGGAGCTCCGCCCCGCCACCGGCCGCACGCACCAGCTCCGCCTGCATTGCGGGATGATCTGCGGCCCCATCCTGGGGGACCCGCTCTACGGCCAGCCGGCCCCGGGGGGTCTGCACCTGCTTGCCCGCGCCCTGCGCCTGCCGCTGGAGCCGCCGCGCGCGGCCGAAGCGCCGCTGCCTGGGGCCATGGGCGCGGGCTTCGCCGCCTGCGGCTGGACGCCGGGCGGCGCCTGAGGCCGGGGCCGATGCCCGCTCCATGCCCTCCAGCCCGATGCTCGCGAGGGTTTGCGGTGGGCACGATCGCGAAGCCCTCGACGTCCTGCGGCGTCGCTGTCATCCCATGCCCGCATGGGTCCCGCATGAGCACGGAGAGCTGAGGTTGGACGGGCAGGCGAGATCGCAGCGCCTCGGCCATGGCTGGACCAGCGGGCAGCGTCTCGCCGCGCTCTATGGCGGCTATGCGCTGCTGGTCCTGCTGGTCGTGCTGGCGCAGCTTCGCTGGACGGACGGCGAGAGCACGGGGCCGGTGCTGCTGTCGGGCCTGCTGCTGCTGCTGGGCCTGGGCGGAGTGGCCTGGGCCTCCCGCACGCTGGTCGTCCAGCCGGTGGCCGCCGCGGCGCGCCGGCTGGAGGAAGGCGGCCCCCTCCCGGTCGCCTCCGGCCTCGCCGGCGACGACTACGACGAGCACCAGGCCCCGGCGGAGATCGCCGAGCTGGTGCAGCGCCTGGGCGCTGCCCGCGCGACCCAGGAGGAAGCGGTGCGCCTGCGCGACCTGCTGCTGCGGGAATCGCACCACAGGCTGAAGAACCACCTGACCCTGCTGGGCTCCTTCCTTCGGATGCAGGAGCGGCAGATCGACGACCCGGCCGCCCTGGCGGCGCTGCGCGCTGCACAGGGACGGATGATGGCCATCGCCGCCACCTATGACCTGATGCACGAGGCCGGGGCGGCGGAGGTCTCGCTCGACGGCATGCTGGAACGCCTTGCCCGGGCGTTGCCGGAGCGCGAGGGCTCGGCGGTTCCCATGGATACCGAGCTGGCGCCGGTCTCCGTGCCGGCCGACGTGGCGGTCAAGCTCGGCCTGGTGGTGAACGAGCTGGCTACACACGCCCTGCGCCATGGCCCGCCTGGGGGCCGGGTGCGAATCGTCCTGCGGGCCGAGGGGGATGGCCTCGTGCTCCTGGTCAGCGACGAGGGACAGGGGCAGCCGGAGGGTCCCAAGGGGCTGGGCATGACCATCGCCGAGGGCCTCGCCCGGGCGCTGGGCGCGCGCCTCGGCCGCCTGCCGCCGCCGCAGAACAGTTGGGAGGTCGCCTGGTCCCCACGCCGGGACCCGGCCAGGAATCAGGGGCAGGCCGCGGCCTCGTGAGGATCCCTGCCCCTGCATGATCGCTGGCCAGGGGCCGCCGAGGATGTTAACAATCGTTCATGATGGATGAATGGACCGCCGCCTTCGAGGGCTGGATGCGCGCCAATGCCGCCTGGGTCGGCCCCGCCACCTTTCTCGTCGCCTTTCTGGAATCCTTTCCCGTGGTCAGCATCGTGGTGCCCTCCACGGCGCTGCTTCTCGCCATCGGCGCACTGATCGGCGGCGGACTGGCGGACCCCTGGCCGGTGCTGGCCGCCTGCGCCCTGGGCGGCATGCTGGGCGATGCCGCCGGGTACTGGCTGGCGCGGGCGGTGGGCCCCTATGCGGTGCGGCGGCGCCTGCCGGCTTCCTGCCGGCGGGTCTATGCCTGGTCGGTCACGGTGTTCCGGCGCTGGGGCTGGTGGGCGGTCTTCGCCGGGCGCTTCCTCGGCCCCATGCGGGCGGTGACGCCGCTGGCGGCCGGCGTGACCGGCATGCGCAACCGCGCCTTCCAGAGCGCCAATATCCTGTCCGCCCTCCTCTGGGCGCCGCTGGTGCTGATGCCCGGCTCCATCGGTGGCTGGCTGGCGCGGGAACTCGGGCAGGAGCCCGATCCGCTCCTCCTGGCCGCCACGGCCGGCGGCGCCCTGCTGCTCTGGCTGAGCTACCTGAGGCTGAGGCCCGTGCTGAGCGGTGCGCTGAAGGCAAGGCGCTGAGCCGTCGCACTTCCGCCCGGAGGGCGAGGTCCTACCTGGCCTTCGACGTCGAGGCAGTGCCTCGACCCCCGATACCCCCTATCCGCCAGGAACCCGGTCAAACGCATACGTTGGACCCTGGACCTCCCACTCGTTGACGCTCTCTGACGCCGGATCGCGCCGGAGAGCCTAGCCCTCCAGCGATATCGGTGCGGACAGGGTGTTCCACTCGTTTCCCGAGCCCCACCTGTCCGTTCAGCCCCCGGGGATCGGGGCATAGGCCAACGCCCGCCACGGCTGCCAGCACAGGGAGCCCAGGGCGTGCAACCTCCTAGCGGAAAGGGGATTCCGGGGCGAGAGGCGGCGCCTCTCCCCCGGGGCTGGCCACGGAGGCCCCGCCGGCAGTTCCTTCTACCCGGCCAGCCCTGCCATCAGGCCGAGCCTGCGCGGCACCGCCGGTGGCGGCATGACGGACGGCACGGGCCTCACGCCAGCCAGTCCGGCGGGCGCGGTGGCGTAGCGAAGGTCGTGACCCTCGGCGAGCATCTGCCGGAACAGAGCCGCCATCGAGAGATCCTGACCGCCGCGCCGCTCCAGGCGGTTCAGCACCTGCCGGAACAGCGCCACGGAACGGAGGCGGTACAGGCCAGTGCCGCAGAGCCGGGACAGCCCGCGCTGCTCGGACAGCTCTTCCAGCCGCCCCACCGCATCCCCCTGGACGAAGCCGCGAAAGGGGCGGCCGTTCTCGCCGCATTCCAGCCAGCCATCCGCCCCGGGGACCGGCGGCAGATGGGACAGGTCCGCCAGCGCCTCCGCGCCCAGGACCATCAGCGGCGCCTCGACAGGGGCGCCGATGGCGCCGAGGCCGAGGCGCACCGTTTCCGCCTCCCCGCGTGTCGGCCGGGACAGGGCGACGAGTTCCGCGGCGGTGCCATAGGCCGCCAGCCGGCCGTGCAGGAACTCCGCCACGCCCGGCCGGTCGAGATGGATGATCAGCAGGCTGGAAGCGGGGCCACTGTCCGGCAGGCCCGCGAGGAAGCGGTCCAGCAGGGACGGGCCGCCCTCCGCGCCGCGCAGCCATTCGGGCGGGATCTCGTCGTTGCGACCCGGACGGCCGACAGCAGGGACCACGATCATGTCGCCGGTTCCCGGTCCCCAAGGGGAGATAGGGAGGGGACGAGTGAAGACGGGGGCATAGGGGTCATGATCGACTCGGATCGGCTCCGGGCAGGGCAAAGGCATGAAAGGAAAATACATCCATAGAGTGTATCAGTTCCAAAACAATCAACCCTGAGTCAATGTCCAAAGTGAGTGGTGGGCGATTCGATGTTCCCATATTGTTCTTGACCTGACGGTGCCCTGAACCCCATATTCGGCAGGAACGAAGAAAGAACGCGGCCACGTTTCCCCCGTGATCCCCCACGGGGACCCCACCGTGGCCGCCCCGGACGGAGCTTCGTGTCATGCCCGATGGCAGCCTGGGCCGCCCCCTCGCCCTGACCGGGTCCCCCCTTCCCGGTGTCCGCAGAGGCCGTGGTGCCTCCGCGAACCCTGCCATCCGCTACGAAAGCTCCGTCCGGGACCCCTTCGACGACGGCTGGAACACGCTGCCCGAGGCACTGGCGGAACTGCCGCCCCTCGCGACCACCCTGACGCGGGATGTCACGCGCAAGGCCCTGGCCTGGAACGACAGCCCGGATCTCGGCTTCGACCGCAGCATCAATCCCTACCGAGGCTGCGAGCATGGCTGCATCTACTGCTATGCCCGCCCGACCCATGCCTGGCTGGGCCTCTCGCCGGGCCTGGATTTCGAGACGCGGCTGGTCTTCAAGCCCGAGATCGCCACGCTGCTGGAGAAGGAGATGCGCCGGCCCGGCTATGTGCCGAAGCCCATCGCGCTCGGCTCCAACACCGATCCCTACCAGCCCGTGGAGCGGCGGCTGCAGCTGACCCGGGCGGTGCTGGAGGTGCTGGACCGCTTCAACCACCCGGTCTCCATCGTCACGAAATCCGCCGGCGTGCTGCGGGATATCGACATCCTGCAACGGATGGCGTCCCGCAACCTCGTCCATGTCTGCCTGTCCGTCACCACGCTGGACCACAGGCTGGCCCGGCTGATGGAGCCCCGCGCCGCGGCCCCCATACGCCGCCTCGCCGCGCTGCGTGCGCTGACCGAGGCCGGCATCCCCACCGCCGTCCTGGCAGCGCCGATGATCCCCGGGCTGAACGATGCCGAACTGGAGCGCATCCTGGGCGCCTGCCGCGAGGCCGGGGCGAGCCGGGCGGGCTACGTGCTGCTCCGCCTGCCGCTGGAAGTCGCGGAAATGTTCGAGACCTGGCTGCGGAATCACTATCCGGATCGTGCCGCCCGCATCCTGGCGCTGATCCGCGAGACGCGCGGCGGGCAGAGCTACGATTCCCGCTTCGGCATCCGGCAGGTCGGCACCGGGCCCTATGCCGACACGCTGCGCCAGCGCTTCCACCTGGCCCTGAAGCGCTTCGGCTACGGCCAGACCTTTCGCGGCGCCGGGGGGTGCGGCGACGATCCCCTGGACTGCTCGCGCTTCACCGTGCCGCCCTCGGAGGCCGCACCGCAGCAGCTCAGCCTGTTCTGACCCACTCCCGAACGGAAAGGGCCCGCCGGATCGCTCCGGCGGGCCCTTTCCATATTCCCGTGGGGATCCGGCTTTTCAGGCCGCCCGCAGCGCCTTGGGCAGCTCGGCCACGGAACGGTCCACCAGCGCGGCATCGGCCCGGGCGTCGAACTTCTCCGCGATGACATCGCGCGCGGCCTGGGTGGCGACCTCGGCGGCGGTGCGGCGCACCTCGGCCACGGCGCTCGCCTCGGCGGCGGCGATGCGGTCCAGGGCCATGCGCTCGCTGCGCTTGGCACTGGCCTCGGCCTCGGCCATGGCGGCCTTGGCGAGGCGCTCGGCCTCGGCCTTGGCGCGGGCGATCATCTGCCCGGCCTCGGCGGCGGCGGCGGTGCGCTCGGCCTCGGCCTGCTGGCGCAGCGCCTCCGCCTCGGCGCGCAGGCGTCCGGCCTCATCCAGCTCGTTCCGCACGGCCCTGGCACGGGCGTCGAGCATGCCGGCGAGGCGCTGCCAAAGCATCCGCCCGGTCAGCACGACGAAGAGAACGAAGGCGATGCCGACCCAGAACTTCGGGTCGAGCCAGAAATGCTCGTAATGGTGTGCCATCAGGCCTGTCCTCGCGCCGCGATCTGACGGTCGACGGCCTGTGCCACGGCCGCCTGGTCCTTGATGCCGGAAAGGGTCTCGACCAGCGCCGTGGCGGCATCGGTCGCGACCTCGCGCAGCGCGCCCATGGCGGCGTCGCGGGCCTGGTTGATGCGCGCCTCGGCCGAGGCGATCTGCTCCTGTAGCCGGGCATTCAGCGCCTCGGCCCGTGAGGCGGCCTCGGCATTGGCGGCGGCCATGGCGGCGCTGATGCTGTCCTGCGCCTGGGCGCGGGCCTGCTTCGTCGCGGCCAGATGCGCGGCATTGGCCTCGTCGGCCTCGGCCTTGGCCGCGCGCGCGGCCTCCAGGTCGGCACCGATGCGCTGGCGCCGGCTGGCCAGGACCTCGCCCACCGGCGGCAGCAGCCACTGGTAGCAGACCAGCACGAAGAGGCCGAAGATGACGAAGAGCCAGACGACCTGGGCCGTGGTCAGCGGGTTGCCGAAGTCGAGCTGCGGCATGCCGCCCTTGCCTTCGGCCTGGGCCTTGGCATCGTGGTAGTCGGCGCGGTCCTGGGCAGAGCCGATGGCGTGCGCGCGGTCGGAATCGGAAAGCGGGGCCCCCGTCGTCTGCGGGAGCTGGCTGGGCAGAGCCACGGTGCCGGAGGGGGTGGAATGGGGCGCGGCGGGCGCGGAGGGAACCTGTGCGACGGCGAGCACCGGCAGGAGAACCAGCGCCGCGGCCAGCGCGGTCGTCTTGCGGCGGATCATCACGGCTCCTGAAGGAACCGGTGCCGCGGGGACGGGCCCCGCGGCACCAGGGGGTGTCAGGTGAAGAGGATCAGGAAGGCGATCAGCAGGGCGAAGAGCGCCACGGCTTCCGTCAAGGCGAAGCCCAGGATGCCGATCGGGAAGACGGTGTCGCGGGCGCCGGGGTTGCGGGCCACGCTGCTGATCAGCGAGGAGAAGATGTTGCCGATGCCGAGGCCGACGCCGAAGAGGGCGATGACCGCGAGGCCGGCGCCGAGGGCCTTGAAGGCGCCGAGGTAGGCGACAGGATCGTTCATCGAGAAGTTCTCTTTCCTTGTCTCAAGGGGAAGGGGACGCGCTGTCTTTAGTGCAGGTGCACCGCGTCGTGGAGATAGATGCTGGTCAGGATCGCGAAGACATAGGCCTGCAGGAAGGCGACCAGCACCTCGAAGCCGATCAGCGCGACGTTGACCGCCATCGGCAGCAGCGCACCGAGGAAGCCCAGCGCACCAAAGGAGCCGATCAGCACGACGAAGGTGGCGAAGACCTTCAGCATCACGTGCCCCGCGACCATGTTCGCGAAGAGACGGATGGAGAGGCTGATCGGGCGGGACAGGTAGGAGACGATCTCGACCGGGATGATGATCGGCGCCAGCCAGAGCGGCGCGCCCTCGGGGAAGAAGTAGCCGAAGAACTTCCGGCCATGCAGGACCAGGGCGATGATCGTCGTGGTCAGGAACACCAGGACCGCGAGGCCGAAGGTCACCGCGATGTGGCTGGTATAGGTGAAGGCATAGGGGAACAGGCCCAGCATGTTCCCGAACAGGATGAACATGAACAGTGCGAAGACGAAGGGGAAGTAGCGGCGCCCCTCCTGTCCGACCTGCCCGATCACGAGCCCTTCCACGAATTCGTAGAAGATCTCCGCCAGCGCCTGCAGCCGCCCCGGCACGACCGCGCGGCGGCGCATCCCGAACAGCATCAGGGCGGAGATCAGGCCGACCGCGAGCAGCATATGGGCGGTGGACTGGGTGAACCCGACAGCGCGGCCGACAGGCCCCAGCACGGGGATGAGCTCGAACTGGCTCAGCGCGTCGATCGTCTTGCCTTCAGTCGCCAAGGCCCTGCCCTCATTCAGCGGTCGCGCCCACGCCCCGGGGAAAGAACGCGGTAAAGATTCAGCACCCCGGCGGCGCCGCCCACAAGGAAGAAGACCAGCAGAAGCCAGGGGGACGTGCCGAACCACCGGTCCAGCGCCATGCCGATCACGGTGCCGACAATCAGGGCCGAGACCAGCTCGGCACCGATCCGCAGCCCCAGACCCCACACGCCTGCCGGCAGCCCTCCCTTTCCCTTTTCAGGGTCGGGATCCAGGCCCTGCTGGGCCCGGGCTTTCCGCAAGCGGTCGTCGAAGTCGCCGTGCTTTACCACCCTCGCTCCCTGCGGGCCTAACCCCCGGAAGGCAATGGGCTCGTAAGGAACCGTTCACACGGTGTCAAGCTGAGACGAAACCGCCGGACTGCCGCTCCCACAAGCGCGCATAGGCTCCGCCGCGGCCCAATAATTGCGCATGCGTGCCCATCTCCGCGATGCGCCCGTGTTCCAGCACGACCAGACGATCGAGCCGCGCGATGGTGGACAACCGATGCGCGATGGCGATCACAGTCTTGCCCTGCATCAACCGCTCCAGCTGTTCCTGGATCGCCGCCTCCACCTCCGAATCGAGCGCGCTCGTCGCCTCGTCCAGCACCAGGATCGGCGCATCCTTCAGCAGCACGCGCGCGATGGCGATGCGCTGCCGCTGCCCGCCGGACAGCTTCACGCCGCGCTCGCCGACATGGGCGTCGTAGCCGGTGCGGCCGCGCCAGTCCTCCAGCCGCGCGATGAAGCCATCCGCCTGGGCCTGCCGTGCCGCCGCCGTGACCGCCGCGTCATCCGCATCGGGGCGGCCATAGCGGATGTTGTCGCCGACCGAGCGGTGCAGCAGCGCGGTGTCCTGTGTCACCACGCCGATGGCTGAGCGCAGCGACTCGGCTGTCACCGCGGTAATGTCCTGTCCATCGATCAGGATGCGCCCCGAATCGGGCTCGAAGAACCGCAGCAGCAGGTTGATGGCCGTGGTCTTGCCGGCGCCGGAATGGCCGATCAGCCCGATCCGCTCGCCCGGCGCGATGGTCAGGTCGAAGCCGTCCAGCACCGCCTGCCCTTCCCGCCCATAGCCGAAGCGGACCTTATCGAACCGCACCTCGCCGCGCGTGACGACGAGCTCCTTCGCCTCCGGCGGATCGGGCGCGGTAGGCGGCACGGCGATGGAGGCCATGCCCTCCTGCACCACGCCGATATTCTCGAAGATCGAGGAGACGTTGAAGGCGACCCAGCCGGAGATGTTCACGATCTGCCAGGCCATGGGCAGCGCCGTGGCCACGACGCCGAGCCCGATCTCGCCCCGCGTCCAGAGCCAGATCGACAGCGCCGCCATTCCCGTCATCAGCAGCGCGTTCAGCGAGGACAGCAACAGCCCGTTCAGCGTGACGATGCGGGTCTGGCGCTGGAAGCGGTCGGTGAGCTGGTTCAGCCCCTCGCCCACGAAGTCGTCCTCGTCCCGCGCCCGGGCGAAGAGCTTCACGGTCAGGATGTTGGTGTAGCTGTCCACCACCCGCCCGGTGAGCAGCGAGCGCGCCTCCGAGGCCCGCCGCGCCCGTTCCCGCAGCCGCGGCACCACGAGGCGGAGCTGCACCACGTAGAGGCAGAACCACAGCAGAACCGGCAGCGCCAGCCGCCAGTCCGCCGAGACCAGCCAGAGCACCGCCCCGCTGGCATAGACCAGGATGTACCAGACGGCATTGACGCCGGAGACGATGCTCTCGCGCAGCGCCGGCCCCGCCTGCATCACCCGCGTGGCGATTCGGCCCGAGAAATCCTCCTGGAAGAAGGCCCAGCCCTGCCGCACCACATGCCAGTGCGCCTGCCAGCGGATCATCCCGGTGAAGCCCGGCACCACCGCCTGCTGCACCACGAGGTTCTGCATCAGGATGGAGGCCGGCCGCACCAGCACCATCACCAGCGCCATGCCGAGCAGCGGCCCCCAGGCCTCGGCGAAGAGCCGCTCCGGCGGATGGGCCTGCAGCAGCGAGATCACCCGGCCGATGAAGATCGGGATCAGCGCGTCCAGCAGCGCCACCCACATCCCCATCACGAAAAGCAGCAGGAAGACGAGCTTCGCCTGCCTGGCATAGTGCCAGTAGAATCCCAGCAGCGAGGGCGGCAGCGCCCCCTCCGGCACCGGCACGCCCAGGAAGCGCGCGGCCTTCTCCCCCGGATTCGCGGCCGGGTTCACCAGGCTTTCGAAGAAGCGGAACATCGCGGGAACAGGACGCCCGCGCGGGGAGTCGGGTCAACGCACAAGGCGTTCATGTTCCCCAGGGGTGCCTGTGGCCCGGGCGGGAAGGCGCCGCCCTCCCCAGGCGCCTGAAGCGCAACGACCGTTCAGGCCGTCGCCTGGGCCACCATCTCCACCGCTCGCGACAGGTCCACGCTGAGCAGGCGGGACACGCCGCGCTCCTGCATGGTGACGCCGTAGAGCCGGTGCATGCGGGCCATGGTCAGCGGGTGGTGCGTGACCACCAGGAAGCGGGTGCCCCCTTCCGCCATCGCGTCCAGCAACCCGCAGAGGCGCTCGACATTGGCGTCGTCCAGGGGGGCGTCCACCTCGTCCAGCACGCAGACCGGGGCGGGCTGGCACCTGAACACGGCGAAGATCAGGGACAGCGCGGTCAGCGCCTGCTCACCGCCCGAGAGCAGCGAGAGGGCGGCCAGCCTCTTGCCCGGCGGCTCGGCGAAGAGTTCCAGGCCGGCCTCCAGGATATCCTCCGACCCGACCAGGGCCAGATGCGCCCGCCCGCCGCCGAAGAGCCGGGTGAAGAGCGCCTGGAACTCCGCGTTCACCTTGTCGAAGACGGCGCGCAGCCGCTCCCGCGCCTCGCGGTTCAGGTGGCCGACCGAGCCGCGCAGCTTGTGGATCGCGGTGGCGATGCTGTCGCGCTCGGCATCCAGCCCGGCGAGGCGTGCCTCGATCTCCGCCACCTCGCCCTCGGCGCGCAGGTTGACCGGACCCATCTCCTCGCGCTCCCGCGCCAGGCGCTCGGCCTTGCGGCGGGCGCGCTCCTCGGCGGCTTCGGACAGGTCCTCGGGTGCCTCGGGCAGCGCCGCCTCGGGGCCCAGCCGCTCCGCGATTCGGGCCATCAGGGCGCGGGCGGCGTCCTCGGCCCGCTGCACGGCGGCATCGGCGGCGAGACGGGCCTCGCGGGCGGCGGCATGGAAGGCTTCGGTGCGGTGCCGGGCCTCGGCCGTGTCACGCACCGCCTGCTCCGCCTCGGCCAGCTTGCGGGCGGCCCCGGCATGGGCGGCTTCGGCCTCGGCCAGGATGCGGGCGGAGGCCTCGCGGCGGGAACCGGCGGCTTCCGGCGCCTCGGCGGCCTCGCGGCAGAGGCGGCGGGCCTCCTCGGCGCGACGCTCCAGCTCGGCGAGGCGATGGCCCGCCTCGGCGGCGCGATCCGACCAGCCGGCGCGCTCGGCGCCCAGGGCCTCGCGCCGGGCGCCGATCCGCGCGGCCTCGGCGTGCAGCGCGGCCGCCGCCTCGCGCAGACGGGCCTCCGTGCCGCGCGCCTCGGCCAAGGTGGCGCGGGCGGCCTCCAATGCGGCGCGGGCGGTCTCCACCGGCACCTCGCCGGCGCGTCCCGCGATCTCCAGCGCCGCCTGAGCCTCCGCCTGCTCGGCCAGGGCGCGCTCGATCTCCGGCAGCAGCGCGGCGAGGCGGCTTTCCGCCCGCGCCGCATCGGCGGCCAGCCGGTCGCGGGCGGTGCGGGCGGCATCCAGGCTCAGCCCGGCCTCGCGCCGGGCGGCGCGGGCACCGGCCTCGGCGGCCCCGGCCCTGGTCTCGGCGGCACGGGCGGCGTCGCGGGTGCGGGCAGCCTCGCCGGCATCCGGCAAGGCGGCGAGCGCCGCTTCGGCCACCGACAGCGCGGCCTGGGCGGCGTCCAGCTCGGCGGCGGCCTGTTCCAGCCGCGGCGCCAGCGCGGCCTCGCGCCCGGCCACGGCGGCGGCCTCGGCGGAAAGACGGGATTCCCCGGCGCGCGCCCTGGCCAGCCGGGATTCGGCGGCGCGGCGCGCCTCGCGGCTGCCGTTCTCGCGGGCGATCGCCTCGCGCTCGGCCGCCTCGGCCACCAAACGGGCCTCCCGCGCACCGGCGGCCCGGTCCTGGGCGGTGGCGAAGTCGGATTTCAGCGCCCGCAGGCGGTTGCGGCGCTGGAGGCGGACCGCGGCGGCGCTCGGCGCCCCGGCGCGGACCGTGTAGCCATCCCAACGCCAGAGCCCGCCCTCGGCGGAGACCAGGATCTGCCCGGGAGCCAGCGCGGGTTGCAGCGCCGCCCCATCCGCCCCGTCCGGCAGCAGCCCGACCTGGGACAGCGCGCGGCGCAGCGAGGCCGGTGCCTCCATCAGACCGTCGAAGCCACGCACCCCGACCGGCAGAGACATGGAGCCCGAAAGCGGCGGCAGCTCGCGCCAATGGCGCGGCGCCCCGGAGCCGGCGGCGGCTTCCAGCGCCTCGCCCAGCGCGGCGCCCAGCGCCACTTCCAGGCCGGGCGGCACGGCGGTCGCGTCCAGCAGCGGCGTGTCGCCCTTGCCGGCCTCGGAGCGCAGCAGCGCCTCCAGCCCCTGCGCCTCCGCGGCGAGCAGCGCCTGCCCGGCCTCCGCCTCGCTGGCGGCCTCCCGGGCACGGGCCAGGGCAGCGCGGGCGGCCTCGCGGGCGGTCTCGGCCTCGCGCGCCGCCTCGGTGGTGGCGGCATGGGCGGCCTCGGCCCCGGCGAGTTCCTCCCGCGCGGCTTCCAGCACCCCTTCGGGCAGGCGGGCGGCGGCGATCCGCGCCTGCTCGGCGGCGAGCTGCTCCGAATCCCGGCGCGCCCGGTTCAGCCGCGCCAGGGCGGCGTCGCGGTCGCCCGTCGCGCGCTGCAGGGCGGCGGCGGCAGAATCGGCGCGAAGCCGGGCAGCGGCATGGGCCTCCTGCGCCGCGACGCGGGCGGCTTCGGCCTGCTCCAATGCGGCATCGGCGGCGGCACGCGCGGCCTCGGCCTCGGCGAGCCTCGTCTCGGCAGCCGGCAGCGCCTCGGGCGGCGGGATCACGGCCTCGGCCTCGCCGCGTTCGGATTCCAGCCGCGCCAGCGCCCCGGCGGCCCGGTTGGCGCGCGCCTCGGCGGCCTCGCGGGCGGCGCGGCGATGCGCCTCGTCCGCGGCGGCGGCGGCGGCTTCCTCGGCGGCGCGCTCGGCGGCGCGGCCGGCCTCGTCCAGCGCGGCGCGGGCCGCTCCGGCCTCCGCCTCGGCCGCTGCCAGCCGGGCGGGCATCGCCCCGGCCTCGGCCGCGAGCCCGGCCTCCTCGCCGCCCAGCCGGGCCAGCGCCTCGTCGGCGGCGCGGGCGGCCATGGCGGCGCGTTCCAGATCCTCCTGCACCTGCCGCAGCCGCGCCCCGGCGGCTTCCAGCGCGGCGCGGGCGCGGGATTCCTCGGCGGAAAGCCCCTCGGCCTCCACCCGGCGGCGTTCCAACAGCGTGCGGGCCAGGGCCTCGGCCTCGCGCGGCGCCGGCAGGGCGTTGGTGGCGGTATGGGCAGCCACGGCGGCACGCGCCGCTTCCGCCTCGGCCGCCTGCAAGGAGGCCTGGGCCTGGGCACGCTGGCCACGCGCCAGATGCAGCTCAGCCTCGCCGCGCCCGGCCAGGATGGCCAGCCACTCGGCCTCGGCCTCGCGCGTCAGGCCGGACAGGTTGCGGTAGCGCGCGGCCTGTTTCGCCTGCCTGCGCAGCCCCTCGCGCTGGCGCTCCAGCTGGGCGCGCAGGTCCTCGGCGCGGGACAGGTTGCCCTCCGCCTGGCGCAGCTTCAGCTCCGCCTCGTGGCGCCGGGCGCGCAGCCCGGCGATGCCGGCGGCCTCCTCCAGCACCTGGCGGCGGTCCTCGGGCCTGGCGCCGATCAGCGCCGCGACCTTGCCCTGGCTGACCATGCCGGAGGCGCGCGAGCCGGTGCCGAGATCGGCGAACATCGTCGCCACGTCGCGCCCGCGCACCTCGCGCCCGTTGATGCGGTAGCCGGTGCCCTCGCCGCGCTCGATGCGGCGGATGATCTCCAGCTCCGTCACCTCGGCATTCGGCGGCGGGGCGAGGCCGGCGGCATCCTCCAGCCAGAGCGCGACCTCGGCATGGGAGCGGGCGGCGCGGGTGCTGGTGCCGGCGAAGACCACGTCGTCCATCCCGGCGCCGCGCATGGCGCGGGCGTTGGATTCGCCCATGGCCCAGCGCAGCGCCTCCACGACATTGGACTTGCCGCAGCCGTTCGGGCCGACGATGCCGGTCAGGCCGGGCAGGACCTCGACCGTCTGCGCCTCGGCGAAGGATTTGAAGCCGGCGATGCGCAGGCGGGTGAGCGTGGCGGAACGCAGGGCACGCTCCGTCGCCTCGCTGTCCCGGGAAGAGGCGCGGGTGGTGCCGCCCTCCTCCCCGTCGCCCCCTTCATCGCCGGGCAGGGCGCGCGGCGAAATGGAGTCCATCCAGGAAACGATCCTTGATCTCTGGGACCTGTGGTCCGTCAGCCGGGCGTGGCCTGCTTCACCAGCTCGGCGAAGCGCTCGAAGGGAATCTCGCCCGGCACGGACTTGCCGTTGAAGACGAAGGTCGGCGTGCTGTTCACGTTGAACTCCTTCTCGCCCTGCTGCCGCATCTCCATGATGGCGCGCTGCAGGTTGCGGTCGTTCACGGCGGCGTCGAAATCGGCGCGCGACATGCCGGCCAGCGCGGCGATCTTGGCCACTTCGCCCAGGTTGTCGATGCCGCGCGCGAAGGCCCAGCGGTCCTGGTTGGCGAAGAGGGCGCTGACGAAGCCCTCGTAGCGGTCCACCGGCAGGGCGCGGGCGGCACAGGCGGCGGCGAGCGCCAGCTGGTCCAGCGGGAAGTCGCGCCACACCATGCGGGCCTTGCCAGGTTCGACCAGGTCGGCCTTCACCTTCGGCCAGACCTCGTTGTGGAAGCGGGCGCAATGCGGGCAGGTGAGGGAGAAATACTCGATCACCGTCACCGGGGCATCCGCCTTGCCCGCGCCGCGCTCGGCCATGCGCAGGTCCGGCGTCGCCGGGGCGGTGTTGGCGGGGGCACCAGCGGGGGCCGGCGTCTGGGCATGGGCCGGGCGGAGCGCCAGCAGGGCCGGCGTCCCCAGGGGGATACCGATGGCCGTGGCCGCGAGCATGCCGCGTCGGGAAATCGTCATGATGGATCGCTCCGCTTGCCGTCAGCGCTTCCGATAGACGCCCTGGGCCATTCTTTCCAGCGCCGCCCGGAGATCCGGATCCTGCACCCCTGCCAGGCGCTCGGCCAGCTCCCCCGGCAGGGCGGCCGGATCGCGCGGGGTGGCGGGCCGCGCCGCCCGCCCCGCCGGGGCCTGCTGCACGAAGCGCAGCGCCTCCACGGCGATGCTGCCCAGGGCGGCATTGATGCGGCCCATCAGCTGCGGGCCGAGATGCTGCAGCTCCATGGCCATGGGGCCGGAACAGGCGATGGTCAGCGTGCCGCGGGCGAGGCGCAGCGGCTGCGTCACGGCGGCGAGCTGCGGGCCGACGATGGCGGGCCAGTCCGAGATCAGGCTGGCCCCGGCGGGGCTGCGGCGGCGGAAGACCGGGCGGGTGATGGGCGGCAGGACGTTGCCCAGGGGACGCAGCCCGGCTTCCGGCCGGCGCGGCGCGAAGGGGCGGGCCGCTGGCCCGGCAGCGGCCTGGGGGGGCGCTCCCCCGGGGATGGCGGTGCCCGCCGGCGTGTTGCCTGGCTCCGCCTTCTGTCCCGCCGGCGGACGCGCCCTCGGAGCCGCTCCCATCTGGGCCACTCCCATCTGGGCCACTCCCTGCCCCGCCGCCTGCACAGCCTTGGGCTGACCATCCTTCACGCCCCGCCGGGCCGCCGGCTTAGCCCCCTCGGGGCTTGATCGTCGGCGCGTCCCACCCTCCTTTGCCACCCGATGCATCCCCCTGCCCCTGAACTTCTCGACTGGTACGACCGCCACCGGCGCAGCCTGCCCTGGCGTGGCGAGCGTGATCCATACCGCATCTGGCTCTCGGAGGTGATGCTGCAGCAGACCACCGTGGCCGCGGTCGGCCCGCGCTATGCCCGTTTCCTCGCCCGCTTCCCCGATGTCGAGGCCCTGGCCGCCGCGCCCTGGGAGGCGGTGGCGGCGGAATGGGCGGGCCTCGGCTATTATGCGCGGGCGCGCAACCTGCACGCGGCGGCCCGGGCGGTGGCGGCGCGCGGCGGCTTTCCGGACACCGAGTCCGGCCTGCGTGCCCTGCCCGGCATCGGCGCCTATACCTCGGCCGCCGTGGCCGCCATCGCCTTCGACCGCCCCACCGTGCCGGTGGACGGCAACGTGGAGCGTGTGGCGGCCCGGCTCTTCGACATCCGCGACCCGCTGCCCGCGGCCCGGTCCCGCCTCGCCAGCCTGGCCCGCGCCTTCATGGAGCAGCCCGCCGCCCGCGCACGACCGGGGGACTTCGCCCAGGCGCTGTTCGACCTGGGCGCCACGATCTGCACCCCGCGCCGCCCGGCCTGCGCCCTCTGCCCCTGGCGCGGGCATTGCGCCGCCCAGGCCGCCGGGGTGCAGGACAGCCTGCCGGTCAAGGCGCCGAAACCGGTGCGGGGGCTGCGCCAGGGCATGCATTTCCTGCTGCGCGACGGCGGCGGGCGCCTGCTGCTGCGGCACCGCCCGCCGCAGGGGCTGCTGGGCGGCATGCCCGAGATCCCCGGCACGCCCTGGCGCGAGGGGGAGGCCTGGAGCGAGGCCGAGGCCCTGCCCCACGCACCGCCGCTCGCCGCCGAATGGCGCCTGCTGCCCGGCGTGGCCCGGCACGGCTTCACCCATCTGGAGCTGGAGATGCGCCTGCTCTCGGCGCGGCTGGCCGCCTCGCCCCCGGCGCCGGAGGGATTCTTCTGGCTGGCGGAGGAGGAGGCGCGGCGTGCCTTGCCCAGTGCCATGGGGCGGCTGCTGGCCCTGGAAAGCCTGGCCGCCGCCATTACCGCCCCGGCTTCGGCCCCGATCGCGGCTCCGCTTGCGGGCGAGGCCCCGGCCGTGGCATCCAGGGCGGTCCCGGCCCGGGGGCGCCCGCGCGGCGCCGCCGGGACCGGGCTCCCGAAACGCCGGACGAAATCATGAACGCTCTTCTGACCCAGGCCCGGTCGCGCGGCGGCCTTCTCTCCTTCGCCCGCTTCCTGGGCCTCGCCCTGATCGGCTCTGGCATCCTGGCCGCCTCGGCGCAGGTCACCGTGCCGATGTGGCCGGTGCCGGCGACGCTGCAGTCGCTCGCGGTGCTGCTGCTCGGCGCCCTCGGCGGCTCCCGCCTCGGCGCCGCCAGCGTGGCGCTCTACCTTGCCGAGGGCGCGATGGGCCTGCCGGTCTTCGCCGGCGGCGCCACCGGCCTCACCACCTTCGCCGGGCCGACTGCCGGCTACCTGCTGGGCTTCCTGCCCGCCGCCTGGATCGCCGGGCAGGCTTCCGGCTCCTGGCTGCGCGGCGCCCTGGTGCTGACCGTGGCGCATCTCGCGCTCTTCGTGCCGGGCGTCGCCTGGCTGGCCGGCTTCGCCGGCTGGGAGAAGGCGCTGATGGCCGGCTTCGTGCTGTTCATCCCCGGCACGCTGGTGAAGACCGGCCTCGCCTTCGCGGCGCTGCGGCTCGCCCGCCGCCAGGGCTGACCGCCACGGAACGGCCTCGTCCGGGAGCGTGCATCCGCGCTCCGGACCGGGGCATTCGCGGTGAACGGATGGGAACCGGGAATGCCCCGGGCTTCCGCAAGGGCGCCGGGCAGGGAGATGTTGCCCGGCGCCCCATACGGACCGGATGTGGGCCCGTCCACATCCGGCCGGGCCGCGCGCCCGGGGAGGGGAGCGCGGCCTGCCGCCCCGGGATGGAGTTCCTCCACCCCGGGGCGATCCTGCGGCGCCGGCCTGACCGCGCCCGCGGCCACCCGGCGCCCGTGATCCGAGGCGCCGTCAGCCCGGCAGGCGTTCCCGCACCAGCGCCATCAGCCCGCCCACATCCGGCACCTGCGCCGCCGCCCCGGGCGGGATCTCGACGCCGAAGGCGTCCTCCAGGTCCATCAGCAGGTTCACATGCGCGACCGAATCCCAGCCGGCCACGTCGGCGGCGGCCAGCCCCGCGTGGAAGGCGCCGCGGAAGCCCGGGAAGGCCCGGCGCAGCACCGCCTCGAAGCGCGCGGCGAGATCGGCCTCCGCGGTTCCAGCCATCATCGCGTTCCTCTCATGGCGCGCCCTCGCCGCCGGCCTGCAGGAAGGCCGCACGGTTGAGCGCGCGGCTGATCTTGCCGCTGGTGGTCTTGCGCAAGGCGCCGGGGGGCAGGCGTCCGACATGCACCGGGTTGACGGCGAAGCGCTCGCCCAGCACGGCGCGCACCGCGCGACCGGTGGCCACCTCGTCCTCCGGCACGCCGTCCGCCGCCTCGTAGAGCACCACGATCTGGTCGCTGCCGATGCGCTCGTCGGGGATGGAGAAGACCACCGCGCGCCCCGGCTTGATCGCCGGCACGGCGGCCAGCGCCGCCTCCAGGTCCGGCGCCACCAGGTTGCGGCCGCGATAGATCAGCACGTCGTCGAGGCGGCCCAGCACATAGAGCTCGCCGTCATGGAGGAAGCCGAGATCGCGCGTGCGCAGCCAGCCATCGGCGAAGCGCTCCTCGCTCAGCGCCGGCTCGCCGTAATAGCCGTCGAAGAGGCAGTCGGAAACGATCAGGATCTCGCCCAGATCGTTGCCGGCATCCCCCACCGGCAGGAAGCGCAGCGCGCAGCCCTCGATCGGCCTGCCGCTCGACACCAGTTCCACCGCGCCCGGCATGCCGGGCAGGACGGGCACGACATGCCCGGCATCGAGCGCCGCACGGTCCAGCAGCAGGCGCGCCGGACCCGCGGGGCGCGATGCCCCATCCTCCCGTCGCGGGCGCAGCGGGCTCTGCGTCACGGCGAAGACGTTCTCGGCCAGGGCGTAGCAGGTGTGCAGCGCCTTCGGCGACAGGCCATGCGGGGCGAAGGCGTCGAGGAAACGGTCCATCGAGGCGGCGCGGCAGACTTCCGAGCAGTTGACCACCGCGCGCAGGCCGGACAGGTCCAGCGCCGCGCCGCGCAGCCGCCGCGCCGCGCCCGCCAGGTGATCGAAGGCGAAGTTTGGCAGCCAGAGCAGCGTGGCGCACTCCGCTTCCGCGAGGCGCAGGACCGAGAGAGGATCGGCCAGCCATTCGAAGGGATCAAGCGCCAGCACCGGCATGGCCGCGACGAAGGGCAGCACGGTGCAGGCGATCAGCCCCATGTCGTGATAGAGCGGCAGCCAGCTCGCCACCTTGTCGCCCGGCTGCAGGTCCAGCGCCGCGCCATAGGCCTCGGCCTGCCGCACCAGCGCGTCATAGCCGAGCATCACGCCCTTCTTCAGCCCGGTCGTGCCGGAGGAATGCTGCAGCAGCGCCAGGTCCCCCGCCACCGGCTGCGGCACGGGCCGCCGCGCGGTGTGGTCGTCCAGCGCCGAGAGCGCGCCGAAATCCAGCGCCGGCACGCCGGTCTCGCCCAGCGCATCGATCGCGGCACCGAGGCCGCAGACCAGCCCGGGCCGGATGCGCGCCACCAGTATGCGGTGCGCCTCGCGCCAATGGGCGGCATCCTGCTTCGCGGTGGGCGGCGGCATCACCGAGGGCACGGCCCCCAGGAACTGCGCCGCGAAGAAGCTGACATAGAGGTCCGCACGCGTGTCGGAGAAGATCAGCACCACCTGCCCCGGCCGTAGCCCGGCGCGGCGCAGCGCCACCATCCGCGCGGCGATGCGCCGGCCCAGCTCGGCGAAGCCCAGCGCCTCCGTCCCGGAAGCGCGGTGGAGCAGCAGCGCCGTTTCCCCGGGGCTTTCGTCCAGCGCCAGGAGGAAGCCGGCGAAGTAGAGGGCCCGTGGGGAATCCGCCACCGCCTGCGGGTCGGGTGACATGGCCGGCTGCACGCCCCTCATGTGAAATACGGCCGCCAGCGGATGTAGTCGACGATGTAGTCGCGGAAGCTCAGCGCGCTGGCATTCACCAGCACCCGTTCCGCCGGATCGTGCCAGCGCAGGCCGAAGTGCCGCGCCACCAGCGGGTTGACCGGGATCTGCGCGAAATGCTGGCCGTGATAGGCCTCCGTCAGCGCGCGGACCTCGCCATGGGCCCGCGCGGCGTCGATCTCCAGCAGCCCGGCCGAGACCTCCAGCATCTGCCGCAGGATCTCGCGCAGCAGCGGGCCGGCGATGTGCATGTAGTCGTGGAACAGGCGCTCCTCGCGGAAGCGGCCGGCGACGAAGGGCGCCAGGGCGATGTCGCTGTCCTTGTCCCGTGCCTCCGCGCGCGCCAGGTCGAAGCCAAGCCGCCGGTCGAGGCGCGGCAGCTCCGCGGCGCAGCGCTCCAGGTACAGGTCGAAGAGCGCATCGTCCGGCAGCGCCACCGCCTCGCCATCCACTGCCAGCATCATGGCGATGCGGTCGCCCAGGCGGTAGCGCTCGCCCTCCGGATAGTCGCCATCCTCCGGCCCGCCCTTGCGCGGGTCCAGCGCCTCGAAAGGCCAGAGCGCGGTGATGTTCTGCGGCGGGAAGCGCAGCACCGGCGTGCCTTCCGGCATGCGCGCGCGCAGCGCCGCGCGCTCCTCGACGAAGGCGTTGTCGAAGACCTGCTCCCACAGCACCGCCGGCGCATCGCGGAAATCGGGATAGCTGTCCCACCCGCATTCCGGCCGGTCGAAGACGTGGTAGCCGACATGGATCACGTCGCAGCCTTCGAGGCTGGGGATGCGTCCCAGCACCTCCGCCATCTCCTGCCCCTGGCAGTTCGCGCCGATCACCAGGCGCATGCGGGCCTCGCTCATCCTGCCCTCCCCTTCGCCCGCCTCAGCGCGCCCATGGCTGCCACCGGATGTAGCGGAGCATGTATTCCCGGAAGGTCCAGCGGTTGCCGAACCAGGCGAAGCGCGTGTCGCCGTCGCACCAGTCGAGGCCCAGGCGCCGCGCCACCTCGGGATGCAGCGGCGTCTGCCGCGTGCAGGACAGGCCGAGCCAGCCGCGGCTTGCCTGCCGGTATTCCTCCAGCGCCGCCTCGCGCACCGATGCCCCCAGCAGCGAGGTCCGGCGCAGCAGCGCCTCGGTCACGAGGTGGAAGGGCGCCCCGGTCGGATCGTGCGGCGTGTTGAACAGCGGCGCACGGCGCATCATCGCCCGCATCTCCGCCGCGACGCGGATCTCGCAGCCCGCCTCGGCCTGTTCCCAGGCAGCGAAGCCGGAGGCCGCCCAGTCGCCGGCGATGTCCAGCGCCTCGCAGGAGGCGGCGAGGTAGCGGCGGTACAGGTCGCCATCCTTCAGCCCCGGCGCCTCCGCCGCGAGGCCGGCGGCGATCCGGTCGTTATAGAGCGCGCCGCCGTAGCGCCCGCCGGGCCAGAGCGGCTCCGGCCGGTTGCGCGGATCGGACGCCAGCAGCGGCCAGTGCAGGTGCCCCTGCAAGGCGGGGAAGCGCAGCCCTTCGGCCAGCGAGCCCTGCGGGGCCGCCGCGCCGGAGGACGGCTGGGACCAGAGCGCCACCGGCCCCTCCTCCCCGGCCGCGGCCAGGGCGGCGGCGAGGTCCTTGCCCTCCCCGACATGGCGCGGCACCAGACGCCCCGAAAGGCTCCGCAGGCGGCCCAGGTTGCGGGCGAGCTGCCGCGCCTGGTGGTTGCCCATGATCAGCAGGGTGATGGCGGCGTGCGTGCCCTGCGCCGGGGCGACGGCGGCGGCCACGCCCGGCACCGGAAAGAGGCGCAGCGTCTGCCAGGCGAAGGCCAGCCGGCGCGTGTCGCCCGAAGGCGGCTGCCCGGGCCGCGAGGGCGGGCGGGAGGCGTCGGGCTGCTCGAAGACGAGGTCGTTGGCGACATCCGTCCGCAGCAGTTCCGGCGGCAGGTCCAGCGTGAAGCTGCCGGTGGCCTGCGCCACGATCTCCGGCAGGACCGTCCCGTTCAGGACCGGTCGCAGCCGTTGCACGCGGTGGCCGCTCTCATGGTTCAGTGCGGGAAAGCCCCGTGCCTCCAGCCGCAGCGGCACGCCCGGGCGCAGGGGGAGGAGTTCCGGGGAGAGTTCCAGGCGGCAGCGATCGTCCATGCTCCAGACGATCTCGGGCTCCTGATGCGACCAGCCTTCCCGGCGGAACAGATGGCTGTTCCCGTCCGCCCCGAAATAGATCAGCAGCATCTGCGCCGCCATGCACCAACCCCCGGTGAACCGTTAACAATATCTACCAGGGGTTGCGTTACCGCAAGAAATTGCACTGCAACAGAGTGCCATGACGGCTGGCACTCGTTTTTGTTTGGAAGGTGGCGTGAATCCCCGGCCCGCGGGCCGGTCCATGGCTGGCCGGCCAGGCAGAGGGGCCGCGACGGCGGATCAGGGCCGGCGGAAAGCCGGTGCGGCCCTCAGGCCTGCCCGGCAAGTTCGGTGCGGAACTCGTCCAGCAGGCGCAGCGAGCCATCGCGGCGCTCCACATGCCAGAAGAGCCAGCCGTTGCAGGTCGGCGCCTCCTGCACCTCGGCGCCGACCTTGTGGATCGAGCCGAGCGCCTTGCCGCAGCGGAGCGTGCCATCCGCCCCGACCTCGGCCCGCCAGCGGCGGTGCCGATCCACGAGGCGCGAGCCGGGCGGCACGAGGCCGCGTTCCACCAGCGTGCCGAAGGGAATGCGCGGCTGCTCCCGCCGGGCCGGGAGGCTGAGCGCCAGGCTTTCCGGCAGCGGCTCCACCGCCTCGATGCGTGCCCGGGCGGCCTCGGCATAGGCCTCGTCGCGCTCGATGCCGATGAAGCGCCGGCCGAGGCGCCGCGCCACCGCCGCCGTGGTTCCGCTGCCCATGAAGGGGTCGAGCACCACCTCACCCGGCGCGGTGCAGCTCAGGATCACCCGGTGCAGCAGCGCCTCCGGCTTCTGCGTCGGGTGCAACTTCTTGCCCTTTTCGTCGCGCAGGCGCTCGTTGCCCGTGCAGAGCGGGATCAGCCAGTCCGAGCGCATCTGCACGTCGTCGTTCAGCGCCTTCATGGCGGCGTAGTTGAACTTGTATCGGCTCTCCGGCCCGCGCGAGGCCCAGATCAGCGTCTCATGCGCGTTGGTGAAACGGCGGCCGCGGAAGTTCGGCATCGGGTTCGACTTGCGCCACACCACGTCGTTCAGGATCCAGTAGCCGAGATCCTGCAACGCCGTGCCGAGGCGGAAGACGTTGTGGTAGGCGCCGATCACCCAGATCGTGCCATCCTTGCGCAGCACGCGGCGGCATTCGGTCAGCCAGGCACGGGTGAAGGAGTCATAGGCCGGGAAGCCGTCGAACCGGTCCCAGGCATCGTCCACGCCGTCCACCAACCCGCCTTCAGGCCGCACGAGGTCGCCCTTGAGTTGCAGGTTGTACGGGGGGTCCGCGAAGATCGCATGCACCGAGGCCGGCGGCAGTTGACGCAGCATGTCGAGGCAGTCGCCGACCATGACCTGGTCGAGCGGAAGATCCAGCCCGGTGCCCACAGCAATCCCCCTCTGTCGAGTCGGCAAAGTGATGAAGCCGAGTCGCCTCGTCAAGCGAGGGGGACTCACGCGGGAACTCGCGTCAGCCGCGAAGTTCGCGCGGCGCCGTTGTCAACGGGATCAAAGGCCGAACAGAACCCCGGCGATGTCATGCCCCTCCGAATCGGTGGCGGTGCCGCGCCGCGGCATCTCCCGATTCGCGCGCCGGTACCAGTAGCCGGCATTGCCGAGGTCCCCCTCGATTCGGTGCAGCCAGGCATGGACCCAGGCGGCCTCGTGCCCCGGCTCGTCCTGCACCAGCGCATGCGCCGCCTCCCACTCCTCGCGCAGACCATGCCACACCGCCCGCAACGCCGGCGAAACCCCCTCGGGCATTGCATCCGCCGCCAGCATCTCCTCCGCCGTCATGCCTCCGCTCCTGCTGCCGCTGCGTGATCGACCGGGGCGAAGCCGCGGCGGTGCTGGGGGCAAGGGCCGAGACGTGCGAGGGCGGCGCGATGGGAGGGGGTGGGGTAGCCGGCGTGCCGGGCGAAGCCGTAGCCGGGGTGGCGGGCGTCGAGGCGGGCCATGGCGCGGTCGCGCAGCACCTTCGCCACGATCGAGGCGGCGGCGATGGAGAAGGAGAGGCCGTCCCCGCCGATCACGCAGCGGGTGGCGCAGGGCAGGCTGTGCGGCGCACGGGGCGCCATGTTGCCGTCGATCAGCGCGAGGTCGGGCACGGGGCCGAGGCGGCGCACGGCGCGCAGCATGGCGAGGTGCGTGGCACGCAGGATGTTCAGCGCGCCGATCTCCGGCGCCGTGGCGGCGCCCCAGCCTATCCGGGCGTGGCCGGCGCGCGCGGCCTCGCGCAGCGCGGCGAAGGCGGCCTCGCGCCGGGCGGCGTTGAGCTTCTTGCTGTCGTCGAGAAGGCGCGCGAGGGCGAGCGGCGGCTCGGCGGCGAAGATCACGGCGCCAGCCAGGACAGGGCCGGCCAGCGGGCCGCGCCCGGCCTCGTCCACGCCGGCGACGCGTCCGCCGGCGGCCAGTTCCAGGCTGTAGTCGGGCATCAGAACGAACGCGTCTCCCAGACATCGTGCGGGTGCAGCAGGTCCGGCGCGCCTTCCCGCAGGAAGCGCGCCGCCGCCGCGTCGCCCAGCAGGGTGGCACGCAGGAAGGCCGTGGCAAGCCCCGCAGTGCGGCCGTGATAGGTCGGGTCGCTCCAGCGCGCGCCGGCACCGGGCTCATCGGCGAAGGAGGCGTGCACCGCGCCGTTCAGCACCGCCAGCGCGCCGGGATTGCGCGCCGCCTCGAAAGGCTCGCGCCGCTGCGCCGCGCGCACGCCCTCGATCCAGCCGTCGTCGTTGCTGCCGGTGACATGCAGCATCGGCGCGACGAAGCCGGCATAGGCCAGGCGCGGCGGCAGGCCCTGGGCGGGGATGGGGGAAAGGGCGATTCCCGCTTTCAGGCGCGGATCGGGCAGGTTCAGCCCGCGATCGCCGCCCGGCAGGCGCTGGCCCAGCATGGCCTGCACCGTCCAGGCACCAAAGGAATGCCCGGTGATGGCGAGGCGCCCCGGGTCCGCCTGGGGCGGCAGATTGTCGAGGGCGAAGCGGACATCGTACAGCCGGTCCAGCGCCACGTTCACATCGAAGGCCGCTGCCGCCAGGGCCATGCGATCCCCGCCATGGCGCCAGAGGCTGTCGTCGCTGCCCGGATGCTGCAGGTGGATGGCCAGGAATCCCGCCCGCGCCAGTGCCCCGCCCAGATAGGCGAGGCCATGCCGCGAGCCGCCCAGCCCATGACTGAGCAGCACCGTGGGAAAGGGGCCCCGCCCCGCCGGGATGCGCAGCAGCACCGGGATCTCCCGGTCGCGCGCCGGGTCCCGCCAGTGGGCCTCGCTTTCCGCGGGCGAGGGCGGGGCGGCCTCGCCCGGCGCTGGCCGCAGCAGAGGCGCGGCCGCCAGCGCCCCGAGCAGCGCGCGCCGCCCGCCTGTCGTGAGACCTTCCCCCGTCATGGAAGCCCGGGGAGAGTGTCGTCGCTGTGCCATGCCGTGAGCACCGCCACGCGGCCTGCGCCGCGCTCCTGGAGGATGGGGATGGGCAGGGCGGGCGCCATGGTCCTGGCCGGCCCGTCCCGGATGATGCATCTGGGGACGGGTGGCGGGATCGTCCAGGATTTCCGGCGTGGGCCGACACGCAGCCTTAACACTCGAACAGCTATTCATATGTTGACTGTGTAACGGGGCCTCGCTATCGCCCCTCTCCCAGCAGGGAGGAGCCATGTCCCCCGCCATCCGCCTCGCCCTGGGCAGCATCCTGTTCGGCCTCGTGGTGCTGGGCCTGAAATTCGCCGCCTGGCGGGTCACGGGCAGCGTCGCGCTCTATTCCGACGCGCTGGAAAGCATCATCAACGTCGCCACGGCTGGGACGACGGCGTTGGCCCTCTGGGTCAGCCAGCGCCCCGCCGATGCCGGGCACCCCTATGGCCACGGCAAGGCGGAATACTTCTCCGCCGTGCTGGAGGGCGTGCTGATCGTGCTCGCCGCGCTTTCCATCCTGCGCGAGGCCTGGTTCGGCTTCCTGTCGCCCACACCTGTCGAGGCGCCGCTGCTCGGCCTGGCCATCAACGCCGCCGCCACGCTGCTGAACGGCGCCTGGGCGACGGTGCTGCTGCGCGCCGGGCGGGCGCGGCAATCCCCTGCCCTGCTGGCGGATGCGCGGCACCTCTTCACCGACGTCTTCACCTCTGGCGGCGTGCTGCTGGGCTTCGTCCTGGTGCCGTTGACCGGCTGGCCGCTGCTCGACCCCGCCCTGGCGGCGCTGGTGGCGCTGAACATCCTCTGGAGCGGCGCCGGGGTGGTGCGGAGCTCCGTCGGCGGCCTGATGGACGCGGCGCCGGACAAGGAGGTGATGCGGCGGCTGCGCGGGATCATCTCGCGAAACGCCGATGGGGCGCTGGAGGCCCACGATCTGCGCGCCCACCGCGTCGGGGGCCGGCTCTTCCTGGAATGCCACCTCGTCCTGCCGGGCGACATGCCGCTGCGCGAGGCTCATGCGGTCTGCAACCGCGTCGAGGAAGCCCTGGGGCGGGAAATGGGGGATATCGTGGCGACCATCCACCCGGAGCCGGAAGAGGAAGCACAGCGGCACGGCGTGCTGGTGCTGTGAAGCCTGGCCCCCGGAAGAAAGGCGCCGCCAGCGCGGAAACGTTGTCTTTCCTCTTTTCGGGAGCCCCGCCGATCCACCCGCTCTCAGGATCAGAAGGGAGTCCACGGAAGGCGGGGTCCGGGGACATACGCTGTCCCCGGCGGGGGGATCGGGGGAGACGGAGCCTCCGCCCGGGGGTGGGAGCAAGCGCAACGCAGGATCAGAAGCGCAGGCGCCCCGCCGCGCGCAGGCAGAGCAGCAGCGCGGAAACATGCATGGCCTGCGGCAGGATGCCCTCGTCGAGCCGCGCCAGCACGTCTTGCCAGGGATGCAGCTCCACGGTGATGTCCTCGCCCGGCTCCAGGCGCGGCTCGGCGATCTTCCGCACGTCCAGCGCCAGGAGGTTATGGCTGCGGTTGCGGTGCGAGGCCGGGTTGGGCGAGAGGCTGGAGACGAGGCGCAGCGAGCCGGCGGCGTAGCCGGTCTCCTCCAGCAGCTCGCGCGCCCCGGCGGGCACCGGATCGGTCTCGCCAGGGTCCATGCCGCCCGCAGGGAGCTCCAGGCAGAAATCCTGCGCCCCGTGCCGGTACTGGCGGATCAGCACCAGCTCGTCCGAGGGTGTCAGCGCCACGACATGCACCCAGTCGGGATATTCGAAGGTGTAGAAGGGATCGAGCAGGTTGCCGCGCGCATCCTCCACCGCCTCCGCATTCACATGGATCCAGCGGTCCTTGAGGACGGTGCGGGATCTCCGCACCGTCCAGGGCTTGCGCGTCATTCGGCGGCGATGCGCATGTCCTGCGCATAGGCTTCGAGTGGCGCGCAGGTGCAGGCGAGGTTGCGGTCGCCATAGACGTTGTCCACGCGCTTGACCGGCGGCCAGTACTTGTGCGCGGCGACCCAGGGCGCCGGATAGGCGGCCTGCTGGCGGGAATAGCCATGGGTCCATTCCGCCGCCGTCACCTCCTCGGCGGTGTGAGGCGCGTTCTTGAGCGGGTTGTCGGCCCGGTCGAGACGCCCTTCCGCCACCTCGGTGATCTCCGCGCGGATGGCGACCATCGCCTCCACGAAGCGATCGAGCTCCGCCTTCGGCTCGCTCTCGGTGGGCTCCACCATCAGCGTGCCGGTGACGGGCCAGGACATGGTCGGCGCGTGGAAGCCGAAATCCTGGAGGCGCTTGGCGATGTCCTCCACCGCGATCCCGGCCTCCGCCTGGAAGCCGCGGCAGTCGAGGATGCATTCATGCGCCACCATGCCCTGGCGGCCGCGATAGAGCACCGGATAGTGCCCCTCCAGACGCTTCGCGACATAGTTGGCCGAAAGGATCGCCACCTGCGTCGCCTTCCGCAGCCCCGCCGCCCCCATCATGCGGATATAGGCATAGGGGATCGGCAGGATCGAGGCGGAGCCGAAGGGCGCGGCCGCGACCGGGCCGAAGCCCGTCTCCGGCCCCGCCTCGGCCAGCAGCGGGTGGTTCGGCAGGTGCGGCGCGAGATGCGCCGCCACGCCGATCGGGCCGACGCCCGGCCCGCCGCCGCCATGCGGGATGCAGAAGGTCTTGTGCAGGTTCAGGTGGCAGACATCCGCGCCGATGCTGGCGGGCGAGGTCAGCCCGACCTGCGCGTTCATGTTGGCCCCGTCCATGTAGACCTGGCCGCCATGCCGGTGGATCAGCGCGCAGATCTCGCGGATGCCTTCCTCGAACACGCCATGCGTCGAGGGATAGGTGATCATCAGCGCGGCGAGATGCGCGGCGTGCTCCTCCGCCTTGGCGCGCAGGTCGTCGAGATCGACGTTGCCGTCGTTGTCGCAGCGCACGACCACGACGCGCATGCCCGCCATCGCCGCCGAGGCCGGGTTGGTGCCATGGGCCGAGGACGGGATCAGGCAGA
This sequence comes from Roseomonas sp. FDAARGOS_362, assembly GCF_002754815.1. Lineage (GTDB taxonomy): Bacteria > Pseudomonadota > Alphaproteobacteria > Acetobacterales > Acetobacteraceae > Roseomonas > Roseomonas mucosa. Next base: position 3,747,083 of record NZ_CP024588.1, on the reverse strand, counting down.
CATTGCGCTGCTGGTCACCGCGCGCATGGTGCCAGGCGCGGATGGCGAGGAGCCCGGCATACTCGCCCTGGCTGCCCGCATTCGGCTGCAGCGACACGGCGGCGAAGCCGGTGACGGTGCAGAGCCAGCTTTCCAGCCGCCGCACCAGCGTCAGGTAGCCCGGGACCTGCTCCGCCGGGGCGAAGGGATGCACGTTGCTGAAGCCCGGCAGCGTGATCGCCATCATCTCCGCCGTGGCGTTCAGCTTCATCGTGCAGGAACCGAGCGGGATCATGCTGCGGTTCAGCGCGACGTCGCGGTCCTCCAGCGACTTCAGGTAGCGCAGCATGCCGTGTTCGCTGCGATGCGCGGAGAAGACCTCGGCGGCGAGGATCGCGCTCTCGCGCTCCAGCGCGGCGGGGATGCCGCCGGCGGCCTCGATCGCCCCAAGTTCCGGCGCCGACACGCTGCCGGCCTCGGACAGCGCCCCGGCCAGCTTCGCGAGGTCGTCGCGCGAGACGGTCTCGTCGAGGCTGACGGCGACGCAGCCCGCATCGACGCGGCGCAGGTTGAAGCCGTGCGCCAGCGCCGCCTGCATCAGCGCATCCGCCTTCGCGCCCGCCTCGATGGCGATGGTGTCGAAGAAGCCCTCGTGCCGCAGCGCGAAGCCCGCCTTGCGCGCTGCGCCGGCCAGCAGCCGCGCCTGGAGATGCACGCGGTCGGCGATGCGGCGCAGCCCGTCCGCGCCATGCCAGCAGGCATAGAGCCCGGCCATCACCGCCAGCAGCACCTGCGCGGTGCAGATGTTGGAGGTCGCCTTCTCGCGCCGGATATGCTGCTCGCGCGTCTGGAGCGCGAGGCGCATGGCCGGGCGCCCGGCGGCATCCACCGAGACGCCGACGATGCGGCCCGGCATCAGCCGCTTCAGCCCGTCCTTCACCGCCATGAAGGCGGCATGTGGGCCGCCCCAGCCCATCGGCACGCCGAAGCGCTGCGAGGAGCCGATGACGATGTCGGCGCCCATCTCGCCCGGCGGCTTCAGCCGCACCAGGGCCAGCGGGTCCGCCGCGACGATGGCGGTGACGCCCGTGTCGTTGGCGAGCTTGATCTCCGCCTCCAGCTCCGCGCGCAGCTCGCCGGTCGTGCCGGGATAGGAGAAGATCGCGGCGAAGGGCCCCTCGCTGCGGATCGCCCCGGCCATCTCGCCGGGGGCGTACGGGCGGATCTCGATGCCCAGCGGCGCGCCGCGGGTGCGCAGCACGGCCAGTGTCTGCGGGTGCAGGTCGCGCGAGACCAGCATCACGCGCCGGTTGGTGGCGCGCGGCCCCTTCACGGCGGCCAGCGCCATGGCCATCGCCTCCGCCGCCGCCGTGCCTTCGTCGAGCAGCGAGGCATTGGCGACCGGCAGGCCGGTGAGGTCGGCGACCATGGTCTGGAAGTTGACCAGCGCCTCCAGCCGCCCCTGCGCGATCTCCGCCTGGTACGGCGTATAGGCCGTGTACCAGCCGGGATTCTCCAGCACGTTGCGCAGGATCACCGGCGGCACATGCGTGCCGTGATAGCCCATGCCGATCAGCGACTTCACCGCGCTGTTCTGCGCGGCCAGCTCGGCCAGCTCGGCCACCACCTCGGACTCGCCGATGGCGGGCGGCAGCGCATCGAGCGTGTCTCCCAGGATGGCGGCGGGCACGGTACGCGCGGTCATGGCGTCGAGGCTGTCCGCCCCGATCGCCTCCAGCATCGCCGCGATCTCCCCCTCCGAGGGGCCGAGATGACGGCGCACGAAACCGCCCTGATCCTCCAGGGCGGCAAGCTGCTCAAGGGTGCTCATCGCGGCATCAACCGGCGGCGGCCACGGCCTCGTAGGCCGCTTCGTCCAGCAGCCCGTCCACCTCCGCGGCATCCTTCGGCTTGATGCGGAAGAACCAGCCCTCGCCCATCGGGTCGCGGTTCACCAGGCCGGGATCGTCGCCCAGCGCCTCGTTGGCGCCGGTGATGGTGCCCGCCACCGGGGCATAGATGTCGGAGGCGGCCTTCACGCTCTCCACCACCGCGATGGATTCGCCGGCCTCGACCTCGCGCCCCATCTCGGGGAGATCGACGAAGACGATGTCGCCCAGGGCTTCCTGGGCGTGGCTGGTGATGCCGACCACGGCATCCTCGCCCTCGGGGCGGACCCATTCATGGCTGGCGGTGTAGCGGATCTGGGACATGGGGCGGGTTCCTGCAAATCGGTCTGGAGAGATCGGTCCGGGCAGATCGGTCCGGGCGCGCCCGCCACTTCCCGGGCGGGCACGGGGGAAAAAGCGATCAGGCGCGGCTGGCGCGCTTGTAACGGTGCGGCACGAAAGGCGTGGGCGCGACCTTGGCCGCCACGGCCTTGCCGCGCACCATCAGGTCCAGCGCCGTGCCATCCGTGGCGAGGTCAGGGCGGACATAGCCCATGGCGACGGGCGCCCCGAGCGTCGGGCCGAAGCCGCCGCTGGTCACCTCGCCCACCACCTCCGCGCCGGACTGGATCGGGGTATGGGCGCGGGCGGGCTGTCGCCCCTCGACAGCGAAGCCGACGCGCAGGCGCTTCGGGCCGTGGTCCAGTTCCTCCCGCACCCGCTCGGCGCCACGGAAGTTCCATTCGGTGCGGCGGCGCTTGCCGATGGTCCAGTTCAGCGCCGCCTCGACCGGGCTCGTGGTCTCGTCCAGGTCGTTGCCGTAGAGGCAGAGCCCGGCCTCCAGCCGCAGGCTGTCGCGCGCGCCCAGCCCGGCCGGTGCGGCGCCCGCCGTGACCAGCGCCCCGGCCAGCTTCGTGGCGTTCTCCGCCGGCACGCTGATCTCGTAGCCGTCCTCGCCCGTATAGCCGGAGCGGCTGACCAGCGCGGAGCCACCCGCCAGCGTCACCTCGGCCACGCCCATGAAGGGCAGCGCCGCCACCTCGGGCGCCAGGGTGGCGAGGATGCGCTCGGCCGCCGGCCCCTGCAGCGCCAGCAGCGCGCGGTCGGGCATCGGCGCCAGGGTGACGGAAGGCGGCAGGATGGCCGCGATCGCCGCCTCGTCCACCGCCTTGCGGGAAGCGTTCAGCACCAGGAACATCCGGTCGCCGAGATTGGTGAACATGAAGTCGTCGAGGATGCCGCCCGCCTCGGTCATCAGCACGCCGTAGCGCTGCCGCCCGGGCTTCAGCCCCTGCACGTCGGCGGGGGTCAGCGCCTCCAGCGCCGCCGCCGCGCCCTCGCCCCGCAGCTCCGCCTGCCCCATATGGGAGACGTCGAACAGCGCCGCACCCTCGCGGCAGGCCTTGTGCTCGGCGATGATGCCGGCGGGGTACTGCACCGGCATCATGTAGCCGGCGAAGGGCACCATGCGCGCGCCCTGGGCGCGGTGCCAGTCGGCCAGCGGGGTCTCAAGCATCGTCTCGGCGGCGTCAGCCACGCATCCTCCTTCGCCGCTCAGGGCGGCGGAACGGAACGTGGCCCCCCTCTGTCCATGGACCTGAGAGATTCGGCCGGGCATGGCGCCCGCGCCTTACTCCGTCGGTGCCGGAACGCCCGTTTCGGGGCGGGCCGGGCTTTCCAGAGGCCCCTTCCCCGCGCGGTCCATCGGGCCTGAGCGTTTCCGGGGGCCGGTTGCGCCTTCGGCGGAGGCCGGCCGGTTCGGCACCGGACGGCCTCGCTCTCCCGCGCGGGATCAGCGGGTACGGGCCGTTATGACATTGCGGCATGGGCGCTGGCAACGGCGGCGAGTGGGCGGGAGTCTCGACTTTCGCTCCGTCATAGGATTATATTCCCCTTCAGGAGGGCAGAGGCCTTGCGCAGAACCGTCATCACCGAAGACAGCTTGCGGCGCGCCATGCGGGACGACCGTTACTGGCAGGTACTGGCAGGTCCAGCACCCGGAACGCGGGGCCTATGCCGGCTGGGTCACCAAGGGCTGGCAGGCGCTGGCCACCTCCCCGCTGCGCACGGCGGCGGGGCAGAGCATGGTCTCCGTGCGTGCCTATGAACGGCAGCGCAACGGCAGGCCGGAACACGTCTCCGCCTATACCCGCAGCGGGCGGGCCGGACAGGGAAGCACCGCCGCCACGCCCCGCCCCGGCATCGTCCCGGTCCAGCTCGGACCCGTCCTGCTGGCGCCCAGGCCACCCGTTCCTCCGCCACGAGCGCGCATCGCGCCCCAGGGGGCCACGGAGACACCCGAAACAGGCAGCCTTCCGAAAGATCCCGGACCGCCAAGACAGAAGAAACCGGGGTTGAGCGGCAAGAAGGCGGCCAGCGATGTTGCGAGCTGGGCAAGGGGTATCCCACGCGGGCAAAACCAGACAGCCGAGGAATACGCCACGAAGTTGATGAACGACCAGTATGGCAAAGGGAATTGGGAACGAACACGAAAAGGGAGGCCAACCAATAGTGAATATAGCAGAATAAAAAATTATGGTGAGCGTGCATTCATTGAATGGATGCTTGGGATTGATACCGGAGGAAATATCATATGACCGGAAAAAGCGAAAACTTCTGGATCGTCGAGCATCACGAAATGGATGCGGACGGTGATGAAACGGAAACGGACGAGATCGAAATGTCGATGAAGCTCATAGGCATCTATTCGTCCGAAGAGAAAGCGAGACAGGCGATCGGACGCATGCGTCAGCTCCCCGGCTTTCGCGACTGGCCCGATGGCTTCCGCGTTTTCCATTACTGCGCGCCGTTGGATGACACCAGTTGGACGGAAGGCTTCGGCTTTGATCCCGATGATCCTGAGTGAATCGATCAGGGAATAGCACAGCCACCACACAGCGCGTGGCACCCGATATCGGACAAGGTAGGTGTCATGACGAAGATATGGCTGCTCTCTCACTACAAGCTCCAGGCCCACGAGGATGAGCGGATCAATCCGCGCAACCTTCTCTCCATGAAGAGCATCGGCATGTATTCCAGCCCACAGACGGCGGAGGAGGCCATTGCGCGACTGCTCGACCAGCCCGGCTTTCGCGACTGGCCCGGCGGTTTCCGCATTACCGAGGTGACGCTGGACCGGGACCTCTGGCCGGAGGGCTTCACCGAGGCCGGCTAACCCGCCGCGCCGCCGCCTCTTCCAGCATCGCCACCAGCGCCGCGTCGCCGCTGCCCTGGGCCAGGGTCAGGGCGGAACTCCCCTCCGGGTCTTCGCGCGCCGGATCGGCCCCGGCATCGAGCAGGATCTCCGCGATCTCCCGCTGCCCGAACATGGCGGCGAACATCAGCGGCGTGCGCCCCGCCCCGTTCGGCGCATCCGGCTCCGCCCCGGCGGCGAGGAGAACGCGGGCGATCTCCGCCTCCCCCTTGAAGGCCACGCCGGCCAGGGCGGTGCTGCCCTTGGCATCCGGCGCATCCACCGCCGCGCCCCGGGCGAGCAGCAGCGCGGTGGCGTCCTTCTGCCCGTTGTAGGAGGCCAGCACGATAGGCGGAAAGCCGCGCGCATCCGGCCGGTTGGGGTCCGCCCCGCCATCCAGGAAGGCGGCGAGCAGGTCCAGCCGTCCGTCGCGGACAGCGCCGTAGAACAGCGCCTCCAGCTCCTCGGGACCGAGGGTGGGCGGCGGGGGGATGGGGCGGTCGCTCATGCCCGCCCATCTTCCGGCAGGAGGCACCACCCCCGCAAGCGCCCCCTCCCCCGTTCTCCTCCCCGGGCCATGGCCTCAGCGGCGCGGGCCGCGCTGCCGGTTCAGCGCCAGTTCCTCGGGCGAGAGCTGGAAGCCCAGCAACACCTGCCGCTGCGCCGCCTCTCCCGGGGTCGCGGCGGGGATGCGGATGGAGATCTCCTCGCCACTGGTCTGCACCCGGTTCACATTGGCCGGGAATTCCACCGCGGCGGTGTAGTTCGCCTTGGCCAGGATGCGCCCTTCGTCCGCCGTGGTGACGGCCACGAAATAGGGCAGCGACGCCGTCCGGGTCGTGGCGGCGGGCCCGCGCTCGGCCGCCATGGCCAGGCGCAGCGTCACGTCCAGCCCCTTGTGCCCTGGCGCATAGTCGCACTTGGCCTGATAGCCGGTCAGCCGCGCGTCCAGCACCATGGAGGGGATGTCCCGCCCCGGGCCGCGATAGCGGGTGAGGTCCGCCGCCTCGCCCAGCAGCGAGACAGCCGGGCAAGGCGCCATGGCATTGGCCAGGGGATTCTTCGAGTCCGTGCTGCCGCAGCCGGCCAGCGCCAGGGCCACGAGAAGGGCGGGTGCCCCCCGGAAAGCCACGCCCCCGAAAGACAACCCCGGGCGCCCTGCGTGAAAAGCCATGCTATACTCCCCCTGTCCCAGGCGCCCGGGGATCGCTAGGTTGCGCCTGCCCCCGGCCGGGTGACCATCTCCCGGTGCCTGCCGCCACGAACTGGCACGAGAGACGCCCGACGCCAACATGCCCCACGACATGCCCGCCCACGCCCCCCTCTCCCCGCCGGTCACGGACCGCCCCGCCGCTGCCGCCACTAGGCCGCCCCTGACCGTGCTCCTTGCCGGACCACGCGGCTTCTGCGCCGGGGTGGACCGGGCCATCAAGATCGTGGAGGAGGCGCTGATCCGCCGCGGCGCCCCCGTCTATGTGCGCCATGAGATCGTGCACAACCGCTTCGTGGTGGAACGGCTGGAGGCCCTGGGCGCCGTCTTCGTGGAGGAGCTCTCCGAGATCCCCGACGACGGCCAGCCGGTGGTCTTCTCCGCCCATGGCGTGCCGAAATCCGTGCCCGCCGAGGCGCAGCGTCGCGAGATGTTCTTCCTCGACGCCACCTGCCCGCTGGTGAGCAAGGTCCATCGCGAGGTGGAGCGCCATTCCGCCACGGGCCGCCACATCCTGCTGATCGGCCATGCCGGGCACCCGGAAGTGGTCGGCACCATGGGCCAGCTCCCCAAGGGCTCGGTGACGCTGGTGGAGGATGCCGCCCAGGCCCGCACGGTGCAGCCGCCCGTGGGCGTGCCGCTCGCCTTCACCACCCAGACCACCCTCTCGGTGGACGACACGGTGGAGATCGTGGCGATCCTGCAGGACCGCTTCCCGGACATCTCCAGCCCAACCAGGGAAGACATCTGCTACGCCACCACCAACCGGCAGGCGGCGGTGAAGGCCATCGCCCCGCGTGTCGAGCTGATGATCGTGGTGGGCGCTCCGAACTCCTCCAACTCCGTGCGGCTGCGGGAGGTGGCGGAGCGTGCCGGCTGCGCCCGCGCCATCATGGTGCAGCGTGGCCACGACCTCGACCCGGCGTTGGCCGAGGGCGTCGCCTCGGTGGGCGTGACCGCGGGCGCCTCGGCGCCGGAGGTGCTGGTGGACGAAGTGCTCGACCGGCTGCGCACGCGCTTCGACCTGAAGATCGAGGAAGTCGTGGTGGCGCGCGAGAACATCACCTTCAAACTTCCGGCTGCGCTGAAGGACTGATGGCCGTCTACACCGAAGTGACGGAGGCGGCGCTGGCCGCCTTCCTCGCCGGCTATGCGATCGGCGAGCCCCTCTCCCTGCGCGGCATCGCGGAGGGCGTGGAGAACAGCAACTTCCTGCTCGACACCACCCATGGCCGCTATGTCCTGACGCTCTACGAAAGGCGCGTGGACCCGGCGGAACTGCCCTGGTTCCTCGGGCTGATGCGCCACCTCGCCGCACAGGGCGTCGCCTGCCCGCAGCCCGTGCCCGGGCGCGACGGGGAGGCGCTGCGCGAGCTCGCGGGCCGCCCGGCGGCGATCTGCACCTTCCTGGAGGGCGCCTGGCCGCGCCAGGTCGCCCCCGCCCATTGCGCCGAGCTTGGCCGCGCCATGGCCGGCCTGCACGCGGCGGGCCGTTCCTATGCGGCGGAGCGGCCGAACGCCCTGGGGCCCGCCGCCTGGGCGCCGCTGCTGGACCGCTGCCGCGACGGCGGGGACGCGGTGCAGCCCGGCCTCTGCGACGAGCTGGCGCAGCATCTGGGCCTCATCCTGCGCGAATGGCCGAACCTCGCAGAGTACGGCACCCTGCCGCGCGGGCAGATCCATGCGGACCTCTTCCCGGACAACGCCTTCTTCCAGGGCGGGCACCTGACCGGGCTGATCGACTTCTACTTCGCCTGCACCGATCTGCTCGCCTACGACCTCGCGATCAGCCTGAACGCCTGGTGCTTCGACGCGGATCTCCGCTTCGTGCCGGAACGCGCGGCGGCAATGCTGACCGCCTACGAGGCCCTCCGCCCCCTCACCCCGGCGGAGCGCGCCGCCCTGCCCGTGCTCTGCGCCGGGGGGGCGATGCGCTTCCTGCTGACGCGCCTCTACGACTGGACCCACACGCCGCCCGGCGCGCTGGTGACGCGCAAGGACCCGCTCGAATACCTCGCGCGGCTGCGGCACTTCATGGGCCACAGGGCCCTTCCGGGGATCTTCGCCCATGCCGGCTGACAGCGCGACGATGGAAGACACCCAGGAGGCGTCCCAGGGGACCGAGGTCGAGATCTGGACCGATGGCGGCTGCAAGCCCAATCCCGGCCCGGGCGGCTGGGCCGCGATCCTGCGCTACAACGGCCATGAGCGGGAGCTGAGCGGCGGCGACCCGGCCACCACCAACAACCGCATGGAGCTGACGGCGGCGGCGCAGGCGCTGGAGGCGCTCCGGCGCCCCTGCAAGGTCGTGCTGCACACGGACAGCGAATACGTGCGCAACGGCATCTCCCGCTGGGTGCATGGCTGGGTGCGCAACGGCTGGAAGAACGCGGCCAAGGAGCCGGTGGCGAACTACGAACTCTGGCAACGCCTTCTTGCCGCCGCCAAGCCGCACGCCATCGAATGGCGCTGGGTGCGCGGCCATTCCGGTGACCCGATGAACGAGCGCGCGGACGTACTCGCCACCGCGGCGCGGAAGGCCATTTCCGGCAAGGGCTGAAGCCGCCTCGCCGGAAGGACGCCTTCCGCCTCAGCCGTAGCCCTTTTCCTCGCCCCGTCGGCGTTCCGCCTCGGCCTCCGCGGCGGACTTGTCGGTGACGGAAGCACCGGCTGCCGCCTCCCCGGACGTACCCTCCCCGGCCGCATCCGTGGAAGCGGCAGCCGCCCCGCCCTGCCCTTCCTCCGCCGGGTGGAAGTCGAACTCCCCCCGGCCGCTCTGCCACTGCTGCACCGTCAGCACCCGGGCGCCGCCCTCGCTGCCATGCGGGCCATGCACCACCCCGGCGGCGAAGGTCAGGAAGCCGCCAGGACCGAAGCTCTCGCCATTCTCGGTCAGGTCGCCCTCCAGCACATAATGCATCTCCGAACCCGCCTCGTGGAAATGCGCCGGGATGCGGCCGCCGGGCGGCAGGTGGATAATGGTGGTGACGACGCCTTTCTCCTGGTCCTCGTTCAGGATCTGCACGCGGAACTCGCCCTCGGCGCCAGGGATCTCGAAGACGACCGGCGCGGCGGCATCGGCCGCGAGCTTCAGGGGACTCTGTGACATATGGCTTCCTCCGCCTTGGGTCGCCGGAAGCTGGTCACGGATCGCCATCGCGCCAGACGGAGGGCGGCTTCACGGTTGCAGGAGAAGGCGGGCCGTTCAGCCCCCCGCCAGATGCTCCCGCAGGCGCGGCATCAGCTCCACGAGGTTGCAGGGCTTGTGCCGGGCGTCGAGCTGGAAGCGGAGGATGTCGTCCCAGCCGTCCTTCACCGCCCCGGTGCTGCCCGGCAGGGCGAAGAGATAGGTGCCGTCCGCCACGCCGCCGATGGCGCGGGACTGCATCGTGGAGGTGCCGATCTTGGCATAGCTCAGCATCCGGAACAGCTCGCCGAAGCCGGCGATCTCCTTCTCCAGCACGCGGGCGAAGGCCTCCGGCGTCACGTCGCGGCCGGTGATGCCGGTGCCGCCGGTGCTGATCACCACATCCACATCCGGATCGGCGATCCAGCGGCGGAGCTGCGCCTCGATGGCATCGGCCTCGTCGCGCAGGATCTCCCGCGCCACCAGCCGGTGCCCCGCCGCCTCGACCCGCGCCGCCAGCGTGTCGCCGGACCGGTCGCTGGCGCGGTCGCGCGTGTCGCTCACCGTGAGCACCGCGATGTTCACGGGCAGGAAGGTCAGGCTCTCGTCGATCGGCATGGCGGCATCCCCATCACGTCACTCTCCGGCCCCTGCTTACAGGCTTCCAGGCTTCGTTCCCATGCGCCGCCGCGCCGTCACCCCCGCTGGCCCGCCCCGAACCGCCACCACAGCAGCAGGGAGGCAAGAAAGGCGCCCAAGGCGAGAAGGGTGCCGAGGCCCATGGCCCAGCCCGCGCCCAGCCCCTCGATGACCGGCACATAGGCCAGCGGCGCGACGGCGGACAGCAGCAGGCCAGGGGTGATCAGCGCTCCGGCGATCCGCCCATAGGCACGATGGTCAAAGAGAACCAGCGGCAGGGCACCGCGCGTGATGGTGGTCAGCCCGTTCGCCGCCCCGTAGAGGAGCGAGAAGAGCACCGCCACCGTGGCCGAGGTGCCGCTCCACAAGGCCAGCACGAAACCGAGGGCGAGGCCGCCCGTGGCGAGCAGGTTCAGGCTCAGCGCGCTCATGCGGCTGCCCGACAGGATCTCCGCCAGCCGCGCGGCGGACTGGCCGATGCCGCGCAGCGTGGCCACCCAGACCGCCGTTGCCAGCCCCAGGCCCAGCCCGGAGAGCAGCGTGATCATATGCGCCGACATGGCCGCGTTCAGCACGCCGATGAGCAGGACGATCGCGGCGTAGAGCGCCCCGGCGAGGCGGCGCTCGCCCCCGTCCCGTGCCAGCGCCGGGGCGGCGGGGGCATCCGGCCCGGCCCGGAAGGGACCGGCGCGGCCGCTGGGAATCAGCAGGTGCAGCGGCAGGGTCAGCAGCGCCGCCCCGGCATAGGCGAGGCACGCGCCGCGCCAGCCGAGATGCTCCGCCAGCAGGTGGCCCAGCGGCCAGAAGACCGTGGAGGCCAGGCCGCCCAGCAGGGTGATCTGCGACATCGCCCGGCGTGCGCCCGCCCCGCCGATCCGCGCCAGGGCGGCGAAGGCGGCGTCGTAGAGGGTCAGGCGCATGGCCAGCCCCAGCACCGCCCAGGCCGCGTAGTAGCCCACCACCTCCCGCGCCAGGGCCAGGCCGAGGCAGCCCAGAGCCAGGAGGACGGAGCCGAGGCCCATCACCCGGCGCCCGCCCTGCCGGTCCATCATCCGCCCGGCCAGGGGGGAGACGAGCCCCATCACCAGCAGGGACAGGGCGAAGCCGCCCTGCACCCTCGCCATGCCCCAGCCGAGATCGGTGGCGATGCGCTCACCCAGCACGCCGATCAGGTAGTAGCTGACACCCCAGGCGATGAGCTGCGACAGGCCGAGCGCCCAGACGGTGCGCCGGGGGACGGCAGGGGGAACGGCGGCGGCCAGGGTCACGGGCGCGGCGCCGGGGCATCGGGCAGGCGCACGGCCCCCGGCCCCAGGGCGCGCTGCATCAGCACGGAATCCAGCCAGCGCCCGTGCTTGAAGCCGACATCGGCCAGGATGCCGATGGTGCGGAAGCCCAGCCGCTCGTGCAGGGTGCGGGAAGCCTGGTTGCCGCTGTCGCCGATCACCGCGACCATCTGGCGCCAGGGACCCGCCTCGCAAAGGGCGATCAGCCGGGACAGCAGCGCGCGGCCTGCCCCCTGCCCCTCGCGCCCAGGGGCGACATAGATGGAATCCTCCAGCGTATGCCGGTAGGCGGGCCGGGCGCGGTAGAGCGAGGCATAGGCATAGCCCGCCACCTCCCCGTCCCGCTCCGCCACCAGATAGGGCAGGCCCAGCGCCAGCACGCCCTGCCGCCGCGCCGCCATCTCCTCCAACCCAGGCGGCGCTTCCTCGAAGGAGGCGCAGCCGTGCAGCACATGTTGCGCGTAGATCGCCTGGATCACGGCGAGATCGCCGTCATGGGCGGGGCGGACGAGGAAAGGGAGGGGCGTCATGCGGCGGTGGTCCGAAGGAACATGGCCGGACTCTTCCATCCCCCGGCACCATGAGGGAAGCTTTGCCCTCTCATGCAGAGCATCAGGAAAACTTTGGGATGCGCGATCTCAGCCTCGACCAGCTCCGCAGCTTCACCGACGTGGTGGAACTGGGCAGCTTCTCGGCCGCGGCGGAACGGCGCGGCCTGACCCAGCCGGCGATCAGCCTGCAGCTCCGCCAGCTCGAACGCCGCCTCGGCGTGCGGCTGATCGAGCGCGTGGGCCGGCGTGCCGGGCCGACCGCGGCCGGAATGGCCCTGCTCGCCCATGCGCGGCGCATCGAGCGGGCGGTGGGCGAGGCGCTGGAGGAACTGGCGCCGCATGCGGCGGGCGTCGCCGGGCGGGTTCGCATCGGCACCGGCGCCACCGCCTGCATCTACCTGTTGCCGGATGTGCTGCGCGGGCTGCGGCAACGCTTTCCGGCGCTGGAGATCACCGTCCGCACGGGCAACACGGCCGAGGTGCTGAAGGCGATCGAGGAGAACGCGCTGGATCTCGGCCTCGTCACCCTGCCCGCCCCTGGCCGCGCCTTCGCCGTCACCCCGGCCCTGGCGGACGAGTTCCTGCTCTTCTCGCCCCTTGCCTCACAGCCACCCGCCATCCCGCTGACGCCGGAGGCCGTCGCCGCCCTGCCGCTGGTGCTCTACGAACCCGGCGGCCATACGCGGCGGGTGGTGGACGAATGGTTCGCGGCCGCCGGGCTGCACCCCGTGCCCAGCATGTCCCTGGGCAGTGTCGAGGCGATCAAGGAACTGGTCGGCGCCGGGCTGGGCCATGCCATCCTGCCTGGCATGGCCTGGCGGGACAGCGACGCTCCGCGCCTCTCGGCCCGCTCCCTGGTGCCACGCCTGGAACGCCAGCTCGCCCTGGTGCTGCGCCGGGACAAGCCGCGCCATCCGGGGCTGCGGGAGATGCTGCGGGCGCTGGAGGCGTGTTTCGCCAGCCGGGGTGGCCGGTAGCGGCAACCGGTCAGGCTCGCACCTGCACCGCTCGCCAATTCCGCGTCAAAGGCGGAGCGGCGCCAGCCTATTCGGGCTCGATGCCCGCTTCCTGTGCGATCCGCGCGTTCCGTTCGGCTTCCACCCCGATGAAGCGGACGAAGGCGGCGCGGTCCTCCGCCAATGGCTCGGCCCCCTGTTCGGCGAGGCGTGCCCGGATATCCGGGTCGCGGGAAAGGGTCTGGACCGTGGCATTGAGCCGGTCGGCTTCCGCGGCCGGCCATCCCTTCGGCGCCCAGAGCGCGTACCAGAGTGTGAAGTCGAGCCCTGGCATGCCCTGTTCCGCGATGGTGGGGATGGCGGGAGCACGCGCCACCCGGTTCGGGCCGAGGATCGCATAGGCGCGCAGGCGCCCGGCCTCCACATGCGGCCAGGCGGAGCCGAGCGGCGCCACCATCAACGCCGTGTTGCCGGACAGCACATCCGTCAGCGCGGGCGCGGTCCCGCGATAGGATACGACCAGGGCATCGGCCTTGGCCTCTCGCTTGAAGCTCTCCGTCGCGAGGTGGCCCATGGAGCCCAGCGCGGAATTGGCGAAGGAGAAGCGATCCGGCTGCTTCCGCATGGCGGCCACCAGGGCCGCGACGCCACCCTCCGGCGTGATCCGGGGATTTCCGACCAGCACCATCGGCGCGACGGCCAGCCGCGCGACAGGCGTGAAATCCGCCACCGGATCGTAGGGAACCGACCGCATCACGCGGCGGGCCATGAGGTGGATATCCGCGTTGACCAGGAAGGTCTGTCCGTCCGGGCTCGCGCGCGCGACCTCGGCGGCACCGAGGGTGTTGTTGGCACCTGAGCGGTTCTCCACGACCCAGGTCTGATCCGTCATCTCGGCCAGCCGGGTCGCGTAGATCCGCCCGATCACGTCGATGGCGCCGCCCGGCGCGGCCGGGACAATGAGGCGCACGGTGCGGCGCTGGGCCCGCACCGTGCCGGGGAGAAGGGACAGGAGGGCAATGGCCCCGAGAGGGCGGCGTGCGATCCGCATGATGCGTCCTCCCTCAGATGCCGCCGAAACCGGCGCGGGCACGGAAATAGGCCCAGGCACGGTCCAGCGGTCGCTCGCCCATCAGCATCCTGGCCGTCATCTCCGTCTCGCCTTCCGTCAGGAAGCGCGGCGTGCCCATGGCCATGGCGCGGGACTGCAACTCGGCATTGTCCTTCATGCGGACACAGACGAAGACCACGGCAGGCAGGGACTGCGCGGCGCAGGTCGCCCCGTGGTTCCGCAGCAGCACCGAGGTGCCGCCACCCAGGGCCCTGGCGAGGCTGTCGGCGCGCGGAACATCGTCGATCAACATGTTGGTGTCGCCGAACTCGTCACGACTGTCCCAGACCGGCACGGGACCGCCAAGAACGGCGGCCATATGGAAGACGGGCCGCAGTGGGACATCCGTCACCGTATAGGGCAGCACGGCCGGGCAGTGGTGATGGACGGTGGCCTGCACATCCGGCCGCGCGGCGAAGACGCGCGCGTGCAGCACGCTCTCCAGATAGGGCCGCAGGCCCCTGGGATCGACCGGCACGCCATCCAGCGTGAACTCCAGCAGATCGTCGCGCGTGACGATTTCGGGCGAGCGCGAGCGTGAAAGGAAGAAGCGGTCGGGACGATCGGGGTGGCGGACCGCGACATGGCCGAAATCGTCCAGCACGCCCTCATGGGCGAGAATGCGGTTGGCGATCACCAGATCACCCAGCAGAGCGTGTAGGTCCTGCGCCATATCGGACGTCCCTTCCCTGTTCCCGTCGGCCAGTGACTGACCGACGATCCTTCCGGTCACCCTGTCCGATCTTTGAAATAACGTATGCATAAATTAAGTACACTGTCAATCCGTCGGCGTTCCGGTATTTCCCTCGGGCAAACGGCCCGCCAGCCAAGGGCGTGCAGGCGCAGGGAAGGCGGATGTCCGGCACCGGTGATGCGGACCACGATCGCCGAAGCCCTTATCGCAGCACAAAAGGTGCAGGCGAACTCCGCCATCGGACCGGGGATGGCCCCTGACGGCACTCGCAGAGGCGCTGGGCCGTTACGGGCCGGCAGCCTGGATCACCATCGCCATGAGGTGCCGCAAAAGACCCGACCGCCACCTCCGGCAGCACTCACGGACTGGGGAATGCGCCGCGTCCGTCAGCGCGGCCCCGCGGGCAGGAATAGTGCCATGGCCCTCAGCGCGCCGAGACCTTCCGCAAGGCGGCACCCCCGGCCGGCGCGGCGCCCGCGCCGGGAAAGCGTGGGAAGGCGCCCGCGGCCAGCGCCTCCAGGCTTTCCGCCGGCAGGCCGAGGCGGCTGGCATAGATCCAGGAATAGGCCAGCACACGCTGCACGTAGAGCCGCGTCTCGGGGATCGGGATGGCCTCGATGAACAGGAAGGGATCGTCCCGGTACTGGGTGTTGGGCTGCCAGCTCTGCAGGCGCCCCGGCCCGGCATTGTAGGCCGCCAGCACCCGGATCAGCCCGCCCTGCGTCGCTTCGTGCGAAGCCAGGTGCAGCAGGTAGCGCTGGCCGAGCTCCAGCCCGAAGGACGGGTCGTGCAGCCGCTGTGCCCCGGCGGCGGTGCCGAGCGAGGAATCGCCGGTGATGAAGGAGGCCGTGGCCGGCATCACCTGCATCAGCCCGCGCGCGCCCACGGGCGAAACGGCACCGGCATCGAAGTTCGATTCCTGCCGCGCCATGGCATAGACCAGCGCCGGATCGACCCGGAAGCCGCCGAGCGGCTTCAGGTTCGGCACCGGGAAGCGAGCGAGATCGCGCGGCCTGCCATCCGCCGTCTGCGCCAGCCCGGCGAGCTGGGCGGCGAATTCCGTCATCCCCGCCTGCGTCGCCACGGCGAGCGAGGCGCGCGCCAGGGTCGGGTTGCCCTGCACCGCAGGCCAGAGGCGGCGCAGCTCCTGCTCCGCCCGCTCCTTCTGCCCGATCTGCAACAGCGCCAGCGCGCGCCAGCCGCCGGCGGTCTCGGCCAGGGCGGCGGACTCGGCCTCGCCGTTCACGTCCTTCTCCCAGGCGAAGTCGGTCTTCAGGCCCAGGGCGCGGCGGGCCACGAGGCCGTAGAAGGTGCGGGGCTCCTGCGCCGCCTGCAGCATCCAGGAGACATAGAGCTGCGGCTGTCGCGCCCGCACGGCAGCCCGTGCCGTCCAGAAGGCGGCGGCGGATCGCAGCACGGCGGGCGCATCGTCGGCCCGCGCCGCCGCCTCGAAATAGGGCAACGCCACGTCGAAGACATTGCGCCCCCAGGCGGCCAGCCCGGCCACGAAGGCGGCCTGGGCATGGCTGGGGCTGCCGCGCACCGCCTGGGCGGCGATGCGGAAGGCTTCCTCGTCCTGCCCCGCCTGGAACAGCGCCAGCGCCACATCGGCCTGGAGCAGCGCGGCATAGGCCGGGGTCATGCCGCGGGTGCCGTTGATCAGCCGCAGCGCCCCGCTGGCATCCCCGGCCGCCGCGCGGTCGCGCACGCTGCGGTCCAGCGCCGGGTTGCGCGCCACGTTGCGGGCGGCGGGCATGCTTTCCTCGGGCACGATGTCGGTGGCCGAGGAAAGCGTGGCATCGGGCGGCGGCGGCGGCAGGCTGGCGCCGCGCGGGCTGCGCTCCACCAGCAGGGCATAGACCCGCGGTGCCTCGGGGTGGTCCGCATGGGCGGCGAGCCAAGCCTGCAACTCGGCCGGCTCCGGCGCCGGGCCGATCCGGCGCAGCCAGCGGTCGGCCAGGACATGGCCGACCAGCCGCCGGTCCTGCAGGAACTCGGTCTCCACCCCCGCGCTGGCGGCATCGCCGCGCGCCTGGAAGTCGAAGATCCGCCGCAGCCGTGCGGCGTCGGAGGCGGCCAGCGGCTCGGGCAGGCCGATGGCGGTGCCGGGACGGACCGCGGGAGCCAGGGCCACCTCACGGTTGCCGGGCAGCGGTGACGAGGCGCCGGTGCGGGTCTTGCGCTGGCCGCCGGCCTCCTCCCGCGCCGCGGCGGCATGGGCGGGCTTGGCGTGGAAGGCCACCGGCACGCCGATGGCGGTGGTGGCGAAAAGCAGCAGGCCCAGGTGAGCCATACGCTGGGCCACACGCCGGGCCATGTGGCGGATGCTGTGCCGGGGACGGTGGCGGGCGGCGCCGCGAGCGCGCCGAGGTAGGTCGGAAAGGCCCTCTTGTTTCAAGGTCCGTCGGCGATGAACTCCCATGCCGGAGCGGTTAACGGAGGCGTGAGGCCAGTGACAACCCTCTTTCGATGAGAAACGTCTCATTGATTGAGACGTTTGGCCGGAAATCCTTTGCCGCACTGGGCTTTCCGACTTCACAAAATCGTTATACGAGCTTCGCCCCGCAATACGCGAATCGAGTCGTTCCGGTTTTGCCCGGCTCTCAGAACCCCTTGGGGACTTCGCCATCCAGGGCGCGACGCAGCATGAGCAGGTCCTGCCAGGCCTCCCGCTTGGCCGAGAGCTGCCGCAGCAGATAGGCCGGGTGCAGCGTCGCCAGGGCGGGCACCGTGCCCAGCCCCTCGATCTCCAGCCGGTGCCATCGGCCCCGCAGGCGGGTGATGCCCTCCCGCGCACCCAGCAGGGCCTTGGCCGCCGTGCCGCCGAGCAGGACGACATGCCGCGGGCGTGCCAGGGCGATATGCCGCCGGGCGAAGGGCAGGAACAGCGAGACCTCCGCATCCGTGGGCGTGCGGTTCCCCGGCGGGCGCCAGCAGAGGATGTTGGTCAGGTAGAAGTTGCGGGTGCGGTCGAGGCCGATGCTCGCCACCATGCGGTCCAGCAGCCGCCCCGAGACGCCGACGAAGGGCTTGCCCAGCCGGTCCTCGTCGGCGCCGGGGGCTTCGCCGATCAGCATCAGCCCGCTTTCCGCCACGCCGTCCGAGAAGACGATGTTGGTCGCCGTGTCGCGCAAGCTGGCGTCGAAACGCTCCATCGCCGCCTTCAGCGCCTCCAGGCTGTCCGCCCCGGCCGCCAGATCGGCGGCGCGCAACGCGGCGGGGGCCAGCACCTCGGCCGGGCGGGGCGCCGGGCGGCGCGGTGCCGGGGACGGCGGCGCGGCATCGCCGGGGAACAGGCCGCCACTGGCTTCCTCCCTGGCCCCCGCGCTGCTCCCTGCGTCCCGGACCGCCCCCGCCACCCGTCCGGGCGCGGACCAGGCGGTGGAGCTGGCCGCCACGCCGGGCGTGGCCGCTTCCGGCCTGGGCACGGTCCGGTCCCGGGGCGCCGCTTCCAGCGCCTCGTCCACCCCCCAGCCCAGTTGCAGCGACAGCGCCGCCAGCAACGCCTCGCGTAAGGCGTTCCCGTCCTGCTGGGTATCCGCGGCGTCATCCATGGGGGCTGATATCGGCCCGGGACGGGGTTCCGTGCAACCGGGGGCGAGGCTACACCCTTGCCTCTGGATATAAAGAGAGCGGAGGGCGCGGAACCTTGGCCGAACGCGAGGCAATGGAATTCGACGTGCTGATCGTGGGCGCCGGGCCGGCCGGGCTCGCGGCGGCGATCCGGCTGAAGCAGGTGGCACCCGATGCGACGGTCTGCGTGGTGGAGAAAGGCTCCGAGGTCGGGGCGCATATCCTCTCCGGCGCGGTGATCGAGCCGCGCGCCCTGGACGAGCTGCTCCCCGACTGGCGCGACGACCCGCCGGCCCTGGCGACACCCGCCACCGACGACCGCTTCATGCTGCTGACCGCGAAGCGCGCCTTCAAGCTGCCCACGCCGCCGCAGATGAACAACCACGGCAACTACATCGTCAGCCTGGGCAATGTCTGCCGCTGGCTGGGGGCGAAGGCCGAGGCGCTGGGCATCGAGATCTATCCGGGCTTCGCCGCTTCCGAGACGATCATCGAGGATGGTCAGGTGAAGGGCGTGGTGGCCGGCATGATGGGCATCACGCGCGACGGCGAGGAAGGCCCGAACTACCAGCCGGGCATGGAGCTGCGCGCCACCTACACGCTGTTCGGCGAGGGCTGCCGCGGATCGCTGACCCGCAGGCTGGAGGAGGTCTTCGACCTGCGTGCCGAGGCCATGCCGCAGACCTATGCGCTGGGCATCAAGGAGCTGTGGGAGATCCCCAGGGAGAAGCACACGCCCGGGCTGATCTGGCATTCGGTCGGCTGGCCGCTGCCCAAGGACACCTATGGCGGCTCCTGGCTCTACATGCTGGGCGAGAACCTGGTCTCGATCGGCTTCGTGGTCGGGCTGGACTATCCCAACCCCTGGCTGGCCCCCTTCGATGAGTTCCAACGCTTCAAGACCCATCCCGAGGTGCGGAAGTTCCTCGAAGGCGGCAAGCGCATCGCCTATGGCGCCCGCGCGCTGAACGAGGGCGGCTGGCAGGCCGTCCCGCGGCTCGCCTTCCCCGGCGGGCTGCTGATCGGCGATGGCGCGGGCTTCCTGAACGTGCCCAAGATCAAGGGCACGCACCTCGCCATGAAGAGCGGCATGGTGGCGGCGGAAGCCGTGGCGGAGGCCCTGGCCGGCGACCGCCGCGCCGTGCTCGACGCCTATCCGCGCGGCATCCGGGAAAGCTGGATCACCGAGGAGCTGAAGGGCGTGCGCAACATCCGCCCGGGCTTCGCCAGGCTCGGCTTCTGGGGCGGCATGGCCAATGCGGCGCTCGACACCTATGTCTTCAAGGGCAAGGCGCCCTGGACGATGAAGCACCATGCGGACCACGAGACGCTGCGCGACGCCAGCAAGTCCGAGCGCATCCGCTACCCGAAGCCGGACGGGGTGCTGAGCTTCGACCGGCTTTCCAGCGTCTTCCTGAGCAACACCAACCACGAGGAGGACCAGCCGGTCCACCTGAGGCTCAAGGACCCGTCGCGCTGGAAGGCGGTGAACTGGGACCGCTTCCGATCCCCCGAAAGCCGCTACTGCCCCGCCGCGGTCTATGAGGCCGTGGGGCCGGAGGCGGAGCGCGAGCTGAAGGGCGAGCCCGACCCGCAGGCCGTGGAAGGCCCCGGTGGCCAGAACGCCGAGGTCGAGGCCGGGGATGCCAATGTGCGCCTGGTGATCAACGCGCAGAACTGCGTCCACTGCAAGACCTGCGACATCAAGGACCCCACCCAGAACATCGTCTGGACCACCCCCGAAGGCGGCGGCGGCCCCAACTACATCGGCGGGATGTAGGCCACCCGGGCGTCACGCTTCCACCAGCCGGGTTGGGCGTCACGTCCGGCGTTGCGCCGTCCCGGGTGAAAGGCGCTGCCTTTCCCCCGCCCCCCTATCCGCCAGGACCCTGAGGGTCCTGGACCTCCCCTTCGCTGGCGCCTGTTGCCGGACGGATCGCGCCGGAGAGCCATGCTCTCCGGCAGGATGCCGGTGCCTCCCGCGCGGTCATCGTATCCTGCTTTCCGGGAGCCCCACGTTTCCACCTGCTTCCGGGGACCGGCCCACAGACCAACGGCCATCACGGGCGCCGGCGAACCGGGTACAGGGCAAGCAGTGTCCTGGCGGAGTGGGGGTCCGGGCGGAGAGGCGGCGCCTCTCCGCCCGGCGGCCGGCCCCGGAGGACAACGCCGGAACGGGTGGATCAATCCACCGGCGGCAGGGGCAGGTCGCGGAAGGCCTTCCAGTCCTCGGGCAGCCGGGCGACGGCTGCCTCGCGCCGTGCCTCGGCCCATTGCGCCAGCCCGGCCATGGCGGGCGCCAGTTCCGTGCCACGGCGCGCCACCAGCTTCTCCGCCATGGCGATGGCGGTCACGGCGTCGTTCAGCCCGCCCAGATCCTCCTGCAATTCCTTGCAGCCCTGGAGGTAGCGCCGCAACGCCTTTTCGGGGCAGAGACCGGACAGGAACTCCAGGCCATAGCGCAGCCGCTTCAGTGCCTTTCGCAGAGAATGCAGCTCCTCCATCGAGCGGTGCCGGATCTTCCTGCCGCGCCGGCGGACCTTGCGGGCGACCCCTTCCAGCAACCCGGGCGCGACCTTGGCCAGCGGCTTGCCCACCGCCACGCCGCCCAGCACGGCAGGGTCCTCCGCCCAGCCGGCGAGGCCCAGCACCAGCGCGCCCAGCGCCGGCCGGCGCAGCTCCTCCAGCATGGCGGCATGGGCCTCCACCCGGCATTCCTCGGCGGCCGGACGCAGCAGGGCGACCCACTCTGCCGTGCCTTCTTCCTTGCCGGCCTCGGGCAGGGTCTCCTCGCAGAAGACGTCCCAGTCCCGTGCCGCGCCCAGGACCTGGCCCAGCCGCCTCAGCTCGTCCTCGAACCGGGCCGTGGCATGCGGCTCCAGCAGCGGGCCGAAAAGGCGCAGCGCCGCCCGCAGCCGGCGGATGGCGACGCGCATCTGGTGCACGCCCTCCATCCGGCTGCCATCCGCCGTGCCGGTCCGGGCCAGCGGCTCATTGGCCATGAGCTGGCGGAGGCAGGAGCCGATGATGGCCCGCACCGCCTCGGCCACCGTCATCTCCGGGCGCAGCACCACCTCGCCCGCCTTTTCCGCCCGGCGGCGCGGCGCCCTGGCGGCGATCTGCCATCCGCGCGCGGCCTTGCTCTCGGTGGACAGCAGCGCACCCGGCACGGCGAGCAGCACCTCGGAGGCCAGCCGGTAGAGCGCGATGGGGGAACCCTGCTGGAGTTCCATCTCCATTTCGCGGATCGGCTCGCGGCGCTTTCCGGCCCGGATCTCGCCCAGGTCCAGCACGGCCTCGATCCGCACGTCATCCGCAGGGGAGAGGTCGCAGCGCAGCCGCCGCACCCGCGTCTCGAAGACCGGCCTGAGGGCCGTCCCATCCGGCAGCAAGGGTTCGGCGGGCGTGCCGCGCAGCAGGGCGAGGTCCGGCACCTTCC
This sequence comes from Roseomonas sp. FDAARGOS_362, assembly GCF_002754815.1. Taxonomy (GTDB): domain Bacteria; phylum Pseudomonadota; class Alphaproteobacteria; order Acetobacterales; family Acetobacteraceae; genus Roseomonas; species Roseomonas mucosa. Next base: position 3,725,436 of record NZ_CP024588.1, on the reverse strand, counting down.
CCTCGACCGGCGCTTCCCATTCGCCGCGTCCGAAGGTGCTGCCGTCGCTGGCGGTCTTCAGGGTCTGCAGGGTCCGCGCACCGCCCTGGCGCAGGCGCAGGGCCATGCCTTCCTTTAGCAGGCGGCGGTCCGCGGTGTCGAAATATGTGGTGATCTGGTGACGCTCGGCCGGGACCAGGCCGCGGAACGCATCGAGATCCGGAAAGGTGTCGCCATAGCCATCCGGCAGGAGGAGCTTGATCTCCAGCTCCCGCGGATTTTCTTCATCATGATCTGCCATCGTCCCGGCAGAATGTCATGGCGGCCACAAACGACCGAGGCCGTCTTCAAAATTTCAATAATCTGTCATCAAAGAGACGCACGGTTGTGCCCGTGCGTCTCTTTTCGCGGCTGTCAGGCCGCCACGGCTTCGGCGGGGCTGTTGCGCTTCAGCACCGCGACGGCGAGGCCGGTGATCACCGTGCCGACCACGATGGCCACGAGATAGCCCAGCGGGTTGCCCACCGCCCCGGGGATGCCGACCACGAAGATGCCGCCATGCGGTGCCCGCAACGTGCAGCCGAACAGCATCGACAGCGCGCCCGTCACCGCCGAGCCCGCGATCAGCGCCGGGATGACGCGCAGCGGGTCCTTGGCCGCGAAGGGGATCGCCCCCTCGCTGATGAAGGCGAGTCCGAGCACGAACGCCGCCTTGCCCGCGTCGCGTTCCTCCTGCCCGAAGCGGTTGCGGGCGATGAAGGTGGCCAGCGCGATGCCCAGCGGCGGGGTCATGCCGGCGGCCATGATCGCCGCCATGGGGGCATAGGTCTCGGTGCCCAGCAGGCCGACGCCGAAGGCATAGGCCGCCTTGTTCACCGGCCCGCCCATGTCCACCGCCATCATGGCACCGAGGATCAGGCCCAGCAGCACCGCGTTGGTGGTGCCCATGGAGCGCAGCGTCTCGGTCAGCCAGGCGAGCAGCGCCGCGATCGGCGTCCCGACCACGTAGATCATCAGCATGCCGACGATGATCGAGCCGATCAGCGGGATCACCAGGACCGGTTTCAGCCCTTCCAGGCTTTCCGGGAAGGGCAGGCTGTCGCGCAGCCATTTCGCGACATAGCCGGCCAGGAAGCCCGCCGCGATGCCGCCCAGGAAGCCGGCACCTACGAGGTTCGCCAGCATGCCCCCGACGAAGCCCGGCGCCAGTCCGGGCCGGTCGGCGATGGAGAAGGCGATGAAGGCCGCCAGCACCGGCACCATCAGCGCCAGGGCCGACTTGGCGCCAATGTTGAAGAAGGCCTCGGCCAGCGAGCCCGGCTCCTTGAAGGCCTCGATGCCGAAGGCGAAGGAGATGGCGATGCAGAGGCCGCCCGCCGTGACCAGCGGGATCATGTAGGACACGCCGGTCATCAGGTGCTTGTAGGCACCGCGCCCGGCACCCTTGCCCGTGGGCTTGGCCGGGGTGGGCGCCGCGCCCGAGGCCGCCGCGCCACCCTGGGGCTCGGCGACAAGGGCGCGCCGGATCAGGTCCTGCCCGCCGCGCAGCGCCTCGTTGGTGCCGGTGACGACAATGCGCTTGCCGTTGAAGCGGGCGGTGTCCACGCCCGTGTCGGCGGCGATCACCACCGCGTCGGCGGCGGCGATCTCCTCCGGCGTCAGCTGGTTCTTGGCGCCGACCGAGCCCTGGGTCTCCACCTTGATCTCGTGGCCCAGTGCCTTGGCCGCCTTTTCCAGCGCGGCGGCGGCCATGAAGGTATGGGCGATGCCGGTCGGGCAGGCGGTGATGCCGACCAGCTTCCTCGGGCCGGCGGCCGGGGACGCCCCAGGGTTTGACCCAGGGTTTGACCCAGGGTTTGATCCAGGGGCTGCCACAGGGGCTGCGACAGTTCCCGGCGCGGCAACGGGCGGCGCGGGCGGGCGCGGCAGGCTGCCCAGCGCCGAGGCGGAGCGCAGCGCCGTTTCCGGATGGCGGATCGCCTCCACCACAGTGGTGGCGATCAGCGGCTTGCCGGCGAAGCGCGCCGCCTCGGCCGTGGCATCCCCAACCAGGAGGATGGCATCCGCCTCCCCCGTCGGGCTCCCCTCGCCCGTATCGAGCGACAGCTCGACATGGCTCCTCTCGGCAGCCTCGCGCAGCGCCTCGGCCGCCATGGCGGCGTGGGGCGGGCTGGCGGCATGCCGGATCACGGCGGTCAGCCGGGTCATGCAGTTGTCCCCCTCAGGACTGAATGGCGCCGGACAGGCCGCCTCCAGCCGGTACCGCCCGGTGGAGAAAGCCTGCCCGTGACACCTGGATTACAGCTTCTCGATCCGCACGGCTTCGGCAAGCCGTTCGATCATGGAACGGTCCGGCATCCCGCCTGGGGGGCGGGAAACGGCGGCGGCGGCGCAGGCGGTGGCGAGGCGCGCCATGGCCTCCGGCGCCAGCCCCTGGGCCAAGGCGGCGGACAGGCCCGCCACCATGGAATCGCCCGCCCCCACCGTGGTGGTCAGCGGCACCTTCGGCGGCGTGGCCCAGAGCATCCCTTCCGGCAGGGCGAAGAGCGCCCCCTCCCCGCCGGCGGAGACGATGACGCGGGCGATGCCCCGCCCGCGCATTTCCGCCGCCGCGGCGACCACCGAGTCGCGATCCGCCAGCCTGCGGCCGAGCAGCGCGCCCAGCTCGTCGCGGTTGGGCTTGATCAGGTCCACCCCGGCGGCCAGCGCCGGCTCCAGCGCGGCGCCGCTGGTGTCCAGCAGCACCGTCCGCCCGGCGGCGCGCTGGGCCTTCGCCAGCACCGCCCAGGCATCGGGGCCGAGGCCGGGCGGCAGGCTGCCGGACAGCACCACGATGGCCGGGGCGATGGCGTCGAGCCGCGCCAGGACGCCTTCCAGCGCATCCGCCGGCGCCTCGGGCCCCGGGGTGTTCACGTCGGTGACGCGCCCGTCGCCGCTTTCCACCAGCTTGACGTTGATGCGCGCCCGGCCCGGCACGCGATGGAAGGCGTCCTCCACCCCCATCCCGGCGAGGTAGCGGGCATAGGCATCCGCATCGAGGCGCGGCATCAGCCCCGTCGCGGCGCTGCGCTGCCCCAGCACGGCATGCATGGCGGACACGTTCACGCCCTTGCCCGCCGGGCGCATCTCCGCCCCCCGGGCACGGTTCACCTCGCCCGGCTCCAGTCGGCCGAGCGTCACGGTGAAGTCCATCGCCGGGTTCAGCGTGACGGTGGCGATGGCCTCGCCCTGGCTGGCTTCAGGCGGCATGGGCCATCTCCCGCGCCACGGGCAGGGCCCGGACCTCGGCGGCGGTGGCGCAGTTCAGCGCAGTGCGCGCCAGGCGCTCGGCCTCGTTGCGGCTCAGGCCGCGGATCTGCGCCTTCAGCGCCGCCACGTTGGGGATGGAGACCGACAGCTCGTCCACCCCGAGGCCCACCAGGATCGGCGCCGCCACCGGATCGGCCGCCATGTTGCCGCAGACGCCGACCCAGCGGCCCCGGGCATGGGCGGCCTTCACCGTCATGTCGATCAGCCGCAGCACCGCCGGGTCCAGCGCGTCCGAGCGCGCGCCCAGCGTCGGGTGCAGCCGGTCCACCGCCAGCGTGTACTGGGTCAGGTCGTTGGTGCCGATGGAGAAGAAATCCGCCTCGGCCGCGAGCTGGTCGGCCATCACCGCGGCGGCGGGGACCTCGACCATGATGCCCACCTCGACCGGCGGGGCGACCAGGGCGCGGCGCTCCTCCTCGATCAGCGCTTTGGCGGCGCGCAGGTCGGCGAGCCCGTCCACCATCGGCAGCATGATGCGGATGTCGCCATGCTTCGCCGCCCGCAGCGCGGCGCGGATCTGCGGCCGGAACAGCTCCGGATTGGCGAGACAGAGGCGCAGCCCCCGCAGGCCGAGGAAGGGATTGGCCTCGGCCGGATGGCGCACGAAGCGCAGCGGCTTGTCGCCGCCCGCATCCAGCGTCCGCAGCACCACCGGCAGCCCGCCGAAGCCCTCGGCCAGCTTGCGGTAGATCTCGAACTGCTCGTCCTCGGTCGGCGGCTCGGCGCGGTCGTCGAACAGGAACTCGGAACGCACCAGCCCCGTCCCCTCCGCCCCGGCGGCCACGGCCTCCACCGCCTCCTCCGGCTTGCGGCAATTGGCCGCGACCTCGACCCGGTGCCCGTCCCGCGTCACGGCGGGGCGGAAGGCGGCGGCCTTGGCGGCGGCGGCACGGTCGCGGCCGCTGGCGATGGCCTTCTCCGCCGTGGCGAGCTGCGCCGCATCCGGATCGGGGCGCAGCAGACCGCGGTCGCCATCCACGATCACCGGCGTGCCGTCCGGCAGCGCCATCACCGATGGCCCGGCGGCGACGATGGCCGGGATGCCCAGGGCGCGCGCCAGGATGGCGGTATGCGCCGTGGGCCCGCCCGCCGCCGTCACCAGCCCCACCACCCGCATCGGGTCGAGCCCGGCGGTCTCGGAGGGGGTCAGGTCCTCGGCCACCACCACCGCGCGCTCCGGCAGCGGCACGGAGATGTCGGGATCGCCGCTGGCGCCGGTCAGGCGGCGCAGCACGCGGCGGGAGACGTCCTTCAGGTCGTTGGCACGCTCGGCCAGCAGCGGGTCGCCCAGCGCCACCAGCGCCTCGGCGCGCGAGGCGGTCGCGCCATCCCAGGCGGCGGGGGCGGAGGCGCCCTTCTCGATGCGCATCCGCGCCTCGGCCAGCAGTTCCGGATCGTCCAGGAACTCCTCATGCGCGCCGAAGATCGCGGCGTGCTTGGCGCCGATGCGGGTGGTCATGTCGGCCGCCACCTGACGCAGCTCGGCCTTGGCCTCCACCAGCGCGCCGTCCAGCGCCGCGCGCTCGGCGGCCGGGTCTGCGGCGGTCTCGGCATAGCCCGCGCTCTCGGAGCGGTGGCGGAAGATCACGCCGATGGCCACGCCCGGGCTGGCGGGCAGGCCGGCGATGGCACCTTCCTCGGCCACCGGGGCCATGGCCTCCGGCGCGCGGTCGGCGGGGGCATGGTCGTCGTCCCCCTCCCCCAGCCCGGCGACGAAGCCGGCCCGCACCGCCTCCAGCGCCTCGGCGGCCTGGGAGCCACGGGCGGTGACGGTGAGCTGGGCATTCGCCCCGGCGCCGAGCTGCAGCAGCGAGATCATGCTCTTCGCATCCGCCCGGCGGTCGCCGTGGCGGATCTCGATGGCGGCGTCATAGCGCTTGGCGATGCCGGCCAGGGCGCGGGCCGGACGGGCATGCAGCCCGGCGGCGCCGGGCGCCTGCACGCCGATGGAGAAGCCCTCGCCCGAGGCTTCCAGGGAACCTGCCGGCGGCATGGCGGGGGCGGTGGCGGCCGGGGCCGCATCGGGGTCCAGCGTGCGCAGGATCAGCCCGGGATCGCGCGTGGTGGCGAGCCGCTCGGCCAGGGCGCTGTCGCCCAGCACCTCGGTCAGGCGGCGCAGCACCTCGATATGCTCGTCGCCCTGGGCGGCGATGGCCACCACCAGCCGGGCCTTGTCCTCCCCCCAGTCCACGCCCTTCGGCACCTGGAGCACGGAGATGGCGGTGCTGTGGATCAGGTTCCGGTCGTTGCGCTGCCCGTGCGGGATGGCGATGCCGTCGCCCAGATAGGTCTCGGCCTCGCCTTCCCGGCGCAGCATGCTCTCCACATAGGCGGGCGCGATGGCGCCCGTGTCCACGAGGAGCTGGGCGGCCTGCCGGATGGCCTCGTCCTTGGACCCCAGATTCGCGTCGAGGCGGATGCGTTCGGCGGAAAGGATCACGTGTGCTGGCATCCCTTGGTCACGATGTGGCGCCCGGAATCCGGCAGAGGTCCCGGGGAACCCGGTTCACCAGGTCCGCCCGTCCGCCGCCCGCCGTCCCCGTCGCCTGAACATGTCCTAAATGGCGGCACCGCGACAGGCAATTGGGACAATGCGCCACGGTAACGGGTGGCAGCTTTCCCCGCCCGCCCCGCTCCGGCGTTTCACGTCCTGGCCGCCCGTGGGGGAGGCGGAGCCTGCTCCCTCGGGACGGCGCAACGCCGGAGACGGCGCGCGTGGGCCGGGCGGCTCTGGACGCCTCCCTGCCAAGCCTGCCACCCTGGCGGTTCCGGTGCGGCGTTCCGCCCGGCCTGATTGCGGAATGGAGGACCGGATGCGGCGCCGCAGGCTCCTGGCAGGCTCCCTGGCGGCGGGGTTGGCCGCGCCGTGGCTCTCACGGGCGCGGGCCGCCTCGCCGGGCGGGTCCGTGCTGCGCTTCGTGCCGCAATCCGACCTTGCCGTGCTCGATCCGGTCTGGAGCACGGCCTATGTCACGCGCAACCACGCGATGATGGTCTTCGACACGCTCTACGGGCAGGACAGCGCCTTCCGCGCCCGGCCGCAGATGGTGGCGGGGCACGAGGTCTCGCCGGACGGGCTGGCCTGGCGCCTGACACTGCGGGACGGGCTGCGCTTCCATGACGGGGAGCCGGTGCTGGCGCGGGACTGCGTCGCCTCCATCCGCCGCTGGGGGGCGCGCGACGGCTTCGGCCAGACGCTGATGGCGGCGACGGAGGAGCTTGCCGCCGAAGGCGACCGGGTGATCCGCTTCCGCCTGAAGCGCCCCTTCCCGCTCCTGCCGGATGCGCTGGGCAAGGCGGGTTCCGCGATCTGCGCCATCATGCCGGAACGGCTGGCGCGGACCGACCCCTTCACCCAGGTCACGGAGATGGTGGGCAGCGGTCCCTTCCGCTTCGTGGCGAGCGAGCGGGTCGCGGGCTCGCGCGTCGTCTATGCGCGCCACGAACAATACGTGCCGCGCCCGGAGGACGAGGTGGGCGGCCCCGCCGATTTCACCGCCGGGCCGAAGCGGGTGCATTTCGACCGCGTGGAATGGCATGTCCTGCCCGATGCCGCGACCGCAGCGAATGCCATGCGGGCGGGCGAGATGGACTGGTGGGAGAACCCGACCGCAGACCTGCTACCGATGCTGCGCCAGGACCCGAAGCTCAACGTCGCGCAGCGCGATGTCGCCGGCTATGTCGGCTGCCTGCGCTTCAACCATCTGAACCCGCCCTTCGACAACCCGGCGATCCGCCGCGCCCTGCTCGGCGCCGTGTCGCAGGCCGACTACATGACCGCCGTGGCCGGTACCGATCCGGCCAACTGGAACGAGGGCGTCGGCTATTTCCCGCCGGTCTCGCCGCTGGCGGGCGATGCCGGGATGGCGGCGCTCACCGGCCCGCGCGACATCGCCGGGGCGCGCCGGGCGCTGGCCGAGGCGGGCTACAACGGCCAGAAGGTGGTGCTGCTCTCGCCTTCCGACTTCCCGACGCTGAAGGCTCTGGCCGATGTCACCGCCGACCTGCTGCGCCGGCTCGGGATGAACCTGGACGAGCAGGCGATGGACTGGGGGTCGATGGTCCAGCGCCTGCCCAAGCGCGATCCGGTCGAGGCGGGCGGCTGGAGCATCTTCGGCACCTTCTGGTCCGGCATCGATCAGATCAATCCCGCCGTGCACAGCTATCTGCGCGGCAACGGCACGGCCACCGGCTGGCCGCGCAGCGAGGCGCTGGAATCGCTGCGCGACGAATGGCTCGCCGCGCCGGACGCGGCGGCGCAGAAATCCATCGCCGTCCGCATCCAGGAGCAGGCCTTCCGCGACGTGCCCTATATTCCACTCGGCCAGATGATCGCCTCCACCGTCTTCCGGCGGGAGATCGTGGATGTCCCCAAGGGCTTTGTCCTGTTCTGGAGCACCCGCCGTGCCTGACGCACCACCACTGAACCTGATCACCGACATCGCCGGCATCACTGTCGGCCATGCCACGGACCTCGCCCTCGGCTCCGGCGTCACCGCCATCCTTTTCGCCGGCGGCGCCACCGCCGCGGTCAGCATGCGCGGCGGCGCCCCGGGCTCGCGCGACACGGAGCTGCTGGCGCTCGACAAGTCAGTGGAGAAGGTGGACGGGATCGTGCTCTCCGGCGGCTCCACCTTCGGCCTCGATGCCGGAACCGGGGTGCAGGCGGCGCTGCGGGAGCTGGGACGCGGGCAGAGCTTCGCCGGGATCACCATCCCGCTGGCACCGCAGGCCATCCTGTTCGACCTGCGGAATGGCGGCAGCAAGGACTGGGGCCGCTTCCCGCCCTATCGCGAACTCGGCTACGCCGCCGCGATGGAGGCCGCCGGGCAAGGCTCCGGCCATGGCTTCGCGCTGGGCAGCGTCGGGGCCGGGACGGGCGCCACCACGCCGCTGGTCAAGGGTGGCCTCGGCTCGGCCAGTCTGATGAGCGAAAGCGGCCATGTCGTCGCGGCCATCGTGGCGGTGAACGCGGTCGGCTCCCCCCTGGTCGGGGAAGGTCCCTGGTTCTGGTCGGCCCCCTTCGAGCGGGACGGGGAATTCGGCGGGCGCGGCCTGCCAAACCGCTTCACGCCGGACCACGTGCTGCCGCGCTTCAAGGGCGGCCCCGGCACCGCCACCACGATCGGGCTGGTCGCCACCAACGCCGCATTGACCAAGGCCCAGGCCGCGCGCCTCGCCAGCATGGCCGACGACGGGCTGGCCCGCGCCATCCTGCCGGCCCATGCGCCGAATGACGGCGACACGGTCTTCGCCGCCGCCACGGGGGAGGTGCCGCTGGCGAACCCGCTGCGCGACCTGACCCTGCTCGGCCATGCGGCAACCATCGCCATGGCGCGAGCAGTGGCACGCGCGGTCTTCGAGGCGACGGCCCTGCCCTATCCGGGGGCGCTGCCATCCTGGCGCGACCGGTTCGAGGGATAGCCCTCCGGCGGAAGCCCGGCGGCGTCAGTCGTGCGCGGCGTCCATCATGTGCCGCGCCGACAGCAGGGCCTGGAGCTGCGCGGCGCGGCCCTGCAACCCTTCGATCAGCGGCAGGGTCTGGGCGACCTCCCGCAGGCGCCCCATCTGTGCCGGGCAGGCATGGAACCGCTTCTCCTCCACATGCGGGAGCAGCGCATCCACCAGCAGCGCGACGAGGCTGCGGTAGCGCGCGGCCGTGCTGGCGCCCGGCCCGGCCCAGGCCGGCGCCGCGCCCCACCAGAGCACGTCCAGCAGCCGCTCCGGCGGCGTGGTGGCGAAGACTGCGCCGGTGACGGCGGTGACCGCGGCCAGCAGGGCCTGCTTCACCGTTCCCGGCGCGCCCTCGGCACCATCCACCACCTGGCGCAGATGCCGCAGCTCCTGCGTCAGCACCGCATCGGGCACCGCGCCGACGCGGGCGCCGACCATGGTGCCGCTCCGGTCGGTGAAGCCCTGCGGCGCCTCCAGCGCATTGACCAGCGGGTGGTACTCGTAGAGGCCGCTCCAGTCGAACTGGCCGCGGTAGAAGGATTCGTCGTAGCCCTTCGGCACGCCCAGGAAGCGCAGGCCGACATCGCGGCCGCTGCGCCGGATCTGGAACAGCGCGAGATCCAGCGTGTTCACCGGCCAGCCGAGATCCACCGCGCTCCAGAAGCCATCCACCGGCCCCTCGCCGGCCAGCGCGGCGGCATTGACCAGGAGATGCGTCGCCTGCCGCAGGTTCTGCACGTTGAAATGCCGGTCCGGCCCGTGCAGGCCGATCATTCCGGCCTCGATCCCCGCCTGGATGTCGGCGGCGATGATGCCGTTCTCCAGCACATGGGTGAAGCGCGTGACGGCAAAATGCGTCGCCTCCGCCCCACCTGCCCGCCCGGCCGCGGCATGGCGGGCGGCGCGCATCCACTGCGCCTCGGCCAGCTTCTTGGTGGCGGTGTAGACGTGGTCGGTCACATAGGCGAAGCACTTGCCGGTCGAGGAATAGACCGCCACCCGCACGCCATGGCGCTGGCAGGCCTCGATGACGTTGCCGCTGCCGAAGACATTGGTTTCCACCGCCTCGCGCACCACGGCCTCGGCCCGGCCGGGCTCGCGGATCGCGGCGAGGTGGAAGACCACGTCGGGCCGCGCCTCGCGGAAAGCGGCATCGAGAGCCGCCATGTCGCGGATATCGGCGGTGATGCCGGTGCCCTCGCCATGGTGCGGGGCGATATCGAGGTTGAACAGCGCGGCAGGCCCGAAGCCTTGCAACAACTGGCGCAGCCGCGTGCCGACGGAGCCGGAACCGCCGGTGACCAGGATCCGGCGCCCGGCCAGCCGCGCCGCCGCCGCGTCGCGGTGCAGCTCCACGTTGCGGGTCATGGCGAGTTCCAGCGGGTCCTCGTCCAGCCCGCCCTCGGCTGCCCTGGCGGCCAGGAGACGGCGCGTCAGGACCTTCAGGGCCTCCGTCGTCGCCGCGTCCAGGCCGGCGCGGCCATCGGGCGCCAGGGCGATGATTTCTTGAATCAGGTCAGCGCTGCTTTGCGGCATCGAATCAATCGCCCTGCTGGAGCAACGTGTCATGCACAAGGACAGTGCGGCACGAAGACTTTGTAACGCTCAGTTTCCGCAGTGCAGCATACATGGTCTCACCAAGTAAAGTCGTATTAATTAGATTTAGGGAATCGCACGAAACCGGGCAGGCACAGCGGCCATTAACCGGGATCATTCCCAAAATGGGCTTCACTTTCCCGTTTTCTGGGATAAAAAACCTTTCTCCGGCCGCGTTTCCGCGACCGGAAGCGAAAGGCGGATCGTCAGGCCTTCGGCCCGGTCCAGGCGGAGAAGCCTTTCTCCAGGTTGAACAGCCGCCCGGGATCGTAGCCGGCCGTGGCCAGGGCGCGAATGACGGCCGCGCTCCGCATGCCGGACTGGCAGTAGACCAGCACGTCGCGGTCCCGTGGGATATCGCCCAGCACGCCGGCGGCGGCGGTGCCCTGTTCCCGCAGCGCGCCGATCGCCTCGTCGATCAGCGGCTTGGGGATGCGCAGGGCATCCGGCAGGGTCCCGCCCATCCATTCCGGCGGATTGCGGACGTCGAGCAGCACCATCTCCGGCCCCGCCTCCAGGCGGGCCAGGACCTGGGCGGCGGAAAGCCCCTGCCCGACCACGGGCGCGGAGCAGACCATCTGCACCTCCCGCAGCACGATCTCGGAACGCGGCTTGCTGCAACAGGGACAGTCGGGCGCCTTGGCCACGGTGACGGTGCCGAAGCTCAGGTCCAGCCCGTCATAGACCAGCATCCGCCCGATCATCGGCGTGCCGATGCCGGTGAGCAGCTTGATCGCCTCGGTCGCCTGCAGCGCGCCGATCACGCCCGGCAGCACGCCCAGCACCCCGGCCTCGGCGCAGTTGGGCGCGAGTTCGGTCGGCGGTGGCTCGGGGAAGAGGCAGCGGTAGCAGGGGCCGACCCGGGCATCGAAGACGCTGAGCTGCCCGTCGAAGCGCAGCACGCCACCATAGACGTTGGGGATGCCGAGCCTGGTGCAGGCATCGTTGACGAGATAGCGCGTCGGGAAGTTGTCGGTCCCGTCGATCACCACGTCATAGCCGGCGATCAGGTCCAGCGCGTTGTCCACGGTCAGGAAGACGTCGTGCCGCTCGATCACCAGGTCCGGGTTCAGGTCGGTCATGCGCGCGGCGGCGCTTTCCGTCTTCTGCCGGCCCAGGGTGGAATAGCCGTGCGCCACCTGGCGCTGGAGGTTGGTCTCCTCCACCACATCCGGGTCCACCAGCCCGATGCGGCCGACGCCCGCGGCGGCGAGGTAGAGGGCGGTGGGGCAGCCCAGCCCGCCGGCGCCGATCAGCAGCACGCTGCCGGCCTTCAGCCGGCGCTGCCCCTCGATGCCGAATTCCGGCAGGATCAGGTGACGACCGAAGCGCCGCAGCTCCGCGGCGCTGAGGTCCGGCAGCGGAGCATCCGCGAGGCGCGCGCTCATCCGCCGGCGATGCTCGCCAGGATGCGGATCTCGTCCTTGCCGTCGACCGGCGTGTCCAGCCCGTTCAGCAGGCGGATGTCCTGCCCGTTCTTGAAGACCATCACGAAGGGCCGGAGCCGATTCGCGGTGAAGAGATGGCCCCGCATCTCCGGCAGGTCGTCCACCAGGCTGTCCAGCACCGACTGGACGGTGTCGCCCTCGACCGTGACCTGTGCCTGCTGGGCTGTGTATCGGCGGAGCGAACTCGGCACCAGGATAACCGGCATGGAACCCCTTTCGGAACGTGCCAGGGTCCCTGCCGGCCGCTGCACGGCTTCCGGCGGCGACGCCTCGCGGAGAGGCGCCAGGGCCACCGGCATTCATGCCGGGCGGGCGGGGACCCAATGATCAGAAGCACCTATAGAGCGACGGCGTGTCGAAATCTGCAACCAAAATCTCGATTAAATTGACACATAACTACTTGATGTGAATTAAGAGTGATTAACAACGCCGTCGCTTCGGGTCATCCATGGCCCGGTTCAGGATCGGCCCAGGGTCCTCACATTCGCCGCGACACGGCGGCGGGCGGGGGCCATCGCGGCATTGGCGATCTGCCGCGCATCGGCACCCTGCAGCGCCTTGCGGCCCGCATCCATCCAGCCCTGGGTGAAGGCGCGCTGCTTCTCCAGCGCCATGGCCGTCAGGGCCGGGGCGGCCGTGGCGGGTTCCGCCCAGAGGCTGGCCGAACGGAGGGTGAAGACCCACCCGGCCTGCCAGGCGAACAGGCTCCAGCGTGTCATCTCGGCGAAGGCCCCGATGGGGTCCGCTGGGTTCGGTGCGATTTTGGGCATGGGTGCCTTCCTACAGGTTCGGCTACAGCGCCGCCAGGATCGTTTCGGCCTTGCTGGCCTCGAAGGCGCCCGGAGCCTCGATCCCCACATGCGCCACCTTGCCGTCGCGGGCGATCAGGGCGAAGCGCTGGCAGCGCACCCCCATGCCGCGGGCGCCCAGGTCCATCTCCAGCCCCAGCGCGCGGGTGAAGGCGGCGGAACCGTCGGCGAGCATGGCGATCTCCTCGCCCAGGCCCTGGTCGCGGGCCCAGGCGGCCATGACGAAGGCGTCGTTCACCGCCATGCAGGCGATCGCATCGACGCCCTTGGCGCGCAACGCCTCCGCCTGCTCCTTGAAGCCCGGCAGGTGGCGGGCGGAGCAGGTGGGGGTGAAGGCGCCGGGGACGCCGAACAGCACCACCGTCCGGCCGGCGAAGAATTCCGCGGTGTCCTGCTCCTGGGGTCCGTCCGGGGTGGCGCGCATGAGCCTGACCGAGGGGATCGTGTCGCCGGGCTGAATGGGCATGGGCTTCCTTTCCTGCGGGATGCGCCCCGATGGGACTGTGGGGCGCCTGTGCGGATGCGGCGCGAGCGGAGCCGGGCTGTCAAGCGCCAGCCCCCCGGCGAAGCTGTGCCGCCAGCCTTCCGGAACCGCCCGGAACGCCGCCCCGGAGGCGCCTTCGCCCGCATCCGCCAGGACCGTGCGAAAACACGATGGCGGAGACGGCTTGTCGCCACAGGCCGCTTGCGGGCGACCGGGGAGCCCGCCACATTCAGGGGCGATGGCGAGGCACGCACGAGACGACGACACCCCCGATTTTCCCGAGGACGCGCCCGAGGGAGGCAAGGACACGCCTGCCCGCCGCCCGGCCCGGCGGCGGAGCCGGAAGGACCGCGACCAGGGCATCCGCCTGCCCGACAGCACCTCCCTGACCGGGCAGGTCCTGATCGCCATGCCCAGCATGCAGGACCCGCGCTTCGCCCGCAGCGTGATCTGCCTCTGCGCCCATTCCTCGGACGGCGCGATGGGCATCGTGCTGAACAAGGCCATCGAGAACCTGTCCTTCGACGACCTGCTGAAGCAGCTCGACGTGGCGCCGGTGCCGCCGCAGCGGCGCATCGCGCTGCATGCCGGCGGGCCGGTGGAGGGCGGGCGCGGCTTCGTGCTGCACACGGCCGACTGGTCCAGCGAGGGCAGCCTGCAGGTCGATCCCGAGCTGGCCCTGACGGCGAGCGTGGACATCCTCAAGGCCATCGCCGGCGGCGGCGGGCCGCGCCGGGGCCTGCTGGCCCTGGGCTATGCCGGCTGGGGACCGGGGCAGCTGGAGGAGGAGCTGCAGCAGAATGCCTGGCTCAACGTGTCCCCGGACGAGGCCCTGATCTTCGAGGAGGAGGAGAACGACGCCAAGTGGCGCCGGGCGCTGGCCAAGCTCCGCGTGGACCCGCTCCTCCTGGTGAGCATCGCCGGGCGGGCCTGACCGCGCCAGGGCGGGCCGCTGCGCGGCATCCGGCCTCGGCCCGTTCCGCCACACCCGACAGGAACCGGCGCCGCCGCGGGCCGATGACACCCCGTTCATGTTGTGCGGCCATGCCAAACGTGGAAAACCCCCGTCCCCGGGGGGGCATTCCTGGGAGGGAGCCACGCTCCTTGCCCCCCTCCCGCCCCTGACGTGCCCCTGACATGAAGGAGCCGCGCCGCCCCATGGCCCTCGCCCCACGCCGCCCCGTCCTGTCCCTGCTCCGTGACTTCCTGGACCACAGCGCCTCGGGCGGCCTGGTCCTCATGGCTGCCGCCGCCCTGGCGCTGATCGTGGCCAATACCGGCCTGGCACCGGCCTATTTTCACGCGCTGCACGCCTATATCGGCGGCCTCAGCCTGCTGCACTGGATCAATGACGGGCTGATGGCGGTCTTCTTCCTGCTCGTCGGGCTGGAGATCAAGCGCGAGATGCTGGACGGCCAGCTCGCCAGCTGGGGCCGCCGCACCCTGCCCGGCATCGCCGCCCTGGGCGGCATGGCGGTGCCGGCGCTGATCTATGTCGGCTTCGCCCATGGCGATCCGGAGGCGCTGCGCGGCTGGGCCGTGCCCGCCGCCACGGATATCGCCTTCGCCCTGGGGGTGATCTCCCTGCTGGGGCAGCGCGTGCCGGCCTCGCTGAAGATCTTTCTCGCAGCCCTCGCGATCCTCGACGACCTCGGCGCCGTGGTGATCATCGCGATCTTCTACACGGACAGCCTGTCGCTGCTGGCGCTGGGCGCCGATGGCGTGATCCTGGTGCTGCTCTTCCTGCTCAACCGGGCCGGGACACGGCAGCTCTGGCCCTATCTGCTGCTTGGCGTGCTGCTCTGGTTCTTCATGCTGCAATCGGGCGTGCATGCCACGCTGGCGGGCGTGCTGCTGGCGCTCTGCATCCCCCTGCGCCACCGCCCGGGTGGCGCCGACGACACGGCGAACTCGCCGCTGCACCGGCTGGAGCACGGGCTGACCCGCTGGGTGAACTTCCTGATCCTGCCCATCTTCGGCTTCGCCAATGCCGGCGTCTCCTTTGTCGGCATGAGCCCGGAGGCCCTGCTCGGCCCCGTCTCGCTTGGCGTCGGGCTGGGCCTCTTCATCGGCAAGCAGATCGGTGTCTTCGGCGGGGCCTGGCTGGCCGTGAAGCTCGGCGTGGCGGAACGCCCGGCCGGGGCGACATGGCCGCAGATCTACGGCACCGCCCTGCTCTGCGGCATCGGCTTCACCATGAGCCTCTTCATCGGCCTCCTCGCCTTCCCCACCCATCCGGAAATGCAGGACGCGGTGAAGATCGGCGTGCTCGGGGGTTCGGTGGTCTCCGCCCTCTGCGGCGCCGCCCTGCTGCGCGTCACAGGACGGGCGCTGGATGCGCGGGGCGAGGCGGTCCGGGTCTCCTGAGGCGCCGCTCCCCTGACCCGGGGGCAAGGCCCTGCCCCGCCCCCGATACCCCCGCTCCGTCAGGACCCTGAGCGTCCTGGGCCTCCTCTCCGTGGGCATTCGCCGAATCCGCGCGGCGCCCGCTCCAGGCGGGGTCCCGGGGAGGCCCTTGCCTCCTTGAGTGGAGAGGGTGTGGGAGAGGCAGCGCCTCACCCACGGACGGGGCAGCGCCGGATCAGGCGCGGCGCAGGTTCCACAGGTACGGGTTCGGCCCCTGCAGCACGCCGGAAAGATCGGCGCGGAAGCCGGTCTGCAGCACGAAGATGCCGGTGGGCGCGAAGGGCACGCTGTTCCAGCTCGTCTCCTGCACGCGGCGGAGCGCCAGGGACTGCGCCTGGGCATCCGGGGCATAGAGCCAGTGGTCGATTGCCTCCTCGGTGGCCGGGTCCTCGGGCCAGCCGAACCAGGCCTTCTCCCCATTGCCGCGGATGGCGAAGTTCACCGCCGGGTTGGCGATGGAGCCGGAGGGGGCGTTGGTGGGCAGGATGTTCCAGCCGCCCTCGCCCGGCTTCGCCTTGCTGGTCCGGCGGGCGAGCACGCTGGCCCAGTCCGTCTCCACCAGATCCACGTCGAAGCCGAGCTGGCGCATCAGCTGCGCGGCCAGCCGCCCCTGCGGCGCGATGGCGGCGAAGTCGGAGGCGTTGATGATCACCACCTTCGCCCCCTCCACCCCGGCGGCGCGGATGATCTTCCGGGCCGATTCCAGGTCCGGCGCCACGGGCGCATGGCTCTCCACACCCGGCAGGGTGCAGGGGAGCATGGCATGGCATTCCGCCCAGTCGCCCGGGGCGGCGACGGAGGCCATGAAATCCGGCTGCGCCACGAGGTCGCGCACGGCGCGGCGCACCTCCGCCTTGTTGAAGGGCGGGTGCAGCTGGTTGAAGCGCATGATCCCGAGGAAGCCCATCGGGTCATAGACCTGGAAGGCCAGCCTCGGGTCCTGCTTCAGGGACGGGATCAGGTCCGGCAGCGGGTATTCCACCCAGTCCACCTCCCCGGTCTTCAGCGCCGCCGCCGCGGTCGCGCCATCGGGGATGATGTGCCATTCGAGCCGGTCGAAATGCACCAGCTTGCCGCCCGAGGCGCCGTCGGCGGGTTCGGCGCGGGGCACGTAGCGCTCGTTGCGGGCATAGGCGACGCGGCTGCCGCTGTTGAACTCGTCCGGCAGGAAGCGCCAGGGGCCGGAGCCGGTGATCTCGGTGATGGGCTTGTCGCCCGGCGTCTTCGCGATGCGCTCCGGCATGATGAAGGGCACCACCGAGGCCGGCTTGGCCAGGGCATAGAGCAGCGCCGGGAAAGGCCGGTGCAGGCGGATCGACAGGGTGCGGTCGTCCGGCGCCGTCCATTCCGCCACGCTCTGGCGCAGGATCTGCCCGAACTGGTCGCGCGAGGCCCAGCGTTCCAGCGAGGCGATGCAGTCGCGCGCCCGCACCGGCTCCCCGTCATGAAAGCGCAGCCCCTCGCGCAGCCGGATGGTCCAGCGCTTCCCGTCCTCGCTGGTCTCGTGGCCTTCCGCCATCTGCGGGTGCGGCCGCAGCTTGGTGTCCGTGGCGTAGAGCGTGTCGAAGACGCAGAAGCCGTGCGTGGTGCTGATCGTGGCGCTGAGGAAGACCGGGTCCAGCACCGTCAGCGCCGCCTGCGGTACGAAGCGCAGGGTGCGGGCACGGGTGGCGCCGGAATTCCCCCCCTGGGCCAGGGCCGGGCGGGCCAGGATGGGGGTGGCCAGGATGGGTGTGGCCAGGATGGGGGCGGTCAGCCCGGTCTTCAGAAGGTCACGTCTTTGCATGCGGGAAGTCCTCTCTCGCTGGTCCCTGGATGCGAGGCGAGGTGCAGGGCCACGGCGCCTGCCGGGGCGCCCGGCGGGGCAGGACGTTCCGGAAAGGGCCGCCCTTCCGTGGCATGAGGTGCACCGATCCCTTCGCCGGTCCTAACCGGGGCAGGTTCCAGGGGTCGCGGGCCGCCTTGCCCGCCTCTCAGCCCGTTATGGGCTCCCCCCGATGTCCGCCCCAGCTATGGGCCAGGGGCGGAACGGCGGCAAGACGCCCGCGCCGCGACGGCGGAGCGATCCTTTGCGCCACCCCCTGGAACCGCCATGGCAGCGGGGCCTATGCTGCGGGCAAAGCCCGACAGGCAACGAGGAAACCGACGCCATGGATGCCGTGACCCAGCCGCCCGTGATCCGCCTGCATCCCGAGGACGGGGTGGTGATCGCGCGCATGGTCCTCCCCCCCGGCACCACCGTCGCCCCCGGGGTGCGAGCGGAGAAGCGCATCCCCGCCGGCCACAAGGTCGCCATCCGCCCGCATGTGAAGGGCGAGGCGGTGCGGCGCTACGGCCAGGTGATCGGCTTCGCCACGCGCGACATCGCCCCCGGCGAATGGGTGCATGTGGAGGAGATCGCGATGGGCGACTTCTCGCGCGACTATGCCTTCGGCGCCGACCTGAAGCCGACCGAATATGTGCCCGAGCCCGCGACGTTCCTGGGCATCCGACGGCCGGACGGGCGGGTGGCGACGCGCAACTATGTCGGCATCGTCACCAGCGTGAACTGTTCCGCCCATGTGGCGGAGCTGATCGCGCTGGCCTTCCGCCGCAACCCGATCACCGGCGAGGACCCGCTGGCCGCCTGGCCGAACGTGGATGGCGTGGTGGCGCTGACCCACAAGACCGGCTGCGGCATGGCGCAGGGCGAGCCGCTGTCGCTGCTGCGCCGGACCATCGGCGGCTATGCGCGGCACCCGAACTTCTCGCATGTCGTGGCCATCGGCCTGGGCTGCGAGGTCAACCAGATCGGCGGGATGATGCAGGAGCAGCGCCTCGCCGACCGGCTGCGCAGCATGGACATCCAGGAGATGGGCGGCGCCCGCAAGACGGTGGAGGCCGGCATCGCCTTCGTGCGCAGCGTGCTGGACGAGGCCAATGCCGTGCGGCGCGAGCCGGTGCCGGCGGGCGAGCTCTGCGTCGCCCTGCAATGCGGCGGCTCGGACGGCTATTCCGGCATCTCCGCCAACCCGGCGCTGGGCGTGGCGAGCGACCTGGTCGTGCGCCATGGCGGCACGGTGATCCTGAGCGAGACCACCGAGACCTATGGCGCCGAGCACCTGCTGACCCGCCGCGCGGTGAGCCCCGAGGTCGGGCAGAAGCTGGTGGACCTGATGCACTGGTGGGAGGACTACACCGCCAAGGAGGGCGCGGAGATCAACGCCAACCCTTCCCCCGGCAACAAGGCCGGCGGGCTGACCACCATCCTGGAGAAGAGCCTGGGCGCCATGGCCAAGGCGGGCCACACGAACCTCGTGGAGGTGTACCGCTATGCCGAGCCGGTGGCCGCCAGGGGCTTCGTCTTCATGGACACGCCGGGCTACGACCCGGTGGCGGCGACCGGGCAGGTGGCAGGCGGCGCCAACCTCGTCTGCTTCACCACCGGCCGCGGCAGCGTCTTCGGCGCCAAGCCGGCACCCAGCCTGAAGCTCGCCACCAATTCCGCGATGTACGAGCGGATGCAGGACGACATGGACATCAACTGCGGCACCATCCTGACCGGCGAGGAAACGGTGGAGCAGTGCGGCGAGCGGATCTTCCGGCAGATCCTGCGCGTGGCCAGCGGCGAGCGGACCAGGAGCGAGGAATTCGACTTCGGCGCGGCGGAGTTCGCGCCCTGGCAGATCGGCGCGACGGTCTGAGGAGCGGGCGGCGGCCTTTCCTGGTCGCGTCCCGCTTTGCGGTTGCCCACCGGGGACCGGAGCCGGCTCCCGAACCCCGGAGTTTTCATCGGTTACGGAGGATGCCCTACATCTCGTTCAGCCGGATCGAGCCCTGGGCGACCCGCAGCGCCCAGGGCAGCGGCAGCAGGCGCGAGGCCAGCACGATCAGCGAGGCCCGCGCCCGGCCCTTCAGGCTGCACGCGGCGGCCGCGGCGGCGAGTTGCGCGGCGAGGCCAGGACCCCGGCGCCCCTCCATCCGCGACAGCAGCCCCTCCAGCGTCTGGATGCGCCAGTTCCGCGTGGCCCAGCGGGTTTCCTGCGGCTCCAGCCGGAGTTGCCCGGCCGTGCTGGACAGGCGCTGCACGCGGGTGCGGTAGCCATCGAGCCACACGGCGATGTTGGCCCGGTTCAGCCCCTTCACCGCATCGCCGAAGGAGCGGCCATGAACGCGGTAGAAGGCGACCGTCCTCTCCGCCACCGCCACCCGGCCGAAGAGGGGCACCGAATCCATCAGGTAGGTGTCGGCGCCGATGCCCTGGACGGTTTCCGGCAACGGCATGATCCGCTCCAGCACGTCGCGGCGCCAGGCATTGCCCGAGGTCGGCGCCGAGACGACGGCGCCCGGGCCGGTGGCCAGGATGCGCGCGCCGAGATCGCCCTGCGGCGCGCTCCGCCCCGGCAGGCGCCGGCCGAGCTCCTGCCCGCCGGGGCCCACCACCGTCATGTAGCCCTGGGAACGGACGACGGCCGGGTCGCGGAAGGCGTGCAGATGCGTCAGCACCGCATCGGGGGCCAGATAGTCGTCGGCGTCGAGGAAGATGACGATCCCGCCGCGGCTGGCGGCGAAGCCCTGGTTGAAGGAGGAGATCTGCCGTCCTTCCTCCTTCAGGATGACGCCGATCCGGTTGCCGTAGCCGGCGATGATCTCGCGTGAGCCGTCGCTGGAATAATTGTCGACCACCAGCACATCCAGGCCGAAATCCCGGCCCGCGCCCTCCTGCTCCAGCGCGCTGTCGATGCACTGGCGGATATAGGCCGCGTAGTTGTGGCTGGTGATAATGACACTGACATGGGACCCCGTGGCCCGGCCCGTGCCCATCCACGCAGCCGCCGTCGCAGCGCCCCCCTGGGAGGCTTCTGCGCGGGGGATGGCCAGCCGGTCTTTCATCGGGCCTGCTTTCTGCACCGACCTGCCCTTCTTCCAGAGTAGCGGCCGAAAATTACCCGAAAGCCATATTAAAAAATAGTTCATTCCAATGAAAAGGAGACAGGCGGATGCGTTTCCGCATCCGCCCGCGCTCCGGCCGGGAAGGCGATCAGCGGGCCGGGTTGGCCGCGTTGAACTTGTCGATCAGGGTCGAGGCCGCGGCCACGCAGGCCTGGGTCGACTCGTTCTCGGCGCAGCGGATGCTCATCTCGGTGCCGTTGCGCTCGATCCGGAAGGACGCGGCGCGCGAGGGCGACGGGCCCATTGGCCGCATCATCGGCGGGCCGCCGCGCCAGCCATGGTGGGGGCCGGGGCCACCCTCGGGCCCGCCCGGGCCACCGGGTCCACCAGCCCCCTGGGGCCGCTCGGCCTGCGGGCCGCCCGGAGGCGGCGGCGGGGTCTGGGCGATGGCCATGCCCGCCGCGCCGAAGAGAGCCAGACCGGCGCCGAGAAGAAGGATCTTCTTCATGGGAAATCCTCACCGTGTTCCTACGGCAGGTCGGCGATTCCCGACCCATCCGTGGAATCGGAAATAAGCACCCTCATCTCTTCTGTCTCGGCCAAAGTTGCGACAGATTGTTTCTGTTCCGTGCTACGTAAACACCCTGGATTTCCCATGCGGCTTTTCGAGGAAATCTTTGCCTTGCTTTCGCCATGCCAGGGAGTTTGCTTCGTCACGACATGAGAGCATGGTCATGCCCAGGATTGAAGCGAAAGCATGCCCACGCGCGTTCATGCCGTCACCTCAAGGGAGCAGCAGACGGTGAAACACCGGATCACGGCCCATACGATGGCGCTGGGTCTCGGACTTGGGCTGGCGCTGGGCGTCGTGGCGCCCGCCTCGGCGGCCCCCGGCTACGCCACCGGCGATGTCAACCTGCGCGCGGGGCCCGGCACCGCCTATCCGCGCGTCGCCATGATCGGCGCCGGGGCACCGCTGGAGATCTTCGGCTGCCTCGACGGCTACAACTGGTGCGATGTCGGCGCCGGCGGCATGCGGGGCTGGGTGTCCGGCAGCTACCTGCAATATGCCTATCAGGGGCGGCGGGTGCTGATCCCGGAATACGGGCCACGCATCGGCGTGCCGATCGTCACCTTCGACTTCGGCGACTACTGGGGCCGCTACTATCGCGGCAGGCCCTGGTACAGCCCGCATGACCGCTGGGGTGGCCCGCCCCCGCCGCCCTACCGCCCCGGCCCGCCGCCGGGCCCGCCGCCCGGCTGGTACGGGCACCCAGGCGGCGGGCCCGGTGGTGCGGGCTGGGAACGTCCCGGGCACCCGCCCGGTCCCGGCTATGGCCCCGGGCCCGGTGCCGGCCCCGGTGGCGGCCCCGGCCCTCGCCCCGGCCGCCCACCCGGGCCGGAATGGGAGCGCCATGGCCCCGGGGGACCGGATGGGGAGCGCCGCGGCCCTGGCGGGCCGCCGCCCTACTGATGCGCCCCGCGCGTGGGGCAGGTCCTCGCGCGCGGCAGGCGATCCTGGCTCTTGCCACGCCCGCTCAGGAAAAGGTCCTGGGTTCCGCGCGGTCCGCTCTTGCCCCCCCTGGCGGCCGGCTCCCAAGGGCGGCCCCCCCGGGTTGCGCCCAAAGATCACGCCAAGCGGCCATCCCGGGCCGGCGACCTCGCGCCTGGGTTCCGGCCGGCAGTTCCGCCCCTGGCCCGTCCCTGCCCCGACTCTCCCTCCCCGGCTCCATCCGGCCCTGGGCGCCTTACCCCGGCGCGGCTATAAGCGCCCCTCGCCAGCGCCCCGTCCGGCCCCCGCCCCTGGCGCTTTCCCCCCCACCCGGATCGAGGAACCCGTCCCGGCATGACCATCGCGATCGACCTCGGCACCACCACCGCCGGCTCGCCCGCGACCCTCGACCTGGAGGAGCTCCTCGCCACCCGCCTGCTGGTCCAGGGCAATTCCGGCTCCGGCAAGTCGCACCTGCTGCGGCGGCTGATGGAACAGTCCGCCGCCTGGGTGCAGCAGGCGGTGATCGACCCAGAGGGGGATTTCGTCAGCCTCGCCGAGAAGTTCGGCCATCTGGTGATCGACGCCGCCGCCCAGACCGAGCGCGGCCTGCAGGCCGCCGCCGAGCGGATGCGCGAGCACCGGGTCTCCGTGGTGCTGAACCTGGAGGGGCTGGATGCCGAGGGGCAGATGCGCCAGGCGGCGGTCTTCCTGAACGGCATGTTCGAGGTGGACCGCGACCTCTGGTCCCCCGTGCTGGTGGTGGTGGACGAGGCGCAGATCTTCGCCCCCGCCGCCGCGACCGAGGTCTCGGACGAGGCCCGGCGCGCCTCGCTCGGCGCCATGGCCAACCTGATGTCGCGCGGCCGCAAGCGCGGGCTCGCGGGGATCATCGCCACGCAGCGCCTGGCCAAGCTGGCCAAGAACGTCGCTGCCGAGGCCTCGAACTTCCTGATGGGGCGCACCTTCCTCGACATCGACATGCAGCGCGCCGCCGACCTGCTGGGCATGGAGCGGCGGCAGGCGGAGCAGTTCCGCGACCTGCCGCGCGGCAGCTTCGTGGCGCTCGGCCCGGCCCTGTCCCGCCGCCCGCTGCCCATCCGCATCGGCGTGGTGGAAACGCAGACCCGCTCCGCCGGGCCGAAGCTGACGCCGCTGCCCAATGCACCGGAGGAGGTACGGGAACTGATCCTCACCCCGCCGCCCGAGCCCGTCCGCCCCGCGCGCCGCGCGCCGCCCCCGCCCGCGCCGGACATCCTGGCGCAGCTCGCCGCCGCCCGCCCGCCCGCCGTGCACAGCCGCGCCGAGCCCGCCCCGCCCAGCCCGGAGGAGCTGGCGGAGCGCGAGCGCCGGCTGGAGGAGGTGCTGCACGCGCTGCTGGAGGACCCGGAGGCAGCCTTCCGCCCGGTCAGCGTGCTCTATGGCGACTTCCTCGTGCGCTGCCGCATCCGGGCGGTGGCCGGCAAGCCGATGGAGCTGCCGGAATTCCGCGCCCGCCTCGCCGTGGCACGCGCCGGGGTGGATGCCGGCACCGCCGAGAACCCGGAATGGGCCGCGGTGCGGAGCCGCGCCGCGGCGCTGCCGGAGGATGTCCAGGGCGTCTACCTGATGCTGGCCCGTGCCGCGCTGGACCGGCGCCCCTGCCCCTCCGATGCCGCCATCGCCCAGGCCTATGGCACCCGCTCCCTGGGCCGCGCCCGCCGCGTGCTCGCCTATCTGGAGGAGCAGGGCATGGTGGTGCAGCAGCAGGACCGCCAGGGCCGCCGCGTCGCGCTGGTGGAGCTGGGCTGGGAAACCGCGCCGGGCGATGCCAATGCCGAGGCGGCCTGACCGGCCCCCGGCCGCCCATCCCTAACCGCCCGGCCGGCCCTGCGGGAAGCGCGGCAGGCCATCCGCCGCCAGCGCCCAGGGCAGGGCCTGGGAGGTCCAGAGATGCAGCTCGGGCGGCACCACGCCCGGATCGTCCAGCGTCGCGGTGGCGACGTCGATCTCGTCCGGCGAGTCCTCGCTGCGGAAGGTCAGGCCGGTGCCGCAATCCGCGCAGAAGCCGCGCAGCGCGGGCGGGCTGGAACGGTATTCGCGCATCTCTCCGCGCAGCAGCCGGAACTCCTTGAGCCGGACACTGAACCAGGCGACCGGCGAGGCTCCCAGGACCCGGCGGCAATCGATGCAGTGGCAGAGGCTGGCATGGAAGGGCGTGCCCTCCGCCACATAGCGGACCGCGCCGCAGGCGCAGCCACCTTCCACGGACAGGGTCGTCATCGGTGACCTCGCGGGCTTATCGGCACGGGAGCGTAGCGCGTTTCAGGCGAGATAGCCGCCCCCATTCACGTGGAACACCTGCCCGGTGATCCATTCCCCCAGGGGCGAGGCGAGGAACAGCGCCATGCCGGCAATATCCTCGGGCCTGCCCATGCGGCCCAGCGGCACGGCGCGGCCCATCTCCGCCAGTTCCTCCTCGGTGTTGCCATGGCGCGGCTGCGCCGTGTCGGTCAGGCCCGGCGCGATGGCGTTCACCCGGATGCGGTGCGGCGCCAGGGCGATCGCCATGGAGCGCGTCAGGCCGACCAGCCCGGACTTGCTGGCCGCGTAATGCGCGCCCACCGGCGTGCCGCGCATGGCGGTGGAGCTGAGGTTGACGATCGCCCCCGGCCGCCCCGCCGCGACCATGCGCCGGGCCGCCGCCTGGGCACAGAAGGCGCTGCCCTTGAGGTTGATGTCCAGGGTGCGGTCCCAGACCTCCTCGGTCATCTCCAGGAAGGGCGCGCGCGGGAAGATGCCGGCATTGTTCACCAGCACGTCCAGCGGCCCGAGCGCCTCCTCCGCCTCCGCCACCAGGCCAGCGGATCGTGCCGGCGCGGCGATATCGGCCTGGAGCGCCACGGCGCGGCGCCCCAGTGCCCGGATGGCCTCGCAGACCGCCTCCGCCGCCACGGCATCGTCGAGATAGTTCACTGCCACATCGGCCCCCGCCCCGGCACAGGCCAGAGCGATGGCGCGCCCGATCCCCTGCTGCGCGCCGGTCACCAGCACCACCTGTCCCGTCATCTCCATGGCCGATCCCCTTTCCCGTGCCGCCATCCGCCACGACAGGAGCATGGCCCCGCCGCCCTGGCCATGCCGCCCGGCCCGTTCCGCTGCGTCCGGATTGCGCGTTCTGTCCAATTCCCAGGCATTCCAGACACCTCAAGGACAATAAAAGCCAGAGCTGATGCACCTGCATGCATTCAAACCCCGGGGACGATAGGTCTAGCGTCCCTGCCTCGCCTCGCATTGCGGAAGGAGCGTGCCATGGACCTCGGAGTCTTCATCCCCATCGGCAACAATGGCTGGCTGATCTCCACCACCTCGCCGCAATACATGCCGAGCTTCGACCTGAACCGCGAGGTGGTGCAGAAGGCGGAGCGCTTCGGCTTCGACTTCGCGCTTTCCATGATCAAGCTGCGCGGCTTCGGCGGCCCGAGCGAGTACTGGGACCACAACCTCGAATCCTTCACGCTGATGGCCGGGCTGGCGGCGGTGACGACGCGGATCAGGCTCTTCGCCTCGGTCGCCGTGCTGACCATCCCGCCCGCCATCGTCGCGCACATGGCCGTCACCATCGACAGCATCTCGCATGGCCGTTTCGGGGTGAACATCGTGTCCGGCTGGCAGAAGGCGGAATACGAGCAGATGGGCATGTGGCCCGGCGCCGAGCATTTCGAGCGGCGCTACGACTACTGCTCCGAATACGTGCAGGTGATGAAGGACCTCTGGAGCACCGGCCGCTCCGACTTCAAGGGCCGCTTCTTCCAGATGTCGGACTGCCGCCTCGGCCCCATCCCGCCCAAGCCGATCGAGATCGTCTGCGCCGGGCAGAGCGGGCGCGGCATGAAGTTCGCCGCCGAATACGGCGACTACAACTTCATCAGCGGCGGCGGCATCAACACGCCGCAGACCGTGGCGCCCTTCGCCGCGAAGCTGCGGGAGCAGAACGCGCAGACCGGCCGCGAGGTCGGTGCGCTGGCGCTCACCATGATCATTGCCGACGAGACGGACGAGGCCGCCATGGCGAAGTGGGAGCACTACAAGGCCGGCGTGGACCTGGAGGCGCTGGACTGGCGCGACACCCAGGCGGCGGCGGATGTGAAGGCGGAGAAGACCTCCACCGTCGGCCGCATGGTGCATGCGCCGGAAAAGCTGCCGACCAACATGCTGCGCCTGATCGGCTCCTACGCCAGCGTGGCGAAGCTGCTGGACGAGATGGCGGAGATCGAGGGGCTGCGCGGCGTCATGCTGACCTTCGACGACTTCCTGGTCGGCATGGAGCAGTTCGGCACCCGCATCCTGCCGCTGATGAAGTGCCGCGCGGAACGTCCCGCCATCGCCGCCTGAGGCAGCCCGGCAGGGGCCTCTTCCCGACCGCGTTGCGCTTCGTGGCCAACCCCGGGGGCAAGGCAGCGCCTTTCCCCCGGGGACGCACGACGCCGGCCGTGATGCGGAACCGGCGGTCGTCTCAGCCCTGCCCGTCGAGCCAGGCGAGGACTTCCGCCACCGGCAGCACATCCGCGTATTTCACCGCCATGTCGTAGAGGCTGGCGAAATGCGGGCTCTCGTGCTTGTCGGCCACGCATTCCTCCGGGACGATCATGCGGAGGGAGCGGGAGAGCCCGTCCACCACGGTCGCGCGCACGCAGCCGGAGGTGGAGCCGCCGGTGACGACCACCGTGTCCACGCCGTGGAAGGCGAGCAGCGAACCGAGGCTGGTCTCGAAGAAGGCCGAGGCCATGCGCTTGTGGATCACCACGTCGCGCGGGGCGATGTGCAGGCGCGGATCGAATTCGGCGCGGGGCGAGCCGTGCCGGATGTTCTGCAGGGAGTCCGGCGTGTTCGTGCGCGTACCCCAGATGCCGCAGTCCTCGCCGCTGTCGAGATAGGCGACATAGGTCCAGACCACCGGCCAGCCGGCGCGGCGGAAGCGGTCCGCGAGGGCATTAGTGTATTCCATCTGGCGCGGATCGGTCTCGTAGGCGGTGCGGAAGCGCGCGGGCTCGGTATAGGCGCGCTGCGGGTCCACGTTCACCAGCGCGGCCTTGCGCCCGAAGCCGAAGCGCGGCCGGGGCGGGGCGGCCTTGAGCGCGAGGTAGATCTCGCGCGCCGTCATGTCCGATCGCTCCATCCCGCAGGGCTCCTGTCCTGGCCGGGGGGCGGGCAATCGCCGTGCCATCCCCGCCCAAGGAAAACGTGGCCGCCCCGCGCCGTTAGACGGGCCAGAGCGACCGGAAGCGAGCGACCGGGAACCGGCAAGAGGATACGGATCATGCGCGACTTGAAGGGGGCGGTGGTGGTGATCACCGGCGCATCCAGCGGCATCGGCCGCGCGGCGGCCCAGGCCTTCGCCGCGGAGGGGGCCAACCTTGTCCTCGCCGCGCGGCGGGAAAGCGTGCTGGACGAGGCGGTGGCGGAATGCGGCCGGCTGGCCCGCCCCCATGGCGCCCGTGCCATCGCCGTGCCGGCCGACGTGACCGAGGCCGGGGCGGTGCGGCGTCTGGCCGAGGCTGCGGTGCGCGAGTTCGGCCATGTCGATGTCTGGATCAACAATGCCGGGGTCGGCGCGGTGGGCGGCTTCGCCGAGGTGCCGGCGGATGCGCATGACCAGGTGGTGCGGACCAACCTGCTGGGCCACATGCACGGCGCCCATGCCATCCTGCCGCATTTCCAGGCGCGGCGGCGGGGCGTGCTGATCAACACCAACTCGCTCGGCGCCTGGGTGCCGACGCCCTATGCGGCTTCTTACAGCGCCAGCAAGTTCGGGCTGCGCGGCTTCTCCGGGGCGCTGCGGGGCGAGCTGTCGCGCTGGCCTGGCATTCATGTCTGCGACATCTTTCCGTCCTTCGTCGACACGCCCGGGCTGAGCCATGGCGGCAACTACGTGGGACGGGAGCTGAGCGCGCCGCCGCCGGTCCACAGCCCCTTCGACGTGGCAGAAGTCATGGTGTCCCTGGCCCGCAACCCGCGCCCCTCGGCCACGGTGGGGAAGGAGGTGCATCTGCTGCGCCTCGCGCAGGCCATGGTGCCGGGGCTGCTGCGCCGGGGCATGGCGCGGCTCATGGAACGGCAGTTCCGCCGCGCCCGTCCGGTGCCGGTGACGGACGGCAATCTCTTCGCGGCGCCGACCCGGAGCGGCGGCTTCCACGGAAGCGCGATCTATGGCGGCCTGCGCCAGCCCTCCGGCGGACACGCGCTCCGCACCGGCCTGATGCTGGGCGGGGCGCTGCTGGTGGGGGGATGGCTGTTGCGCCGCGCCCGGGGCTGAATGACACCTGCCGTCGAAAGCGGCAGAGAAACACCATTTTCCAGGCATTTGACGTTCTTTCAGGCAAACAACATTCCGCGACCGGCCCCTGACGGGTTTCCGGAAAGTGGCACTCCCGTTGCTACACCGTTGCGTGACCGCCGCCACCCGGCGGCGCGCCGGCCTGGCCCATGGAAGCGGCCGGCTGGCGCCATAGCGATCGCCTCTGGGGGAGTTTCCGCATGACGTCCAACCGACAGGCTCCGGGCGAGCCCCGGCCGGAACAGGCCCCCCTGGGTGGGTCGCCGGGTGTGCCGTTGGGCCGGCGCCAGTTCGGCCGCCTCGGCGCGCTGCTGGCTGGCGGCGCCGTACTGGGCGCGCCCGCCATCCTCCGGGCGCAGCCCGCCGGGCCGATCAAGCTCGGCATCCTGCATTCCCTTTCCGGCACCATGGCCATCAGCGAGACGACGCTGAAGGACGTGATGCTCATGCTCATCGAGGAGCAGAACAAGAAGGGCGGCGTGCTCGGCCGCAAGCTGGAGGCGGTGGTGGTCGATCCGGCCTCCAACTGGCCGCTCTTCGCCGAGAAGGCGCGCCAGCTCATCGCGCAGGACAAGGTCGCCGCCTGCTTCGGCTGCTGGACCTCGGTGTCACGCAAGTCCGTGCTGCCGGTCTTCGAGGAGCTGAACGGCATCCTCTTCTACCCCGTGCAGTACGAGGGCGAGGAGTCGAGCAAGAACGTCTTCTACACCGGCGCTGCGCCGAACCAGCAGGCGATCCCGGCGGTGGACTACCTCATGAAGGAAGAGGAGGTGAAGCGCTGGGTTCTCGCGGGCACGGACTATGTCTATCCGCGCACCACGAACAAGATCCTGGAGGCCTACCTCAAGACCAAGGGCGTCGCGCAGGGCGACATCCTGATCAACTACACCCCCTTCGGCCACAGCGACTGGCAGAACATCGTCAGCGAGATCAAGAAGTTCGGCTCGGCCGGCCAGAAGACCGCCGTGGTCTCGACGATCAACGGCGACGCCAACGTCCCCTTCTACAAGGAGCTCGGCAACCAGGGCGTCAAGGCCACCGACATTCCCGTCGTCGCCTTCTCGGTGGGCGAGGAGGAGCTTGCGGGCCTCGACACCGCGCCGCTGGTCGGCCACCTGGCCGCCTGGAACTACTTCATGTCCATCGACAACCCGGACAACAAGGCCTTCATCCAGAAGTGGCAGGCCTTCACCAAGAACCCGAAGCGCGTCACCAACGATCCGATGGAGGCGCACTACATCGGCTTCAACATGTGGGTGAAGGCGGTCGAGGCGGCCGGCACCACCGACAGCAACCCGGTGATCGACGCCATGCTCGGCGTGGCCGTGCCGAACCTGTCGGGCGGCACCTCCACCATGATGCCGAACCACCACATCACCAAGCCGGTGCTGATCGGCGAGATCCAGGGCAACGGCCAGTTCAACGTCGTCTTGCAGACGCCCGGCACGATCGTGGCGCAGGAATGGTCGCCTTATCTGGAGGGCTCCCGCGACCTGATCGCCGACTGGCGCAAGCCGCTCTCCTGCGGCAACTTCAACGTCAAGACCGGCAAGTGCGGCGGCGCGGGCGGCTGATCCCGCGCACCGCCACGGACGGGGCCCGGCGCCCCGTCCGCCTGTCCTTTTCCC
The DNA here is from genome assembly GCF_002754815.1 of Roseomonas sp. FDAARGOS_362. GTDB lineage: Bacteria > Pseudomonadota > Alphaproteobacteria > Acetobacterales > Acetobacteraceae > Roseomonas > Roseomonas mucosa. Next base: position 3,695,643 of record NZ_CP024588.1, on the reverse strand, counting down.
GTATCCCTGAGGAGGGCACGATGATCCGGCTCGCCGGCCTCATCCTCCTGCTTCTGGCCCTCATGCTCTCGCCCCTGCGGGCGCAGCCTGCGGGGGCGGATCTGCTCGCTTCCAGCGCCTTCGACGATGTCCGGCGCGGCGTCGAGACCCTCGCCACCTCCGGTACGCCGGAGGCCGCGACCATCCTGGGCGCGCTGGGCGAAGGGCGGCTCTTCGTCCTGCCCGACCGCAGCCTCGCGATCCGCGGCGCCGATGGTACCTATCGCGACGCCGCCGGCGGGCAGCCGGTGACGCCCGCCGGGACCCCGCGCGCGGTCCGCGTCAACAACAGCATCCGCCGCGCCGTCGAGGCGGCGATGGGCGGGCTGCAGCTCATGGCCATGGACAACGGGATCCGCGCCAATGCCGCCGCCGCCGTCTTCCGCGCCCGCGACGCCGCCATCCTGCCGGTGCTGGAGAAGGCCCTCGCCGCCGAGCGCGACCCCGGCGTGCGGCAGGTGATGGAACAGGCCCGCGCCGCCATCCTGCTGAACGACCCGGCGACGCCCGAAGCCGGCCGCCTCGCCGCCATCGCCACGCTGCGCGGCCGGGGCGACATCGATGCCCGTGCCCTGATCGCCGGCCTGTCCAACCAGCCGCCCGCCGTGGCGGAGGCCGCCGCCGCCGCGGTGAAGGCCATCGACTGGAACCTGCGGCTCTGGGGCTGGGCGCAGAACGCCTGGTACGGGCTGAGCCTGGGCTCCGTCCTGCTGCTCGCCGCCGCCGGACTCGCGATCACCTTCGGGGTGATGGGCGTCATCAACATGGCCCATGGGGAGCTGGTGATGCTCGGCGCCTACACCACCTTCCTGGTGCAGGACGCGATCCGCGCCCATGCGCCCGGCCTGTTCGGCGCCTCGCTCTTCATCGCCGTGCCGCTCGCCTTCCTGGTCACTGGCGCGGTCGGCGTGGCCATCGAGCGCGGGCTGATCCGCTTCCTCTACGGCCGCCCGCTGGAAACGCTGCTCGCCACCTTCGGCCTGTCGCTGGTGCTGCAACAGGCGGTGCGCTCCGTCTTCGGCCCCACGAACCGCGAGGTCGGCACCCCCGCCTGGATGAGCGGCGCCTTCGAGCTTGGCGGCCTCACCATCACCATGAACCGCCTCGTCATCATCCTCTTCGCCTTTCTGGTGATCGCGGCGCTGATGGCGGCCTTCCGCTACACCTCGCTCGGCCTGCGGATGCGGGCAGTGACGCAGAACCGGCGCATGGCGGCGGCGATGGGCATCCGCACGCCCTGGATCGACGCGCTGACCTTCGGCCTGGGTTCCGGCGTCGCCGGCATGGCGGGCGTGGCGCTGAGCCAGATCGACAACGTCTCGCCCAATCTCGGCCAGGGCTACATCATCGACAGCTTCATGGTCGTGGTCTTCGGCGGTGTCGGCAATCTCTGGGGCACCGTCATCAGCGCCCTCACTCTCGGCGTCGCCAACAAGTTCCTGGAGCCGCTGGCGGGCGCCGTGCTGGGCAAGATCGTGGTGCTGCTGGCCCTGATCCTGTTCATCCAGCGCAAGCCGCGCGGCCTCTTCCCGGTGAAGGGGAGGTTTGTCGAATCATGAGCCGCATCGCGAGCATCCTCACCCTCACCCTCCTGCTGGGCGGCGCCGCGCTGATGGCGGCGCTGAACCTGCTGACCGACCCCGGCAGCGCCTGGCACGTGCCGACCTATGTGGTCTCGCTCACCGGCAAGTATCTCTGCTACGCGATCCTCGCCCTCTCGGTGGATCTCGTCTGGGGCTTCGCCGGCATCCTGAGCCTGGGCCACGCCGCCTTCTTCGCCCTCGGCGGCTATGCCATGGGCATGTACCTGATGCGCCAGATCGGGACGCGCGGCGTCTATGCCAACGCGAACCTGCCGGACTTCATGGTCTTCCTGAACTGGGATTCGCTCCCCTGGTACTGGTGGGGCTTCGGCTCCTTCCCCTTCGCGCTGCTGATGGCGCTGCTCGTGCCCGGCCTGCTCGCCCTGGCCTTCGGCTGGCTCGCCTTCCGCTCGCGCGTCACCGGCGTCTATCTCTCGATCATCACCCAGGCGCTGACCTACGCCCTGCTGCTCGCCTTCTTCCGCAACGACATGGGCTTCGGCGGCAACAACGGCCTCACCGACTTCAAGGACATCCTCGGCGTCCCGCTGCAGCTCGACGGCACCCGCTGCGCCCTGTTCCTGGCCTCCGCCATCGTGCTCGCCGGCTGCTTCCTGCTGTCGCGCTGGCTGGTGCGCTCGCGCTACGGCAAGGTGCTGATCGCCGTGCGCGACACGGAAAGCCGCACGCGCTTCCTGGGCTACCGGCCCGAGGCCTACAAGCTCGTCGCCTGGACGGTCTCCGCCGTCATGGCCGGGCTGGGCGGCGCGCTCTACGTGCCGCAGGTCGGCATCATCAACCCGGGCGAGTTCGCCCCCGCCAACTCGATCGAGGCCGTGGTCTGGGTCGCGGTCGGCGGGCGCGGCACGCTGGTCGGGCCGATCCTGGGCGCCATCCTGGTCAATCTCGGCAAGACCGTCTTCACCGGCGCCTTGCCCGAACTCTGGCTCTTCGCCCTGGGCGGCCTCTTCATCCTCGTCACCCTGTTCCTGCCGCGCGGCATCGTCGGCCTCTTCGCCCGGCGCCGCTCCGGCGGCGTGCCCCTGCCGGCGGAACCGTCCTCGCCCGCCGAGGCGGCGGCGCGGGAGGCGGCCTCGTGAGGAGCGTCGTGTTCAGGCCCCGGGCGGGAGGCTCCGCCTCCCCCCGGTCCCCCCTCCGCTGGGGGAATAGTATTCCCCCAGACCCCGCCAGGAGTTTTCCGGCGCTGGCGGACAGGTGGGTCGCGCCGGAGGGCCTCGCCCTCCGGCGACGGGCGGTGCCGCCCGCGCGGCCAATCCTATCGTCCCAGGCTTCCACCTTCCCACCGCTGGAACACACCGCCCGCGCCCTTCCACCCGCACCCACTCCTGGCGGGGTCTGGGGAGACACTGTCTCCCCAGCGGGAGAGGGTCCGGGAGAGGGCGGCGCCCTCTCCTGGCCACGGGACCACGCCGGAACCACACCATGATCATGGCCAGCACGACCCCTGCCGGGCGCCCCGCCACGAGAACCGGCGCCTTGCTCTATCTCGACGGCGTCAATGTCAGCTTCGACGGCTTCCACGCACTGCGCGACCTTTCGCTGGTGCTGGAACCGGGCGAGATGCGCGCGGTGATCGGCCCGAACGGCGCCGGCAAGACAACGATGATGGACGTCATCACCGGCAAGACGCGCCCCGACACGGGCGATGTCCTGTTCAACGGCACGACCGACCTGACGGGGCTGGACGAGCCCGCCATCGCGCGGCTGGGCATCGGGCGGAAGTTCCAGAAGCCCACGGTCTTCGAGCCGCATACGGTGCGCGACAACCTGCTGCTCTCCCTGGCCGGCCCGCGCGGCCCGCGCTTCGCCCTCCTCGCCCGGGAAACGGCGGAGGAACGGCGGCGGATCGAGGAGATCCTCGCCACCATCCGCCTGTCGGAACATGCCAACCGCGTCTCCGGCAATCTCAGCCACGGCCAGAAGCAGTGGCTGGAGATCGGCATGCTGCTGGCGCAGGAGCCGCAGCTCCTCCTGGTGGACGAGCCCGTGGCAGGCATGACCGATGCCGAGACGGCGCAGACGGCGGAGCTGCTGCGCGAGATCAACCGCACCCGCTCCGTCGTGGTGGTGGAGCACGACATGGATTTCGTCCGCGCCCTTGGCGTGAAGGTCACGGTGCTGCACGAGGGCCATGTGCTCTCGGATGGCTCTATCGACCATGTCAGCAGCGATCCGCGCGTGATCGAGGTGTATCTTGGCCGCTGAGCTCCGCGTCGAGGATGTCTCGCTGCATTACGGCGCGGCGGTGGCGCTGCGCGGCGTTTCGCTGGAGGCGCGGCGTGGCGAGGTGACCTGCCTGCTCGGCCGCAACGGCGTCGGCAAGACCTCGCTGCTGCGCGCCATCACCGGGGCGCACCCGGTCTCGCGCGGGAAGATCCTCTGGGAAGGGCAGGACATCACCCGCCTGCCGCCCTATGAGCGCGCGCAGCGCGGCATCGCCTGGGTGCCGCAGGGGCGCGACATCTTCCCGCTGCTGACAGTGCGGGAGAACCTGGAAACCGGCTTCGCCGCCGCGCCCAAGGGGCAGAAGACGATCCCCGAGGATGTCTTCGCCATGTTCCCGGTGCTGAAGACCATGCTGCATCGCCGCGGCGGCGACCTCTCGGGCGGGCAGCAGCAGCAGCTCGCCATCGGCCGCGCCCTGGTGATGCGCCCGCGCCTGCTGGTGCTGGACGAGCCGACCGAAGGCATCCAGCCTTCCATCATCAAGGATATCGGCCGCGCCATCGCCCTGCTGCGCCAGCGCGGCGACATGGCGATCCTGCTGGTGGAGCAGTATTTCGACTTCGCCCACGAGCTCGGCCAGCATCTCGCGGTGATGGACCGGGGCAGCATCGTCCTCGCCGGGGCGCGTGATGCGCTGGACCGCGAGGACGTGCTGCGCCGCGTCTCGGTGTGACGGTGCCGGGTGGCGGTGGCTAATCCGCCGCCACCACCTTCTGCTCCTGCTTGCCGAGGCCCTCGATGCCCAGGCGCATGCTCTGCCCGGGCCGCAGGAAGACCGGCGGCTTGCGGCCCATGCCCACGCCCGGCGGCGTGCCGGTGGTGATGATGTCGCCCGGATGCAGGGTGATGAACTGCGAGGCATAGGAGACGATCTTGCGCACGTCGAAGATCATGGTGCGCGTCGAGCCGTCCTGCATCCGCTGCCCGTCCACCTCCAGCCAGAGGGCGAGGTTCTGGGGATCAGGGATCTCGTCCTGGGTCACCAGCCAGGGGCCGACCGGGCCGAAGGTATCGGCGCCCTTGCCCTTGTCCCAGGTGCCGCCGCGCTCGATCTGCCACTCGCGCTCGCTGACGTCGTTGCAGATGGTGTACCCGGCCACGTGGTCCATCGCCGCATCCGGGGAGACGTTCTTCGCGCGGCTGCCGATGACGATGGCGAGCTCGACCTCCCAGTCCGTCTTCACGCTGTTGCGCGGGATCACCACCTCGTCGTTCGGCCCTTGCAGCGAACCGAGCGACTTCAGGAACATGATCGGCTCCTTGGGGATCGGCGCCCCGGTCTCCGCCGCGTGGTCGGCGTAGTTCAGGCCGATCGCCAGGAAGTTCCGCGTCCCGGCCACCGGCGTGCCCAGGCGCGGGCTGCCCGGCACGGCGGGAAGGCCGGCGGCATCCAGCGCGGCGATCCGCGCCAAGCCCTCGGGCGACAGGGCCTCGCCGGCGAGGTCGGGCACCACGCCCGACAGGTCGCGCAAGGTGCCGTTGCCGTCGAGCAACCCGGGCTTCTCGGCCCCGGCCGGGCCATAGCGGAGCAGCTTCATCGCATGTGTCCCCCTCTTCGTGCCGCGCAACTTCCCCCGCTGGCCCGGCGAGGGCAAGACATCCCGGCCTGAACTTGCTGGCCCGTGCTCCATTGCCCGCCTCTCGCCGGATGGCTTATGTTGCGAAGCGAAAACAAGGACGGAGCGGGCATTGCGGTTCGGCTGGGCGTTTTCCCGGTGGCCTGCGGTGGAACGCTGGCTGCGCCCCTGCCTTGCCCTCTTCTTCGTGGCGGCGGGGGGCGCGAAGCTGCTGGGGATGCCGGAGGACGGCGAATTGTTCCGCCAGCTCGGCTATGCGCCCTGGTTCATGTGGCTGACCGGAGCCGTGCAACTGCTGTCCGGCCTGGGCCTGCTGCTTTCCGCAAGCGCGGCCGTCGCGGCCGCCATCCTCGCGGCCAGCTTGGCGGGCGCGGCGGGCAGCCTCCTGTCCAGCGGCGATCCGTGGATGCTGCCGGTGCCCCTGGGCCTGCTCCTGTTGCTTCTGGCCATCGGCTGGCACAACGCGCCCGTCTGGCTGCGGCAGCACCACGCCCCTTCGGCGGGCCAGGAAGGCGGCGATCGCCCCGGCATGGGCAACGGGTTCCTGCCCGGTGGGCCGGGACTCCCCGGCAATGCGGCCCTCGGCAGCCTCGCCCCTGGCGGCCCCGGCCAACAGAACCAAGGGCGTTCCTACAAGCCTTGGGCGGATCAGTAGTTCTTCCAGAGGCCGGGCGTGGCCAGTTCCACCAGATTCCCGTCCGGGTCGCGGAAATAGACGCTCCGCCCGCCCTTCGGCCAGGACACGCCACCTTCCAGGGGGATGCCGTGCCGGGCCAGCCGCGCCACCCAGGCGTCCAGATCCTCCGGTGCGATGGAGAAGGCGAAATGGATCCGGCCCATGGCGTCGTGGGGCGGGATCATGCCACCCGGCAGGATGGCCGGCTCCGTGGCGGCGCCACGCCGGAACAGCAGCAGCACGCTGCCGGGCCCAGCCGGATAGGCGACCAGCCGGTCGTCGAGGAACATCGGCTCCAGGCCGAGCACCGCCTCGTAGAAATGCCGGGCCCGGCCCAGATCCTCGACATAGAGGCCGGTCTCCAGCACGCTGCCGAGGGGCGGCACCTTGTCCTGCTCCGTCATGGGCCTCCTTTCCTCGATCTCCGTCCGCCTCGGGTCAGTCCGTCACGGGCCGGTCTTCTGCCGGACCATAACAGCCTCCCGCCGGAAGGAACGCCGCCCTTGCGGCGGGGGTGTCTCAGGCCGCCATGCGGCCGCATTCCTCCGCGCAATTGCGGCAGGTCTCGGCGCAGTGGCGCATATGCTCGTCCGCCTCGGAATGGTTGCCGCAGGCCTCGGCGCATTCCCGGCAGATCTCCGCGCATTCGCGGCAGAGATGCGCCATGTGGCGGGAGCCGCGGATCATGAAATCCGCCGCCGTGAGGCAGATCTGCGCGCAGTCCATCATGATCCGCATATGATCCAGCGCGGCATGGCTGCCACCCTTGCCCAGGCAATGGGTGATGCAGCTGAGGCAGGTCCGGTGGCAGTCCAGGCAAGCCTGGATGCAGGCTTCGAGCTTCGGATCGGTCTTCATCGCACACTCCCGTCGTTACGGCCGGTTAGCGCCCTTCCCCCAGGGGAAAGTTTCGCCGAACCGGCCTCCACGCGGGCCGGAGATGCGGAAGGCGCTATGCCTCCCCATCCCGCCGCACCGCGCGGCTGCGCCAGGCGATCGCCAGGCAGGTCAACACCAGCAGGCACAGCGCCAGGCGCAGCCCGGAAAGCTGCGCCAGGAAGCCCAGCAGCGGCGGTCCGCCCAGCAGCCCGCCATAGCCCATGGTGGCCACCATCGCGACGCCCATGCCCGGCGATACGCCCGGGATGCGCCCCGCCGCGCTGAACAGCACGGGAAAGACATTGGACAGGCCCAGCCCGACCAGCACCAGCCCGGCGATGGCGACCTCCGGGCGCGGCACCGCCAGCATCAGCACGAAGCCCGCCGCCGAGAGCAGCGCCCCCAGCCGCAGCACGGATGCGCCACCCAGGCGCCGCACCACCGCGTCGCCGCCCAGCCGCCCCGCCGTCATGGCCAGGGAGAAGCCGGCGAAGCCCAGCGCCGCCACGCCGGCCGGGGCCGCCGCCTCCACCGCCAGGTACAGCGCCGACCAGTCCCCCACCGCCCCCTCCGTCACCAGGGCGAGCAGCGCGATCAGCCCGAGGCCGAAGGTGGCGCGGTTCGGCAGGGCAAGTCCGTGTCCGCCCTCCTCCGGGACCGCCGGGGCATGGCCCCCGGCATGATCCCTCCGCACCCGCAGCCAGGGCATGGCCAGCAGCACGCAGGCCGCCACCAGCACCCCGGACACGGCGAGGTTCAGCGGCGCCGCATGGCCAGCGGCGAGCAGCAGCCCCGCCAGCCCCGCCCCGGCCAGCCCGCCCAGGCTGAAGGCCGCGTGGAAGGAGGACATGATGGCGGCGCCCCAGCCGCTCTCCACCACCGTCGCATGGGTGTTCATGGAAACGTCCATCACCCCGTTGCCCGCCCCCAGCAGCATCAGCCCGAGCACCAGCGTGGCCAACCCGCCCGCCTGCGGCACCAGCGCCAGCACCAGGGCGAACAGGAGGCCGGAGGCCACGGTCAGCCGGTCGCTGCCCCAGCGCGCCGAGACCTGCCCGGTCAGCGGCATGGCCAGGATGGCGCCGATGGCCATGCCCAGCAGCGCGAGGCCCAGCGCCGCGTCGGACAGGCCAAGGCCCAGCTTGATCGAGGGGATGTTGCCGGCCCAGGCGCCATAGCCGAAGCCGTTGGCGAAGAAGACCAGGGTGGTGGCCAGCCGGGGGCGCGCATCACGCGCCCGGGCCGCGGCGAAAGGGGCCTCGGGCATGCAGGACTTCTCCCCGGCCGCGCCGTCACGGGAGGCGGCGAGGGCGCCGCCTGTCCCCCCGTTACCGGCGCAGCTCCATCTTGATCGGACCCTCGCGATCGCCCCGGGCGAACTGGTCCACCATCGCGTTGCCGGTCTCGCCCAGCGTCGCCGCCGGGCCGGTCCAAACCATCCGCCCCTGATAGATCATCGAGGCCTGGTCGCCGATCCGGCGGGCGCTGTGCATGTCATGGGTGATGGTGATGGCGGTGGCGCCGAGGCGCTTGACGCAATCCACGATCAGCCCGTCGATCACCGCGCCCATGATCGGGTCGAGTCCGGTGGTCGGCTCGTCGAAGAACAGGATGGCGGGCTGCGAGGCGATGGTCCGGGCCAATGCCACGCGCTTCTGCATGCCGCCGGACAGTTCGGAGGGGGACAGGTCCCCCACGCTGCCGGCCAGCCCGACCTGGGCCAGCACCTCGGCCGCCTTGTCGCGCGCCCTGGCCCGGGTGATGCGCTTCTGCTGCAACAGCTTGAAGCAGACATTCTCCCAGACCGGAATGCTGTCGAAGAGCGCGCCGTTCTGGAACAGCATGCCCATGCCGTCCAGCACCGCGCGCCGCTCCGAGCGGTCCATGGCCAGCAGGTCCCGCCCGTTCAGCTCGATGCGGCCGGAATCCGGCTGGATCAGGCCCAGGATGCACTTGATCGTGACCGACTTGCCGGAGCCCGAGCCGCCCAGGATCACCATGGACTCGCCCGGCATCACGTCCAGGTCCACGCCGTCCAGCACCTTCTTGGCGCCGAAGGCCTTGTGCAGCCCGCGCAGGCGCAGCTTGGGGGTGGCGCCGCTCATCGGGTGAAGAAGGCCTGGGTCAGGATGTAGTCCAGGAACAGGATCAGGATCGAGGATGACACCACCGCCGAGGTCGTGGCCCCGCCCACCCCCTCCGCGCCGCCGCGCGAGGAATAGCCGCACCAGGTGCCCATCAGCGCCACCACGAAGCCGAAGGCCGCCGCCTTGATCAGGCCGGAGACCACGTCGAAGGCCTGCAACGCGTTCAGCGTGTCGCGGATATAGGACTGGGACACGAAGCCGAGATTGTAGGTGGCCACGATCCAGCCGCCCATCACGCCCAGCGTGTCGGCCACCGCCACCAGCAGCGGCATGGCCAGCGTCGCGGCCAGCAGGCGCGGCGCCACGAGGTACTTCATCGGGTCGGTGGACAGGGTGGTCAGCGCGTCCACCTGGTCCGTCACGCGCATCGTGCCGATCTCGGCGGCGAAGGAGGCACCGATCCGGCCCGCCACCATCAGCCCGGCCAGCACCGGCCCCAGCTCGCGCGTCAGCGAGATCACCACCACCGTGGCCATGGCGCTCTGCGCGTTGAAGCGGGAGAAGCCGGTATAGGACTGCAAGGCCAGCACCATGCCGGTGAAGATCGCCGTCAGCGCCACCACCGGCAGGGAGAAATAGGCCACCTCCACGAAGGCGCGGCCGAATTGCCGCAGGTGGTAGGGAGGCCGGAAGAGGTGCGACACGCCCTCCAGCGCGAAGAGCGCGACCGACCCCACCGTCCGGCACAGCCCCAGCACCATCGCGCCGAGCCGCGCCACCGCATCGAGAAGAAGATTCAAGCCGACCGCCGATCCTGCAAACAAGCCGCCATCCGCGAGAGCGTTGTGGAAGCCCGTCCCAGGGGGCTCCCAGGGGGCGGGCCTGTGGGGGCAAGGTCGTCCGGTGCCGCCCAGGGAACCGTCCAGATAGCCGCCCCCTCGCCGCACCGCAATGGCGACCGTCTTCCGGCGGCGGCCCCGGCGGATCACAAGACCCTGGCCGCCTCTCCCCCGCACGGCCCTTGGCGGCACCGCCGGAACGGCGCGTCTCCCTGGGCCGCCGCGACAGCAACGGCCGAAGGCGAGGCGCCCGGTCAGGATGGCGGCGCGGTGCAGGCCACCGGGCGGAACTCCACCCTCCGGTCCAGCAGGTCGCTGGCATCGTCCGCGCCGCTGCCGATGATCGGCTCGCTGGCCCCGGCGCCCCGGCTGGCCAGGCGGCCGCCCAGGCCCGGCTGCATGGCGACCAGCCGGTCCCGCACCCGCTCCGCCCGTTGCTGCGACAGGCGCAGATTGGCCTCGGCCGGGCCGCTGGGGCTGGCATGGCCGATCACCTCCAGGCAGTCCGGCCCGGCCGCCGCCTGCCGGGCGATCTCGCGCAGCCACATCTCATAGGCGCCGCTCACCGCCGGGTCGCGCCAGAATTCCGCCGAGCCCGGCCGGAAAACGAAGCGCACCGAAAGCCGTCCGCTGGCCAGGCCCAGCTTGACCAGCCCCCGGAAGGCGGCCTCCGCCCCCAGCGGCTGCCGCAGCGCCCGGTTGGCCAAATAGAGCCCGTTATAGACGCGGATCTGCTCGCCCCCCGGCAGGCGGCTCGCTTCCTCATAGGCTGCCAGCGCCTGCCGGTAGCGCCCGGCCTCGTAGGCGCGGATGCCGTCGTTCACCAGCGCGGCCACCCGGAGCTGCCGCAGGTATTCCGGGTCGATGGGGTCGCCGATCCGGCTGCCCACGGTGCGGGCATAGCCCTCCGCCCCCTGTTCCGGTACGCAGGCGGGACTGTTGCGGAAGAAGGGCGTGGGGCGGAGGTTCACCCCGTCCGGCCAGGTCCAGACCTCGGCCTGGGACACGATGCGGCCGCTGCGCAGGTCGCCGATCACCGCCCGGATGCGATAGCCGCCGGCCCGGCCGCCCTCCGCCTCCGGAACGGGCGCCAGGGCGCCGAGCAGCACCAGGGGCTGCCGCGCGAGGCCGGCCGCGCCGAAGGACAGAAGCTCGACCTGCGGATAGGAGCGCCGGAGCTGCGCGGCGATCTGCGCCTCGATCGGGCGCGTGGCCTCCACCGGCATACCGCTGCCCTGGTCGATCCAGGGGTCCACCATCATCGGATAGCGCCCGCCCGCATCCGGCGCCCCGAGCTGGGCATTGGCCAGCAGGGAGACGGTAAGGGCCGGGACCGCCCGGCTGAAGGGCAGGGCGATCCGTGCCGGCCCGGTGGACGGTGCGGCGGGTGGGGCGCTGGCGCAGCCCGCCAGCCAGGGCAGCGCCATCACCAGCACCAGCGCCAGCACGCGGGACAGGGCGCGGCGCCGCTCAGCCCGGGCAGTGGCCACGCAGGAAGCTCCGATCGGCAAAACTCAGCCCCTCCCCCAATTGCCCGCGCAGGATGATCGAACGGCAACGCGCCGGATTCGCCGCGGCGGCGCGCAAGCTGGTCGGCTCGGCGCGCAGGGGCCGCGGCGGCTTCGCGGCCCCCCGTTCCATTGGCGGGACCGGCGGAGAAGCAGGCGGCGGGAGGGGCAACGCCTGCATGGCGAGCGCCGGCGCCAGCTCGTCGGAGGCCGGCGCCTCCCCCGCTGCCCCGGCGGGCGCCCGGCTCTCCGGGGATGCCACCAATGGAGATGCCGCCGATGGGGCTTCCGGCAGCGGCGCGACTTCTGCCCCATCCCCCACCGCGGAGAAACCCGGAGGCGGCGGCCCCGCCATCGCCGTCCGGAAGGGCTGGGTCCCGTCCGGAGGGAGAACTGGCAGTTCCGGCGGCAGCGCGGCGGCCATCGGGGGCGAATCGCCGCCTGCCTCGATCCCGGCGCGGCGCATCTCGATCCGGGACAGTCGATCCAGGGACTGGCGGCGCAACGCGCTCAGCGCCTCCAGCTGCCGCGCCGCGGCGTCATCCACCGCCCGGGCCTCGCCATAGGGCCGCAGAACCGACAGCACCCCGTTCAGCATCCGGTCCATGGCCTGGTCGATCTGTGCCAGCCCTTCATGGATCTGTGCGCCCTCACGCTCCAGCGCCAGCAGGGAATCCGGCAGGGGCGCATCGGCGGGCGGCAGGGCGGGGAGCGGTTCAGGCCCCGCCCCGACCACGGCCGGTTCCCGACCGGACACAGGCCCAGGCGGCGCGGCAGGTTCCAGAAAATCCATGAAGCCCGCCAGGAACAGGGCAAGCAGCATCATGGCCAGCAGGCCACCCATCAGGATTCGCCGCATTCCTCCCGCCTCCCATGCCTTGGCCTGGGTGATCGCCGGACGGATCGTTCCGGGCCCGGCCGCACCACCATCGGGGGAGCGGGGAATTCATGCAAATCGCCGTTGGGCGAGGCCCGCGGTGCGGGGCACCACCCCCCCGGTTCAGCCCCGGAACCGGGGCCAGGGACCGGGAGGGGGGTTCAGCCCGGCCGGTCACCCGCCATGCGGGTCGTCATGCACCATGTCGAGGTCGCCGAAGCGGGTGAACTCGCCCTCGAAGAACAGCGGGATGGTGCCGGTGGGGCCGTGGCGCTGCTTGGCGATGATCAGCTCGGCCTTGTTGTGCGCGCGTTCCATATCCTGCTGCCACTTGTCCATCGCCTCGGCGTATTTCTCCGAGTTGTCGAAGTTCAGCTGCTTGGGTGCGCGCTGCGCCAGGTAGTACTCGTCGCGATAGACGAACATCACAACGTCGGCATCCTGCTCGATCGAGCCGGACTCACGCAGGTCCGCCAGTTGTGGCCGCTTGTCCTCGCGCGACTCGACCTGCCGGGAAAGCTGGGACAGGGCGATCACCGGCACCGACAGTTCCTTGGCGATGGCCTTCAGCCCCTGGGTGATCTGCGAGATCTCCAGCACGCGGCTTTCCGGCCGAGACCCGGCGGCGGGGCGCATCAGCTGCAGGTAGTCCACCACGATCATGTCCAGCCCGCGGGTGCGCTTGAGCCGGCGGCAGCGGGTGCGCAGCGCCGAGATGGTGATGGCCGGCGTGTCGTCGATGAAGATCGGCAGCGTCGCCAGCTCGCGCGATGTCTCCACGAAACGGTCGAAGTCGCGCTGCGAGATCTCGCCGCGCCGGATGCGGTCGCCCGAGATCCGCGAATTCTCCGACAGAAGACGGGTGGCGAGCTGGTCGGCGCTCATTTCCAGCGAGAAGACCGCCACGCCGCCCTTGGGCACGGCGTTGGGATTTTCCGCCTGGGCCTCGCGCAGGATGGCGCGGGCGGCGCCGAAGGCGATCTTGGTGGCCAGCGCCGTCTTGCCCATGGCCGGGCGCCCGGCCAGGATCAGCAGGTCCGACGGGTGCAGCCCGCCCATCTTGGCGTCCACGTCGCGCAGGCCGGTGGAGAGGCCGGAGACGCCGGAACCGTTGGTGAAGGCCTTCTCCGCCATCTCCACGGCGCGGACCATGGCGCGCTCGAAGGTGATCAGCGCACCCTCGTTGCCGCCTTCCTTGGCGAGATCGAAGAGCGCCTGCTCGGCGGCCTCCAGCTGCTCCTTGCCGTCCAGCTCGGCCTCGACCCCGAAGGCGCGGTTCACCACCACCTCGCCCAGGTCGATCAACTGCCGCCGCAGCCAGGCGTCGTGGATGACCTTGGCGTATTCGCCGGCATTGATGATGCCCACCATGGCGGAAAGGAGCTGCGCCAGGTAGGCCGGGCCGCCCACCTCGTCGAGCTGGCCGGAATGCTCGAATTCGGCCCGCAGCGTCACCGCGTCCGCGAGCTGCCCCGCCTCGATTCGCCGTTGGATGGAGGCATAGATCCGGCCATTCACCGGATCGGCGAAATGCTCCGATGCCAGGAATTCCGAGACCCGCTCATAGGCCTTGTTGTTGGCCAGAAGGGCCCCCAGCAAGGCCATCTCCGCCTCCAGATTCTGCGGAGGCAGGCGCTGGGACAGGCCCAGCAGGCCGCTGTTCTGGTCGAGCGCGTTCATCCCGCCAGTCTAGCCTCTTTCCGTTTCCGCCGTCCCCTCCCGCGCCGCTGTGGACAAGTGTGGATTCTGGGGATGAGCCGTGGAACCCATTGAAAAAGTTCTTTTATCCTGGAGAATGAGAATGGCTGGCGGTCCGGGCCAAGCCACTCCGGCCGTCCCGGCCTCACCGCTGGCCTCGCCGTTGGCCTCACCGCTGGCCTCACTGGGGCGTGAACGGAAAGCGGGCCGCCCCTGGCGCTCCAGGGGTCCACGCCCCCGCCCCCGGATGCTAGCCCCCTCCCCCATGGCTGACTTCTACCCGCTGCCGCCCTTCTTTCTCGGAATGGGGCTGCTCCTGGCACTGGCCGCCACCCCGCTCTGCCGCCCGGCGGATGCCCCGCCGGGACAGGCGGCCAGCCGCATGCCGGCCCTGGACGGGCTGCGCGGCATCCTCGCCCTGGCGGTCTTCTTCCACCACGCCGCCATCTATCCCCGCCTCCTGGCCGGACAGGGCTGGGGCCTGCCGCCAGCCCATGCCTATGCGGTGATGGGCAAGGGGGCTGTAGGGATGTTCTTCATCATCACCGGCTACCTCTTCTGGGCCAAGCTGCTGCGGGAGGAAGGGCGTCCCTCCTGGCTGGCTCTCTATGCCGGGCGCCTTTTCCGCATCGGCCCGCTCTACCTCGTCGTCATCCTCGCCATGCTGGCCCTGCTGTTCGGCCGGGATGGCGGGGAGCTGCGGGAGCCCGCCACCCAGGTCGCCGGCCAGGTGGGCGAATGGCTGCTGCTCGGCGCCGGCAACCGGCCCGACGTGAACGCCCATGCCGGCACCAACCTGCTCACCGCCGGCGTCACATGGACCCTGCAATACGAGTGGATCTTCTATGCCAGCCTGCCCCTGGCCGCCCTGCTGGCCCGCACCGGGCGGCGGGAGACCTGGCTCACCCTGGCGCTGCTGCTGCTCTGCCTCGCCTGGGCGGGCGGGCATCTGGGGCCATGGGCCGGGGCGGACGAGCCCGGCTTCGTGACGCTTTTCCTGATCGGGATGAGCTGCGCCTCGCTGGAGGCCCGCGGTCTCGGCCGCACGCTCTCGGGCCCCGGCACCTCCCCCCGGGCCGACCGTGCCGCCTCGGTGCTGGTGGTGGGGCTGGTCGCCATCTGGTTCGGCGCCGTGCCCCTGCCGAACGACGCCATCGCCCTGGCCGTCATGGGACTGGTCTTCTGGCTGGTCCGCTCCGGCTGCACCGTCTTCGGCCTGCTCACCCTGCGCGCCACGCGGCGCCTCGGCGATGCCAGCTACGGTATCTACCTCCTGCACGGGCTGGTGCTGGCCCTGGCCTTCGCCTTTCCCTGGGTGAAGCAGGCCGCCGCCACCCCGCTCGGCTTCTGGTCGGTGGTGATCGCCTGCGGCATCCCGCTCATCGCCCTGGCCACCCTGCTCCACGCCCTGGTGGAACAGCCCGGCATCCGGGCCGGCCGCCGGGTCGCCCGCTGGATCGGCAATCGGCGCCTCCGGACCGCTCCGGCGGAAGGCTGAGGTGACGCGGCCTCCCGGCTACGTTTCTCCTTATGGCCGGCCTCGTGGGAGAGGCGCCGCCTCTCCCACACCCTGTCCGCGCGGATGGCAACGGCAATCCGCGGAGAGCATGGCTCTCCGGCGCGATCCGGCCACAGGGAGAGCCAGATCATCGAGTCCAGGGCCCGCAGGGTCCTGGCGGATAGGGGGTCCGGGGCGAAAGGCAGCGCCTTTCCCCCGGGGACAGAGCAACGCCGGACCACAGCGGCCAGGGAAAGCCGCCTGTGACGTCAGGCCAGTTGCGCCCTGATCCCCTCCGGCATCGGCTGATGTTCCGCCTCGTACATGTAGTCCCGCGACAGCGGCAGGGCATCGACGCTGCGGGTGAGCTGAAGCTGCCAGTTCATGTGCCCCATCCGCCGGAAGGCGAGTTCGGAACCGACGAGGTAGAACTCGAACATGCGGCAGAAGCGTTCGTCGTAGAGGGACTGGATGGTGTCCCGGTTCGCGGCGAAGCGGCGGCGCCAGTGGGCCAGCGTCTTGGCATAGTGCAGGCGCAGGATCTCGATATCCGTGGCCCAGAGCTTCTCCTTCTCCACCGCCGCCATCACTTCGCTCAAGGCGGGCGAGTAGCCGCCGGGGAAGATGTACTTGGCGATCCAGGGGTTGGTGGAACCCGGCCCGTCGGCCCGGCCGATCGCGTGGATCAGCGCCGCGCCGTCCTCCTTCAGGATCTCGCGCACCTTGCGGAAGAAGGTGCGGTAGTGGCCGACGCCCACATGCTCGAACATGCCCACCGAGACGATCCTGTCCATCGGCCGGTTCCAGGCGCGGTAGTCCATCAGCTCGAAGCGGACACGGTCGGCGAGCCCGGCCTCCTCGGCCCGCTTGCGTGCCTCCGCCAGCTGCTCGGTGGACAGGGTCAGCCCGGTCACGCGGGCACCGTATTCCTTCGCCAGGGTCAGGGCCATGCCGCCCCAGCCGCAGCCGATGTCCAGCACCTCCAGATCCGGCTGGTCCAGCTTCAGCTTGGCAGCGATGTGGCGCTTCTTGAGAAGCTGCGCCTCCTCCAGCGTCTCGTCCCCCTTCGGGAAATAGGCGCAGGAATACTGCCGGTCGCGA
The DNA here is from genome assembly GCF_002754815.1 of Roseomonas sp. FDAARGOS_362. GTDB lineage: Bacteria > Pseudomonadota > Alphaproteobacteria > Acetobacterales > Acetobacteraceae > Roseomonas > Roseomonas mucosa. The sequence goes on along the minus strand of NZ_CP024588.1, from coordinate 3,679,034 downwards.
TCCAGGAAGAGGCTGTAGAGCCGGCTGTCGAGATCATAGTGGTGGGCGACGTTGCGACGGGAGCGTCCGGCCGGGTTGAGCTGGTCGAAACGGCGGCGCAGCCACCGGACCCGTTCCAGAACCATCTCGGCCCCCGGCGGGGTCTCGATGTAGTTCATGGCCAGCACGTCCATCAGCTCGAAGAGGCTGCAGCCCGCGGGCTCGATCTGCCCTTCCATGAAGGATTCGCCGACGCCCAGGCCCGGGTTCAGCACGATGCGGCGGATTGCCGCCATGTCGTTGATCCGCATCCCGGCTTCGGGGCCGGGTTCGCGCCCCTGGAAGACCGTGGTCCGGCCTCCCGGTTCGTGCAGCACCAGACGTCCTCGTCTGATCATCCGCGACAGCATTGCATGCAGCATCGCCGCATATCCTCCGCTGGCATGTGTACCGATGGCGGAAGCTGAAGACGCCGAGGCATGGCTGTCCAGCACCCGGTTGCATGGGACCATGGCACCACTGTCGCCTGAAAGGCACGATGAGATAAATTTAATGCAACATGCAGGCTAACTATTTCTGTACCGAAAGTTTAACGCACTGTTTCATGACACTTTTTCGTCAGGAAACATGAAAAACCCTGTCTCTGACAGTTTCGGGACGGGTCTTCCCGCACACGCAAACATGAAAATGGCGGCGTTGCCGCCGCCATTTTCAGCCGAGGGACTCCAGCGCCCGCCCAGGGCAGTCACCCGGGCGGTTGCGCGAGGGGCCGTTACTCGCGGGCGGCGCCCAGCTCGGACAGCTCGGCGGCCAGCTCGGCCTCCAGGCTCTCCTCCTCGGCCTGCTGCTCGGCGTGCAGGTCCTCGCCACGGGCCTGCTTGTCGGCCTCTTCCACGGTGCGGGCGACATTCACCGTCACCGGGAAATCGACCTCCGGGTGAAGGGCGACATGCACGATGTGCAGGCCGGTGTCCTTGATCGGGTGCTGCAGCAGCACCTGGTCGCGGCCCACCGTCAGGCCGGCATCCTTGCAGGCATCGGCGATGTCGCGGGAGGTGACGGAACCGTACAGGTTGCCGCCCTCGCCCGCCTGACGGATCAGGGTCACGGAGAGCCCGTCCATGCGCTCGGCGACGCGTTCGGCCTCCTCGCGACGCTTGAGGTTCTGGGCCTCGAGCTGCGAACGCTCCTCGTCGAAGCGCTTGAGGTTGGCGGCATTGGCGCGGATCGCCTTGCCCTGGGGGAGCAGGTAGTTGCGGGCGTAGCCCGGGCGGACGGTCACGCGCTCGCCCATCTGGCCGAGATGCGGGACCCGCTGCATCAGGATGACTTCGATCATCGGGTTTGTTCTTTCAGGATTGAGGGGGCTTGCGCCCGAACTGTTCGAACAGGCCGAGGCCGACCACGAGGGCCGCGGCCGGAACGGAGAAGAGGACGAGAACGAGATAGAAGAGCACCAGCACCGGACCGCGCGCCCGCCTGTGCACCGCCGCCAGCCCCTGCAGGAACAGGGGCGTCAGCAGTGCCGTCGCCACCACGCTGGCCATCAGCCCCGGCGCCATCCAGGCGGCGGCGAGCGCCGCGACCGGCAGCACCGGGTACCAGGAGGGCAGCCGGGCCGAGGACCAGTCGGGGGCCGGGCGCAGCGCCAGCCGCCGGCGGGACAGCCAGGCCTGGGCGCCGATGCCGCAGAGCATCAGCGGCAGGGCCAGCGCCGCGCTGGCGAAGGCGATGCCCATGCGCACCAGCGCCGCGACGGTGGCATCGTCGGCGGTGATTGCGGCCTCCTGCAGCACCGGCTTGATCTGGTCCACGATCGCCTGCTCCAGAATCTCCCCGGTGACGAGGAGGGAGGCGACGCCGGTGATCGCGGGCCAGATGCCCAGCAACGCCAGGGGCAGCGACAACTCCAGCCGGTCCGGCCGTCGCAGCGCGGCGGCGAGGATGGTCACCGCCGGCAGCGCCGCCACCAGCAGGAAGACCACCGCGCCGTGGAAGCCCACCACCAGCAGCAGCGCCAGCGCGGCCAGGGCCGCCCCCAGCGCTGCCGAGAACTGTCCCAGCGAGAGCCCCGCCAGGAAGAGCGGTAGCGACGACGCCCAGAGCAGCAGCGTGCCGAGCGGCAGGCCACGGAAGGCCCAAAGGCAGGCGGCCGCGCAGGCAAAGCCCGCCGCGCCGCCCGCCAGGATCCGCGGGTCGTTCAGGACGCCAGCCGTGGGGCGCATCGCCGCCACCTTTCCCTATCCCGTTCCGTTCTCTGTTCCGTGCCGTCCGTCAGTCGTTGATGACGTAGGGCAGCAGCGCCAGGAAGCGGGCGCGCTTGATGGCGTTCGCCAGCTCGCGCTGCTTCTTGGCGGAGACCGCCGTGATGCGGGAGGGCACGATCTTGCCGCGCTCGCTCAGGAAGCGGCTCAGCAGGCGCACGTCCTTGTAGTCGATCTTCGGCGCGTTCGGGCCGGAGAAGGGGCAGGACTTGCGGCGGCGATAGAACGGACGGCGGGCGCCGACGGCCGGGCGGCGGGCGGCGGGCGTCATGTCGGTGTTCGTGTCGGACATCGTGTCTTACTCCTCGCCCTGCGGCTGCTCGATCTCGTCGCGCGGACGCGCACGGAATTCCTCGCGGTCGTCGCGGTCGCGGCGGCCCGAGGAGAAGCGGCCGGCCGGGCGCGGGCCACGGAAGCCACGGTCGCGCTCACGATCCTCGCCACGGCGGGCCAGGATGGCGGAGGGCTCGTCCGTGATCTCTTCCACGCGCAGCGTCATGTGGCGCAGCACGTCCTCGTTCAGGCCGAGCTGGCGGGCGACTTCCTGCTCGACGGCGGGGGCGCAGTCGAGGCCGAGGAGCATGTAGTGCCCCTTGCGGTTCTTCTTGATGCGGTAGGCGAGGCCACGGAGGCCCCAGTACTCGCGCTTCTTCACCTCGCCGCCAGCCTCGGTCAGGATGGCGGTGACCTGATCGGCCACGGCCTCGACCTGCTGCTGCGTGAGCTCGTTACGTGCGATCAGCACGGTTTCGTAAAGCGGCATGAATTCTCCCTGCGGATGTCTCAGCCCGTGGCCGTCATGGCGGGATGCCATGGGCGCGAACAGGCATAGCCGGGCGCGATGCCTCACGCCCGGCAGGGTGCGGCGCGTTTAGACGGGTTTGCGCGGGAAGGAAAGGCGAATCCGCCCCCTCCCCCGCGAGCCAGCCATGCGGGCCGGCAGGTGGTGTCAGCCGTGGGGCCTGAACACCACCTTGATGCAGTTGTCCTTCTTCTCGCGGAAGGTGTCGTAGAGGTCCGGCCCGTCCTCCAGGCTGCTGGAACGGTGGGTGATGATGAAGGAGGGGTCGATCTCCCCCTTCCGGATCCGCTCCAGTAGGGGCTTCATGTAGCGGTGCATATGGGTCTGGCCCGTCCTCATGGTCAGGCCCTTGTTCATGAAGGCCCCCATGGCCACCGGGTCGAAAGCCACATAGACCCCCGGCACGGACACGATGCCCCCCGGACGGCAGGCCAGGATTGCCTGGTTCAGGGCGAAGGCGCGCTCCATGCTGATGGTCTTGCTCATCACCGCCGAGGCGACCTTCTGCACCAGCGTGTCGGCGCCATGGCTTTCCATGCCGACCGCCTCGATCACCGCGTCGGGGCCCAGCCCCTTGGTGAGCTCCAGGATGCTCTCCTGCACCTTGCCCTCGGCATAGTCGATCACCTCGGCCCCGGCCTCCCGCGCCATGGCGAGCCGCTCCGGCACCGTGTCGATGGCGATCACCCGCGCCGCGCCCAGCAGGAAGCACGACTTGATGGTGAGGATGCCGACCGGGCCGCAGCCCCAGACGGCGATGGTCTCGCCGCCTTTGATGTCGCAATGGTCGGCAGCCATGTAGGCCGTGGGGAAGATGTCGGAGAGAAAGAGCACCTGCTCGTCCGACAGATCCTCCGGCACCTTCAGATGGGTCACGTCGGCATAGGGGATGCGCAGATACTCCGCCTGCCCGCCCGGGAAGCCGCCGGTGATATGCGAGTAGCCGAAGAGCCCGGCGGTGGCGTAGCCGAACTGCTCCGCCTGCATCTTGCCGTTGGGGTTGGTGCGCTCGCAGAGGCTCCAGTTGCCCCATTGGCACTGCCGGCAGGCGCCGCAGCAGATGGTGAAGGGCACCACGATCCGGTCGCCGACCTTCAGCGCCGTGTTCTCCTTGCCGACCTCGACCACCTCGCCCATGCATTCATGGCCGAGCACGTCGCCCTTCTCCATGGTCGGGACATAACCGCCCATCAGGTGGAGGTCGGAGCCGCAGATGGCGCAGGCCGTCACCTTGATGATGGCATCGCGCCCGTCTTGGATCTGCGGATCGGGCACGGTCTCGCAGCGGATGGTGCCGCGGCCCTGCCAGGTGAGTGCCTTCATGACCGGTTCTTCCCGAATGACGTGGACCGGCCAGAAACGTTCCGGGGCGGTGCGCTGTTGCGTACCGCCCGATCAAGTCATTCGTGAAAACAAGGATCTGGACGTTATAACATCGCCCTCGGCCTGCTGCCGGTCAGGCGGCCACGGCCTGCCGCACCGCCGCCAGCGCCTCGTTAGCCTTGCCGGCCTCCGGCCCGCCTGCCTGCGCCATGTCCGGCCGCCCGCCGCCGCCCTTGCCGCCCACGGCGGCGGAGGCGGCGCGCACCAGTGCCACGGCATCGGCCCGGCCCTTCGCCGCCTCGCCGACGCCGACCACGATGCTGGCCTTGCCCTCGGCGGTGGAGACCAGCGCCACCACATCCGCCGTGCCGCCCTTCAGGATGGCATCGGCGATGCCCTTCAGGTCCTTGGCCGGGGTGTCGCCCAGGTCGCGCAGCGCAAGGCGGAGGCCGTTCACCTCCTCCACCTCGGCGGCGGCCCCGCCGGTGGCCAGCTTCTTGCGCAGCTCGGCCACGTCGCGCTCCAGCCTGCGCCGCTCCTCCAGCAGGGCGGCGACGCGGGCCGGCACCTCGGCGGTGGTGCTCTTCAGCGCGGCGGCGGCGTCGCGCAGCGTGCGCTCGGCGCCCTCGACCAGCGTCAGGGCGGACTGGCCAGTCACCGCCTCGATGCGGCGGACGCCAGCGGAAACGGCGGCTTCGGAAACGATCTTGAACAGGCCGATATCGCCGGTGCGGGCGACATGCGTGCCGCCGCAGAGTTCCAGCGAATAGACGCCGTGCTTCTCGGTGGCGGCGGGGTCCTCGCCCATGCCGACCACGCGGACCTCGTCGCCATACTTCTCGCCGAACAGCGCCATGGCGCCCGCCTCGACCGCCGCCTCGGGCGTCATCAGCCGGGTGGTCACGGCGGTGTTCTGGCGGATGCGGGCATTCACCTCGCCCTCGACCCAGGCGAGATCCTCGGGCGTCATCGGCGTGGGCTGGGAGACGTCGAAGCGCAGCCGGTCCGGTGCGTTCAGCGAGCCCTTCTGCGCCACATGCGTGCCCAGCCGCCGCCGCAGCGCCTCGTGCAGCAGGTGCGTCGCGGAGTGATGGGCGCGGATCTCGCCGCGGCGGGCATGGTCCACCTCCGCCTGCACCGCTTGGCCGGGCTTCGCCTCGCCATGCGCCACGGTGCCGAGATGCACGAAGAGGCCCAGCTTCTTCTGCGTGTCGCGCACCACGATGCGCGCGCCGTCGGCGGCGGTGATCAGGCCGGTGTCGCCGACTTGGCCGCCGCTCTCGGCATAGAAGGGGGTCTGGTTCAGGATCACCGCGACCTCGGCCCCGGCGGGGGCGGCATCCACCACCTTGCCGTCCGCGACCACGGCCAGGATCTCGGCCTCGGCGCTCTCGGTGGAGTAGCCGAGGAACTCGCTGGCGCCGATCCGCTCCTTCAGGTCGAACCAGAGCGTCTCGGTGGCGGCCTCGCCCGAGCCGGCCCAGGCGGCGCGGGCGCGGCGCTTCTGCTCGGCCATGGCGGCCTCGAAGCCCTCGACATCCACCGGGCGGCCCTCGGCGCGCAGCGCGTCCTGCGTCAGGTCGAGCGGGAAGCCGAAGGTGTCGTAGAGGCGGAAGGCGACCTCGCCCGGCAGGGGCTGGCCCTCGCCCAGCCGGCCCGTCTCCTCGGCCAGCAGGCCCAGGCCGCGGTCCAGCAGGGTGCGGAAACGCGTCTCCTCCAGCCGGAAGGTCTCCTCGATCAGCGGCTGCGCGCGCACCAGCTCCGGATAGGCGGCGCCCATCTGGCGCACCAGCACCGGCACCAGCTTCGCCAGCAGCGGCTCGCGCGAGCCCATCATCTGGGCATGGCGCATGGCGCGGCGGAGGATGCGGCGGAGCACGTAGCCGCGCCCCTCGTTGGAGGGCAGCACGCCGTCGGCGATCAGGAAGGAGCCGGAGCGCAGGTGGTCCGCCACCACGCGGTGGCTGGCCTTGAAGGGTCCGTCCGCCGCCTGCCCCACCAGCTCGGCGCTGGCGGCGATCAGGGCGCGGAAGGTGTCCGTGTCGTAGTTGTCGTGCACGCCCTGCAGGATCGCGGCGAAGCGCTCCAGCCCCATGCCCGTGTCGATCGAGGGGCGGGGCAGCGGCGCGCGCACGCCCGGCGGCCCTTCCTCGTACTGCATGAAGACGAGGTTCCAGATCTCGATGAAGCGGTCGCCATCCTCGTCCGGTGAGCCCGGCGGGCCGCCCGGGATGGAGGGGCCGTGGTCGTAGAAGATCTCGGAACAGGGGCCACAGGGGCCGGTATCGCCCATCCGCCAGAAATTGTCGGAGGTCGGGATGCGGATGATCCGCTGGTCCGGCAGGCCGGCGATCTTGCGCCACAGCGCCGCCGCGTCCTCGTCCTCGGAATAGACCGTGACGAGCAGCTTCTCCTTCGGAAGGGCGAAGTCCTTTGTCAGCAGGGTCCAGGCATGGGTGATCGCCTGTTCCTTGAAATAGTCACCGAAGGAGAAGTTTCCCAGCATCTCGAAGAAGGTATGGTGCCGGGCGGTGTAGCCCACGTTGTCCAGGTCGTTGTGCTTGCCGCCGGCGCGCACGCATTTCTGTGCCGTGGTCGCGGTGGAATAGGGCCGGCGCTCCTGCCCCGTGAAGACGTTCTTGAACTGGACCATGCCGCTGTTGGTGAACATCAGCGTCGGGTCGTTGCGCGGCACGAGCGGCGAGCTCTCGACCACCTGGTGCCCGTTGCGGGCGAAGTAGTCCAGGAAGGTGGCGCGGATGTCGTTGCTGCTGGTCATCGGCCGGCGCTGGTCTTCTCGGGCAGGAAATGGAATCCCTGCGGCATAGCGCGGCACGGCCCGCGGCGCAAAGGGGCGGCCGTTTTTCCCGCCCCCCGGGTTGCGCCTCACGCCCGGCATGGCCGCGCCCCCGGGAGGGAGCGGGGGGTGACAGTGCCGCCGCCCTGTCGGATGATCGCCGCAGCAACGCCCCCGGCCCGGCCTCTCCCAGGCCCGGAAGCAAGAGGGCGGCGGGAGAAGACATCCATGCCCCATCCGACCCGGCGCCTCCTGGGCGCCGCCGCCCTGGCCGCCCTTCCGGCCCTCGCCCTGCCCGGCCGGCCCGTGCTGGCGCAAGGGAAGCCGGCCACGCCCTGGCCCGACCGGACGACCCGCATCGTCGTGCCCTTTCCCCCGGCGGGCACCACCGACATCCTGGCGCGCATCCTGGCCGACCGGCTCGGCCCCAGGCTCGGCGTGGCGGTGGTGGTGGAGAACCGGGCCGGCGCCGCCGGAGTGATCGGCAGCGAGGCCGTGGTGCGCGCCGAGCCGGACGGCACCACCCTGCTGATGACCACGATCGGCACAGGCGCCATCAATTATGCCCTCTACGGCAAGACGCTGACCTTCAAGCCGCAGGACCTCGTCGCCGTCTCCAACATGGCGAAGCTGCCGAACGTCATCATGGTGCCCGCCTCCTCGCCCATCAGGACGCTCGCGGAATTCGTGGCGGCGGCGAAGAAGAAACCCGGCATGACCTTCGCGAGTTCGGGCAACGGCACCAGCCTGCACCTGACCGGCGAGTTGCTGAAGCTGGAGGCCGGGATCGACCTGACCCACGTGCCCTATCGCGGCTCCGGGCCGATGATCACCGACGCCATCGCCGGGCGGGTGGACATGGCGGTGGACAACCTTCCCTCCTCGCTGGGCCATATCAAGGATGGCCGCCTGCGCGCCCTCGCGGTCACCAGCGCCGGGCGCAGCCCGGCCCTGCCCGACGTGCCCACCACCGCCGAGGCCGGGCAGCCCGGCGTGCAGGCCCTGGCCTGGTTCGGCGTCCAGGCCCCAGCCCGGATGCCACGCCCACTGGTGGACCGCCTGGCCACGGAGATCCGCGCCGTGCTGGCCGAGCCCGCCACCATCGCCAAGGTGCGCGAGCAGGGGGCCGAGCCGGTGGGCGATACGCCGGAGGAGTTCGAGGCCTTCATCACTTCCGAGATCGCGCGCTGGGGCGAGGTCGTGCGGCGCGCCAAGGTGACGGTGGACTGAGCCGATGCCCATGCCGAGGGAACGTGTCCTGGTCACCGGCGGTGCCTCCGGGATCGGGCGTGCGGTGGCGGAACGCTGCCGCGATGACGGCTACGAGCCGGTGGTGATCGACATCGGGGGCGCGGAAGGGGACGGCATCCTGCGCGCCGACCTGTCCGACCCGGCGCAGACCGCCCGGGCACTGGAACAGGCGCTGAGGGATGGGCCGATCACCCGGCTGGTGAACAATGTCGGCGTGGTCCTGCCCGGACCGGTGGAGCAGCAGGACCTCACCACGCTGGACCGCGCCGTGGCGCTGAACCTGCGCTGCGCCCTGCAATGCCTGCAGGCGCTGCTGCCGGGGATGAAGGAGGCCGGGTTCGGCCGGGTGGTGAACGTTTCCTCCCGCGCCGCGCTGGGCAAGGAATGGCGCAGCGCCTATGCCGCGACCAAGGCCGGGCTGATCGGCATGACGCGGGTCTGGGCTCTGGAGCTCGGCCCCCGGGGGATCACCGCCAACGCGGTCGGCCCCGGCCCGATCCGCACCGCGCTGTTCGACCGCGCCAACCCGCCCGGCAGCGAGCGGACCCGCGCGATCACCGAGAACATCCCCGTCCGCCGCATGGGCCGGCCGGAGGACGTGGCGCAGGCCGTGTCCTTCCTGCTCGACGCGCGCAGCGGCTTCGTGACCGGGCAGGTGCTCTATGTCTGCGGCGGCATGACAGTGGGCGTGGCGGGGGTGTGACCCCGCCCGCCCTGGGCGCAGATCTCCTGCAGCACCACGGCGTTGTTGTGGGCCACGTCCCGCGCGCCGAAGAGCAGCGTGACCCGCCGGTGCCGCGCCACCTCGGCCAGCAGGCTTTCCAGGGCGAGGCTGCCACGCAGCTCCGCCCGGTAGCGGGCGCGGAACTCCGCCCAGCGGGTCGGGTCGTGCCCGAACCACTGGCGCAGCGCGTTGCTGGGCGCGACCTCCTTCAGCCACAGGCCGATCCAGGCCCCGTCGCGCCGCAGCCCGCGCGGCCAGAGGCGGTCCACCAGGACGCGGAACCCGTCCGCTTCCTCCGGCGGATCGTAGGCGCGGCGGATCCGGACCTCCGGCGCGGCCTCCCGCCGTGTCATGCCGGAACCTCCGCCCGTGCTTCCGGGGAATCCTCCGGGTCGCCCTCCATCCCCAGCCTCTGACGCAGCGCGGGGGCGGTCGGGCCCAGCAGGTCGCGCAGCGTCCGCCCGTCCAGCACCGCCATGAAGGCGCCCAGCGCCTCGGCCAGCGCGCCCTGCAGCCGGCAGGCCCCCGAGATGGCGCAGCCCACGCCCGGCAGCGGCGTGCCGCCCGGGGCGAAGCAGGTGACCAGGGCCAGGTCCTCCTCCGTCACCCGCACCACGTCGCCGATGCGGATCTCCTCCGGTTGGCGTGCCAGGCGCAACCCGCCGCCCCGCCCACGCAGGGTCTCCACGAAGCCCGCCTGGCCGAGCCGGTGCACCACCTTGGTCAGATGGTTCTCGGAGATCCGGTAGGCCTTCGCGATCTCGGCGATGGAGACCAGCCGCTGCGGCCGCAGGCCCAGGAAGATCAGCGTGCGCAGCGCGTAGTCGGAATGCAGGGTCAGGCGCATGGATAAGATGTATGCCCTTTACACCTTTTTGCCAGGGATTTATAAGGTGCATATCGAATGCACCTTATGGATAAGGCCATGCCCAAGCCCCTCAGCGAGAAGACCATCCAGATCGTGAAGGCGACCGTTCCCGCCCTGGAGGCGCACGGCCTGGCCATCACCCGGCGCATGTACGAGCGGATGTTCCAGAACCCCGAGATCCGCGACCTGTTCAACCAGTCGCATCATGGCGAGACGGGCTCGCAGCCCCGCGCCCTGGCCGCGGCGGTGCTGGCCTATGCGCAGAACATCGACAATCTCGGCGTGCTTGGCCCGGCGGTGGAGCGCATCGCGCAGAAGCATGTCGGACTGAACATCCTGCCCGAGCACTACCCGCATGTGGCGACCTCGCTGCTCGGCGCCATCCAGGATGTGCTGGGCGAGGCGGCGACGCCGGAGATCCTGGCCGCCTGGGGCGAGGCCTACTGGTTCCTGGCGGAGCTGCTGATCGGGCGCGAGGCCGAGATCTACCGCGACCAAGCCACGGCGCCCGGCGGCTGGAGCGGCTGGCGCGACTTCCGTGTCGCGGAGAAGCGGGAGGAGAGCGGGATCGTCACCTCCTTCGTGCTGGAGCTTGTGGATGGCGGCGCGGTGGTGCGGCACCGTCCCGGGCAGTACCTGACCTTCTGGCTCGACCTGCCGGGCCATCACCCGCTGAAGCGGAACTACAGCATCTCCTCCGCCCCCGACGACCGGCGCTACCGGATCAGCGTGAAGCGCGAGCCGATGGGCGCGGTGTCCAACTGGCTGCACGACGTGGTCCAGGTGGGCACGGTGCTGAAGGTGGGCGTCCCGGCCGGCGAGTTCTTCCTGGAGCCCCGCCAGCAGGAGCGCCCTGTCGTGCTGCTGAGCGGCGGCGTCGGGCTGACGCCGATGCTGAGCATGCTGGAAAGCATCGCGGCGGAACGGCCGGAGCTGGAGGTGCACTACGTCCACGGCACGCGCGACGGCGGCACCCACGCCATGGGCGCCCGCACGCGGGGGCTGGCGGCCGGAAACCCGCGCATCCATGTCACCAACTTCTACGAGACGCCGCGCTCGCATGACGTCGCCGGCCGCGACTACGACGTGGCCGGATGCATCAGCCCGGAATGGCTCCTCGCCAATACCCCGGTGCGGGAGGCGGATGTCTTCCTTTGCGGCCCGCGGCCCTTCCTGCGCCTCTTCGTGAACGGGCTGATCCAGGCCGGCGTGCCGGCGGACCGCATCCACTACGAGTTCTTCGGCCCGGCCGACGAACTCCTGGCCGCCTGAGGTCCGGCCTCTTCCCCGCGGACGGCCGTTCCCGCATTCCGCTCCGTGGCATCCCCCCGGGGAAGAGGCCCTGCCTCTCGCCCCAAACCCCCACTCCGCCGGAGAGCGATGCCCTCTGGCGCGATCAGGCGCCGGCGGGGGCCAACTCATCGGGTCCAGGGCGCGCAGCGTCCTGGCGGATGGGGGGACCGGGGGTGAAGGCAGAGCCTTCCCCCCGGGACAGAGCAACGCCGAGGGTTCAGGACCAGGTATCCTTCAGCCGGTAGTACGTGCCGACGAAGGGCATGAACCAGGGCGGGCCGAAATGCCCGGGCACCGGCTTCCAATCCAGGCCGCGCAGGGGGTTGGCCTGTGGCTCCCCGGCCATGACGCGGGCCATCCGCTGGCCCATATGCACTGACATCTGAGTGCCATGGCCGCTGTAGCCCATGGCGTAGAACAGCCCGTCCCGTTCGCCCGCGCGCGGTAGGCGGTCGGCGGTGAGATCGACGATGCCACCCCAGCAATAGTCGATGCGCGGCCGGCCGAGCTGCGGGAAGGTGCGGTGCAGCCCGGCCTGCAGCACCCGCCCGCTCTTCGCGTCCGAGCTGGGCGAGGACAGCGCGAAGCGTGCCCGCCCGCCCCAGATCAGCCGGTTGTCGGGTGAGATGCGGAAGTAGTTCCCGACATTCAGCGTCGTCGTGGCGGTGCGGCGCGTCGGCATGATGGAGTCGAGCTGCGGCGCCGCCAGCGGCTCGGTCGCGATGATGAAGCTGCCGATCGGGATCACGCGCCGGCGGAAGAAGAAGGGCATCCGCGGGCTGTAGCCGGTGGCGAGCAGCACCTGCGACGCTTCCAGCACGCCGCGTGGCGTCGTGATGCGGTGCGCCGTGCCGTTCAGCCGCTTCAGCGCGGTCATCGGCGCGTCCTCGAAGATCACGGCGCCATGGCGCTTCGCCGCATCGGCTAGGCCGGCGCCGAAGCGGCCCATGTGCATCTGCGCGCTCTTCCGGTAGAGCAGCCCGCCGAAGAAGACGCCGGAGCCGACCTCCTCGCGGATGCGTTCGCGCGGCACCAGCGCCGTCTCGGCATCCAACTCCCGGTGCAGCAGGTCGAAGCCGCGCGCGATGGCGTCGTAATGCGCCGGCCTGGCCGCCAGCTTGATCTTGCCGCTCCGGCGGAAGTCGCAGGCGATCTGCTCCTCCCGCACGATGCGCTCCACCGTGTCCACCGCATCGTCATAGGCGCGGTACAGCGCCCGCGCCGCTTCCAGCCCCAGCCGCGCGGCCAGGCCGCCGATATCATGCGCCGTGCCGTTGTTCACATGGCCGCCGTTGCGCCCCGAGGCCTGCCCGGCGACCTTCCCGGCCTCCAGCACCACCACGCGCGCGCCGCGTTGCGCCAGGGCCAGCGCGGCGGAAAGCCCGGTGAAGCCGCCGCCGATCACGGCCACGTCCGCCCGCCCTTCCACTGGCCCCATGGCCGCCCCGGCGAAGGGGGTGGCGGTGTCCTGCCAATAGGACAACAGCTTCATCGCCCGGCCCCCGCGCCGCCACGGGCACGATCCGCCTTGCCGGCCCGCCATCGCCTGGACCGGTTCCCTGCCTGTTCCACCGGGCTCGCGCTCCTGCCATCCGGCTCTGCGTCGTGACACCTGCGGGCGGCGCCGAATCGCCCCGGCCGTCATGCCAGAAATGTGCCGGAATTCCTCGCCCATGCCACGCGGCACGGGAAGTGCAACCGGGCTTTGCTTTCCCGCGACACGCCCCCAGATGCCGGTGCAGGGCACGATCGCGGGCCAACGGCCCTCCGTGCCCCCGGCAGGAGGAAACGCGCCATGACGCTCCATGATTCCCGCAAGCTTCCCGGACCGGACCATCCCATCGCCATCGAGCCCAACCCGAAGAGGGTGCAAGTTCGCGTCGCCGGGCGGGTGATCGCCGACAGCCGCCAGGCTCTGGTGCTGCGGGAGACCAGCTATCCGCCGGTGCAGTACGTGCCACGCAGCGACGTGGACATGGCGACGCTGGAACGCAGCCGCCACGCGACCACCTGCCCCTACAAGGGCGAGGCCAGCTACTTCACCCTGAACCACGCCGGGACGCGGGTGGAGAACGCGGCCTGGAGCTACGAGCGCCCCCACCCGGCCGTGGCCGCCATCGCCGGGCACCTCGCCTTCTATCCCGACCGGGTGGAGAGCATCGAGGAAAGCTGAGGCTGCCTAACCCACCGCGCCGGCCGTGTTCCCGGACGTATCCCCCTGGCCCCGGCCCGGCGCCCAGACATCGTCCGGCGCGGACCAGAGGTCCCGCTGCCGCGCCGCCTCCGCCACCTCCGCGGCCAGGATGTCGAGGATCGCCTCGCCCTTCTCCGCCGTGCCGGCGCGTGGGTCGCCGATCGTGCCGGTGACAGGCGCGCGCTCGGAGAAGCTCCAGAAGCGACTGTAGCCCGCGCGGCCCGCCACGGCGGGCGGCGCCTGCCGCACCGCCTCCTCCAGCCTGTCGCGGCGCACCAGGTCCGGCGTCATCGCCAGCATCAGCGAGGTCTCGGCCTCGCAGGCATGGTGCACGCCGTCCTGCCGCTCCAGCAGCGGGCCGATCGCCGCCTGTGCCACCGCCCAGGGCGTGCTGGCCACCACCGCGAGGCCGAATTCATGCGCCAGTTCCCGCGCCGCCACCGCCAGCGGGTCGACATTGCCGCCATGGCCGTTGACGATCAGCAGCCGCCGGAAGCCCAGTGCCCGCAGGCTGCGGGTGACGCCGCGCAGCACGCCGTGGAACTCCGCGAAGTTCAGGCTGATCGTGCCGCCGAAGGGCAGGTGGTGCTCGCTCATCCCCGTCCACATGCCCGGCAGGACCAGGGCGGGCGGCGCGCCGTCCAGCAGCCGCGCGGCGCGGAGGGAAACCTCGCTGGCGGTGCGCGTGTCGGTGATCACCGGCAGATGCGGCCCATGCTGCTCCAGCGACCCCACCGGCAGGATCGCCAGCGCCTCCGGCCCCGCCGCCACGGCGCGGATCTCCGGCCCTGTGAGCCGCGCCCATTCCACCTCGCGCATCATCATCCCTTTCCTGAACGGAAGGCCGGATGGTGTCCCGGCCGATCAGCGCGGCGCGACATCCATCGCCCGCGTCATCTCGTCGGCGCGCGGCGTGTGCTTCAGGTTGTCGCGCATGGCCCAGACATTGACCTGCGTGTGCAGCGGGATCCAGGCGACGTCCCTGACCGCGACACGCACGGCCTGCTGCCAGAGCTGCTCGCGCTTCTCGTCATCCACCGTGACCAGCCCCTGCTCCACCAGCCTGTCGTATTCGGCGCTGGAATAGCCCGCCTGGTTCACCGTGCCCCAGCCGCGGCTGACGTCGCGCGTGCCCAGCAGGCCACGCAGGCCGGACGAGGGCTCGCCCGTGCTGTTGCTCCAGCCGCCAAGCGTCACCGAGAAGTCCCGCCGCGCGCTGCGCTGCGCGTTCACCGCGAAGGGCACCGTGTCCACCTGCGTCTTCACCCCGACGCGCGACCACATCTGCCCGATGGTCTGCGCGATCTGCGCGTCGTTCACATAGCGGTCGTTGGAGGCGTTGAGCTGGATGGTCAGCCCGTTCGGGAAGCCCGCCTCCGCCAGCAGCGCCTTCGCCCGCGCGGGGTCATAGGGCGGCGGCTTGATGTCGGGCGCATAGCCATAGGTGCCGGGCGGCATGAACTGCCCCGTCGGCACTGCGGCGCCGGACATGATGCGGTCCGCGATCCCCTGGCGGTTGATGGCGATGCTCAGCGCCTCCCGCACCCGGTGGTCGAGCAGGGGATTCCGGTCCAGCTTCTCCCCGTTCGGGCCGAAGACATAGGGGCTGGGCGCGTCGCTGCGGAAATCCGTGCGCAGATAGATCGAGCGCAGGCTGGTGGCCTCGGAGATCGCGATATGCGGCTCCTTGCGGATGCGCGCGATGTCGGAGGTCGGCACCGCGTCGATGATCTGCACGTCGCCCGCCTGCAGCGCCGCCACCCGCGCGCCGTCATTCGGGATGAAGCGGTAGTTCACCCGCGCCCAGTGCGGCTTGCTGCCCCAGTAGTCCTCGTTGCGCAGGAAGACAGCGCGGTTGCCGCTCTGGTAGCTCTCCAGCCGGAAGGGACCGGTGCCGATCGCGTTCCTGCCGTTGTTGAAGTCGCCCGTGGAGGGGTTCGGCCCCAGCCCGTGCCAGATGATCATCACCTGCGACATGTCCGCCACCATCAGCGGGTCCACCGCATGGGTGTGGAAGCGGACCGTGTGGGGATCGACGATCTCCACCCGCGCGATCGGCTTGGTGTAGAGCGCGTAGGAGCCGGGGCTGTTCACCACGGTCGGCACGCGGTCGATGGTATAGGCCACGTCCTCGGCGGTGAAGTCCTGGCCGTTGTGCCACTTCACCCCGCGTCGCAGCCTGAACTCCCAGGTCGTCTCGTCGATCGCCTGCCAGGATTCCGCCAGGCCCGGCAGCGGCTTGCCTTCCGGCGAGCGGTCTACCAGCGCCTCGAAGACGTGGTTGCCCAGAGCGATGTTCGGGGTCAGCGTGTAGTAGTGCGGATCGACGGAGTTCGGCGGCGCCGCCAGCCCCATCTCCAGCGTGGGCCCGGCCGGCTGCGCCAGGGCCCGGGGCGGCTGGAAGGTGGCGGCGGCGGTGAAGGCGGCCAGCACCAGCATGGCCGGCAGGATGCGCGGCGTGACGAACATCGGCGATTCTCCCGACAGGGAAAGTGCCGGCCGGAAGTCCCGCCCGCTGCTCTCCCGTTTCTGCAATGCCGTGTGCCGCGACCCTGCCCCGGCCCACTCTCGCGGTGGGGTCCGGCGCCGGCCAGTGCAGCAACCCGGCACCGGATCGTCAACCGTTCTTCCCGGACCGGACAGCGCCGCCACCGGGACGGCCGGCCAAAGACCGCGCAGCCGCGCCGGCCCGAAACGGAAAGGGGCCGCCCCCTTGCGGGATGCGGCCCCTTTCCGATGCTGCGGCGCGGGGAAAACCCGCCCGCCGTCACTCCGCGGCGGCGGCCGCTTCCTCGCCTTCGCTTTCCGGCGCCGTCAGCATGGTCTCGGCCACCTGGCCGGCCTGGGCGCGGATGCGCTGCTCGATGGAGGCGGCCATCTCCGGGTTGTCGCGCAGGAACTGCTTGGCGTTCTCGCGGCCCTGGCCGATGCGCTGGCTGTCGCAGGAGAACCAGGCGCCCGACTTCTCGACCACCCCGGCCTTCACGCCCAGGTCGATCAGCTCGCCGACCTTGGAGATGCCCTCGCCATAGAGGATGTCGAACTCGACCTGCCGGAAGGGCGGGGCCATCTTGTTCTTCACCACCTTCACGCGGGTCTGGTTGCCGATGACCTCGTCGCGGTCCTTGATCTGACCAATGCGGCGGATCTCCATGCGCACCGAGGCATAGAACTTCAGCGCGTTGCCACCCGTCGTCGTTTCCGGGTTGCCGAACATCACGCCGATCTTCAACCGGATCTGGTTGAGGAAGATCATCATGCAGTTCGAGCGCGAGATCGAGCCGGTCAGCTTGCGCAGCGCCTGGGACATCAGGCGGGCGTGCAGGCCGACATGGCTGTCGCCCATCTCGCCCTCCAGCTCCGCCCGCGGCACAAGCGCGGCAACACTGTCGATCACCAGCACGTCGATGGCGCCGGAACGCACCAGCGTGTCGGCGATCTCCAGCGCCTGCTCGCCCGCGTCGGGCTGCGAGATCAGCAGGTTGTCGATATCCACGCCGAGCTTCCTGGCATAGCCAGGGTCAAGCGCGTGCTCGGCATCAATGAAGGCGCAGGTGCCGCCCTTCCGCTGGGCCTCGGCGATGGCATGCAGCGCCAGCGTCGTCTTGCCCGAGGATTCGGGGCCGTAGATCTCGATGATCCGCCCCTTCGGCAGCCCTCCGATGCCCAGCGCCACGTCGAGGCCCAGGGAGCCTGTGGACACAGTCTCGATATCGGCCATGTCCTGCTTGGCGCCCAGCCGCATGACCGAGCCCTTGCCGAAGGCGCGCTCGATCTGGCTCAGCGCCGCGTCCAGTGCCTTGTTCTTATCCATACTGCCCCCGATCGCCCCATACTGGGGCGGATGATCTGCCACCGAGGGTCGAGGACCGGGGGGCTTCCGCCCGGATCGCGCCGACCAATTCCGTCTTCGGGAGCCTAGAGCGGCTCCCTACCTCGCGCCACAGCCCAACGGAATGGCCCGTGGGTGGGTGCGCTTTTCGTTCCCTATATGTTCATGTTGGGCGGAAATTTCAACCGCTTTCCTCCACCACCCGCGTCAAACGTTGCCGCAACGTCTCGACCAGCGCCGCCGGGCGGTAGGGCTTGGCCAGGAAGCCTGTGATATCGGCATTCCGGCCGCCTTCTTCCAGCGCCTCCCGCTACATCAGGTGCTCGGAATAGCCGCTCACCAGCACGGCCGGCAGCGACGGCAGGCGGCGGCGGATCTCCCGCAGCAGCGACACCCCGTCCATGCCGGGCATGGCAACGTCGGAGACCAGGATATCCGGCGCGAACCCCCCGGCCAGCAGGTCCAGCGCCTCCTCCCCATCCCCGGCGGCACGCACCTCCATCCCCTCCCGCCGCAGGACCTGTTCCGCCAGGCGGCGCAGCGGCGCCTCGTCCTCCACCAGCAGCACGCGCTGCCCGGCCAGCCCCTCGCGCCGCGCCTCCGCGGGGATGGACGCGGCGCCCCCATTCTCCGCCCGCGATGGAAGCAGCGCCGCCTCCTGGTGGCGGGGCAGGTAGATCCGGAAGCTGGCCCCCTCCCCCGGTCGTGACACCACCTGAAGCACGCCGCCCGACTGGCGGACGATGCCGTGCACCGTGGCAAGGCCCAGCCCCGTGCCACCTTCCGCCGAGCGCGTGGTGAAGAAGGGCTCGAAGATCCGCCCCAGCACGCCGGGCGGGATGCCCGGGCCGTTGTCGGAAACCGACAGCATCACCCAGCGGCCCGGCGGCAGCAGGTCCGGGATGCCCGGCTCGGCCTGCAAGGCCAGCCGCGTGCCCGTGGCGATGGTCAGGCAGCCCTCCGCCTGCGGCCGCCTCGCCATGGCCTGCATCGCGTTGCTGGCAAGGTTCAGCACCATCTGATCGAGCTGCACCGGATCGGCCAGGATCGCTCGCCCCGGCGCATCCAGCTGCCAGCGCAGGCCGACGCGCCGCCCCGTCATGGTACGCAGCAGGGGCTCCAGCCCCGTCACCGCCTCGTCCAGCAGGACCACGCGCGGCAGCAGGGGCTGCCGCCCGGCCAGGGCCAGCAGGCGCCGGACCAGTGCGGCGCCACGGTCGGCGGCCGCGAGCAGCGCCTCCAGCGCCGCGTTGCGTTCCGCTCCATCGGCCTGGGCTTGGAAGCGCAGGTCCTCCGCCGAGGCGACGATGATGGCGAGGATATTGTTGAAGTCGTGTGCCACGCCGCCGGCGAGCTGACCGAGGGCGCGCAGCCGCTCCCCCTCCTCCGCCTGCCTCCGGAAGCGGTGGTGCTCCGCCAGATCCTGCAGCAGAAGCAGTCGCTGCCCGCCCGGAAGGAAGCGCAGGCGGCACGAGACCGGCCGCGGCTCCCGCCCCTCCCCGCCTTCCAGCATCCCCTCCAGCGGCACCAGCCCACCTCCGGCCAGCCAGGCGGCGAAGCGGACGGGCGAGGAGAAGAGCCGCGCGGCCGGCAGGTCCCGGCCCAGCGGCAAGGCAGCCAATGCGCGAAAGGCCGGGTTGGCCGCACGGACCGCCCCCTGCTCGTCGAGCAGGGCCACCGCCTCCTGGATCGCGCCGCACAGGGTCTCGATGGCACTTTCCCAGCCCTGGCCCGCCGCGGCCGGCCGAACCGTCTTCCAGGGAATCACATCCGGCCCTGTTCTGATTGCGGGACGATCATGATCAAATGGCCGTTATAAGCGCAATAGTTACATTACATCATTCAAACATAATCTTGGGTTGTGCCCATGCCGCCGCAGTGGGTGCGCCGGCCGAACGGGTGGCGAAGCGCCCTCAGCGCCCGCCGCGCCGGCGCCAGACGAAGGCGATGATCTCCGCCACCGCCGCATAATGGTCGGGCGGGATCTCCCGCCCCAGTTCCAGCTTGTAGAGCGCCCGCGCCAGGGGCGGGTTGGGCACCAGCGGCACGCCTGCCTCCCGCGCCGCCTCGCGAATCCGCCCCGCCATGGAATCCATCCCCTTGGCCACCACACGCGGAGCGCCGGAATCCTTCTCATAGGCCAGGGCCACCGCGTAATGCGTGGGATTGGTCACCACCACCGTGGCCCTGGGCACCGCCGCCATCATCCGGCGCCGCGAGGCCTGTTGCCGCAACTGCCGCTGCCGCGCCTTCAGGTGCGGGTCGCCCTCGCTCTCCTTGTGCTCCTCCTTGAGGTCCTCGCGGCTCATCCGCATGCGGCGGAGGTGCCGGAAGCGCTCCCAGCCGAAATCCCCCAGCGCCACGAGGCCGAAGGCCAGCACCGCCGCGGTGGCGAGGCCCCGCATCTCCTCGCCCGCCACCGCGAGCAGTTGTGCGGGTGAGGCCTGCATCACCGAACGCAGCCGCGTGGGATCGTCCAGATTCCACCACAGGGCCAGCCCGACCAGCCCCAGCTTCAGCAGGGCCCGCAGGAGCTGCCCCGCCCCCTCCACCCCCAGGACGCGCTTCACCCCGGCCAGCGGGGAAAGCCGCGAGAGCTGCGGCACCAGCCCCTTGGCGCTGAACAAGCCGCCAGTCTGCAACAGCGTGGCCGCCACTGCCCCCAGCGCCGCCGCCGCCGCCACCGGCAGCACCGCCAGCAGGGCATCCCGTCCCAACCCGGACAGCGCCTCCGCCGGCAGCACCGCATGGCTGCGGGAGAGCAGGGCCTGCAGGCTGCGCAGCATCGACATGCCCGCCGCCGGCAGGGCCAGGCTGGCAGCCAGCACGGCGCAGGCCAGCGAGGCGAAGCCCGCCATCTCCCGCGATACGGCGACCTGCCCTTCCTCGCGCGCCTTCTGAAGGCGCCGCGGCGTCGGGGCCTCCGTCCTGTCCTCGGCCTCCTCGCTCATCCCGTCACAGCCCCGGCAGCCCGGCCCAGGAAGCGGCCAGCGCCGCCAGGAAACTGTCCAGCAGCGGCCGCGCCACCAGCCCCAGCAGCACCATCCCGCCCAGGATCTGCGCCGGGCTGACCAGGATGTTCACCTGGAGCTGCGGCGCCACGCGGGCGAGCAGCCCGCTGGCGAGGTTCACCAGAAACAGGCCGAGCAGGAAGGGCGAGGCCAGCCGCAGCGCCAGGGCGAGCATCGCAGCCCCGGCCCCGGCCATGTCCGCCGCCGCCGCGCCGGCCGGCCAGGGCGCGCCGGGCGGCAGCACCTCGTAGCTGCCGGCCAGGGCGCGCAGGGGCTGTGCGTAGAGGCCGGTGGAAAGCACCAGCACCGCCGTCGCCAGGCTGCCCAGCCGCCCCAGGATCGCCGTCTGCGCCCCCATCTGCGCATCCGGGGCCAGCACCGAGGCGAGGCCCATCGCAAGGGCCACGATCTGGAAGGCGGCGGACAGCGCCATCGCCACCACCCGCGCCAGGCCGCCGATCCATAGCCCGACCAGCAGCTCCGTCACGACCAGCCGCAGCGTGCCGGGAATGTCCTCCGGCTGCGGCGGAAGCTGCCCCGCCAGGAGTGGCAGCAACAGCGGCACCAGCGCCAGCGCCACGGCGAGGCGGATGCGCACGGGCACGTCCGCCTCCCCCAGCCCCGGCGCGATCATCGCCGCCGCGCCCAGCCGCGACAGCAGCAGCACCGACTGGAAGGCCAGCACCGGCAGGGAGCGCAGCAGCTCGGCCTCGGTCACGGCGGGCTTTCCCCGTCCCTCGCCTGGCTCAGTGCGCGCCGCCCAGCGCCACCATCTGGTCGAACAGCGTCGCGGCATAGTTCTGCAACGCATCGACCATGAAGGGGCCCAGGACCAGCAGCGCGCCGCCGCAAACGGCCAGCTTGGGCAGGAAGGCCAGCGAGGCCTCCTGCACCTGCGTCATGGCCTGGAACAGCGCCACGACCAGCCCGACCAGCAGGATGCCGCCCAGCAGGGGCGCGGCCAGCTGCACCGCAACCCACATGGACTCCCGCAGCGCGGCGGACAGGATCTCGCTTTCCACGATGTTCTCTTCCCTTCTGGAAGCGGGGGGAAGCGGATGCGTCAGATCGGCATCCGCATGATGTCCTGATAGGCGCTCACCATCCTGTCGCGCAGCGCCACGGTGGTCTGCAGCGACAGCTCCGCCTTGGAAACGGCGAGGACCACGTCGGTGACGTTGCCCTGTCCGCTGAGCGCCTGGGCCGAGGCCGCGTCGGCGCGGTGGCTGATCTCCACCGCCCCGTCCATCGCCTGGCGTAGCGCCGCGCCGAAGCCGGACAGCGGGTCGCCCCCGGCCTCCGCCGAGCCCGGGCCGCCGGCGCTGCGATAGGCGGTGATGGCGAAATTCGCGGAAACCGGATCGCTCATCCGCGCAGCGCCTCGATGGTGCGGGACAGCATCCCGCGCGAGGTTTCCATGACGCTGAGATTGGCGCTGTAGGAGCGCTGGGCCTCGCGCATGTCCATCATCTCCACGAAGCTGTCCACGTTCGGCACGGAGACGTAGCCATTGGCATCCGCCGCGGGATGCGAGGGCTCGTATCGCTTCGGCAGCTCGCCATTGTCGCGGCCGACGCGCGAGACGCTGACGAGGTCCGTGCCGCTGGCGCGGTCGAGATGGTTGGCGAAGCTCACCGTCTTGCGGCGATAGGGTTCGGCGCCCGGCGTCAGGCCGGTGCTGTCGCGGTTCGCGATGTTCTCCGCCACCACCCGCAGGCGCGTGGCCTGGGCATTCATGCCGGCGGCGGAAATCCGCAGCGCGCTGTCGAGATCCAAGGCCTTCTGCTCCTCTCAGCGGCCCAGGGCTCAGCGCCCCAGGGCTGTCTTGAACATGCCGAGCCAGGATCGGCGCAGCCCCGTCGCGAGCTGGTGCGCCGTTTCCGTGTCGGCGACCTTCATCGCCTGCTCCTCCAGCGACACGGCATTGCCGTCCGGCGTCTCCTCCACGGCGCGGCGCTCCGCACGCACCCGCGCCGGGCCGCTGCCGGCGCCCGGCGGCTGAAGATGGCGGGCATTGGTGCGCGCGAGCGCCGGGCCACCCTTGCTGGCCAGGAGATCGGCGAAGGGCGTGATGTCGCGGGCGCGGTAATGCGGCGTGTCGGCATTGGCGACGTTCTGCGACAGCACGGCCTGGCGCTGGTCGAGCCATTTCAGCCGCTGCTCGGACAGGGCGATGGGGTCCCGCCCGAGCGGGCCCGTGGCGGCGGTGTCGCGTCGCGTCGGTTCCATGGCGCGCAGCCTAGGCGGGAGGAGATGAAGACTCCGTCAACGCCGCCCGGCAGGCGCGCAACCCGCCGTTAAGGCATCGCCGCCAGAATGCGCCTCCGGAACTCCCCCCGCAGGCAAAAGGCCGCGCAAGACAATGCCTCCCTCCCTCTCCCCCTGGCTGCCCGCCCTGGCCGCGCTCGGCGCGGTGCTGCTGCTGCTCTGGCTGCTGGCGCGCGGCGCGCGGCTGACCGGCCTCGCCGCGCCCTCCGGCAAGCGCCTCGGCGTGCAGGAGGTGCTGGCGCTCGACACGCGCCGCCGACTCGTCCTGCTGCGCGTGGACGGGCGGGAGGTCCTGCTGCTGACCGGCGGCCCGCAGGACAGCGTGCTGGGCTGGCTGCCATGAGCCGCGCCCCGCTCTTCGCGGCGGCCCTCGGCGCCGCGCTGCTGCTGGCTGGGCCCGCTTTGGCGCAGTCGGTCTCGCTGGATCTCGGCCAGGCGGGGCAGCCCGGCGCCACCGCGCGCCTCGTGCAGCTCACCGCGCTGATCGGCCTGCTGTCGCTGGCGCCGTCGCTGCTGGTGATGGTCACCGCCTTCGCGCGCATCACCATCGTGCTGAGCCTGCTGCGCAGCGCCATCGGCGCGGCCAACGTGCCGCCGAATCCGGTGCTGATCGGCCTGTCGCTCTTCCTCACCTTCTTCGTCATGCAGCCGGTGGTGGAACGCGCCTGGGAGGACGGCATCCAGCCGATGGTGGAGGGAAGGATCGGCGAGATGGAGGGGCTGGAGCGTTCCGCCGAACCTTTCCGCAGCTTCATGGCCGCCAATGTGCGCGAGGGCGACCTGTCGCTCTTCCTCGACCTCGCCGGCCTGGCGCCGCCAGGGGGGGATGCCGGAAAGACGCCCGGAAAGGCGATCGAGGCGCCCTGGCGGGCGCTGGTGCCCGCCTTCATGGTCGGCGAGCTGCGCCGGGGTTTCGAGATCGGCTTCCTGGTCTTTCTGCCCTTCCTGGTGATCGACCTCGTGGTGGCCTCGCTGCTGATGTCGCTGGGCATGATGATGCTGCCGCCCAGCGCCGTGTCCCTGCCCTTCAAGATCATCTTCTTCGTGATGGTGGATGGCTGGCGGCTGATCTCGGAAAGCCTGGTGCAGGGCTTCGCGAACTGACGGCGAATCATTTGTTCATCGAATGAGAATCGGTCTTAACATTGGGTGTTGCGTCGCCCTTGCCTGCCGGGAAGGTAGGGCTGTACAGAATGTTATAATATAACCTAGGAAGCCCTATGCCCCCCTGCCTTCCCGCCCTCCATCGCCGGAGAGCCAGCCTGTCGCGGCTCTCCCTGCCACCGCTCCTGACCGCCCTGTTTCTCGCCGGCACCACGGCCGCTCCCGCCCGCGCGGACGATGCGCCGGGGCAAGAGACGCCGGGGACCAGGGAGCCGGCCTGCGAGGACGGGGCGAGCCTCACCCCCGGCGCCTGCCTGGAAGGGCAGGTGCTTCTGGACAGCTTCGCCAACACCCGGGGCGGCGTGCATCGCGGGGTCGCCGCGCTCGGCCAGCTCTCGCTGGGGACGGATCTCGATCTCGGCACGCTGGCGGGCTGGCAGGGCTGGACCGCCCGCGCCTCCGCCTATGGCATCGTCGGACGGCAGCCCTCGCCCAGCCTGATCGGCAGCCTCAGCTCGCTCAGCAACGCGGAGGCCGTGCCTACCTTCCGCCTGTCCGAGCTCTGGGTGCAGCGGGAGGTCGAGGGAATCGGTTCCCTGCGCATCGGCCAGATCGCGGCGGATACCGAGTTCTTCACCGCCGCCGCGGCAGGCAGCCTCACCAACGGCACCTTCGGCTGGCCGATGGGCATCTCCTACGCCCTGCCCTCGGGCGGGCCGGGCTATCCCTTCGCGGCGCCGGGCATCCGCCTCGCGCTGGGCGATCCGGAGGGCGGCAACGGCTTCCGGGCGGCAATCATGACCGGCGACCCGGGCGGCAAGTACGGCGCCGGCACCGATCCGCAGCGGCACAACCGCTACGGCACGAACTTCTCCTTCGCCGGCGGCACCTTCTACATCGCCGAGGGCGTGGTGGGCGCGGCGGCGCCGGAGGACAGCAAGCAGCGCCCCTGGGTGGCGAAGCTGGGCGCCTGGTACCACAATGGCGGCTTCGACGATCAGCGTGGCGATCCCGGCATCTATTTCGCCGAGCCCACCAGCACCAATGCCTCGGTCGATCCCCTGGCCAATGGCGGCGTGCCGCGCAAGCCGAACAACTACGGCCTCTACACGGTGGGGGAGGTGACGCTGTGGCGGGGCGCGGCGTCGAACCTCGCCAGCTTCGCCCGCCTGTCCTTCACGCCCGGCGGGCGCAACCTGTTGGACTTCTACGGCGATGCCGGCCTCGCTTGGCACGGCCCCTTCGGGCGGAAGGACGATACGGCCTCGATCGGCCTCGCCTATGCCCAGACGGGCGCCGCCGGGCGCGACCTGGACCGGGCGCTGCGCGCGCTCACCGGCCTGCCGCCGACCCGGAACCGGGAAATGGTGCTGGAGGCGAACTACGAGGCCGCCGTCACCGACCACCTCGCGATCCGGCCCGGCGTGCAGTGGATCTCCCACCCCGATGCCGGCATCCCGGACGAGCGCTACCGCGACGATGCGCGGCTGCGTGACGCGGTGGTGCTGGAACTGCGCCTCGCCGCCAAGCTCTGACCGGGACGGGCCGCCGGCTGGCGGCCCTCCCCGGGATCAGGCGGGGATCAGCAGCGGCTCGGAACGGGGTCCAGCTTCTCCAGGGCCCCGTTCAGGGTGAACTCGCCGAAATCCATCTTCATGTCGTCGGCCACGCCATTGGCGTAGTAGCGAAGCCCCACCTCGTAGTCGGGCGAGGCGGCGCCGCCGGCATCCTTGCCGTCCGGCTTGCCGAAGAAGGCGATGCGCATGCGGCCACTTCCCTGGTTGGCCAGCAGCGGAAAGCGTGGCTTCTCCTGGGGCTTGCCGTCCCAGTTCAGGATGAAGGTGGTGCTGTCCTGCGATCCGTCCTCGCTGGTGCCGTCCATCAGCGGGGCGAGCATCATGCGGCGGCCTTCCACCGCCGTGTCGATCGCCTTGATGGTGTGCATCATCGGAAAGAGCGTACCCGGCGGCATGCGGGCCTCGCTGGCCTGCGGCTGCTCGTAGCGGATGGTGCCCGAGCCGTCGGCCTCACGCGTCGCCTCGCCAACCACGCGTTGGCTGACCGCCCCGCCGCTGCTCTGGGTCATGGAGAAGCGGAGGGTATGGCCGTCCTTGCTCTCATAGGTCGAGTAGTCGGAGGCCGTGTCGATCTGCTGCCCGTCCCGGTTCAGGATGCGCAGGGTCAGCCGCTGGCGGGTGGTCCAGCCGTCGCAGGCGTCGAGCACCTCGAACAGCATGGCTCCCTGCACCCCGGCGACGTCGCTGTTCTCCCGCGTCTTCTCCAGGGTCAGTCGATAGGCCGCCCGGTGCGCCGCCATGTCCTGCACCCCCGGCAGATGGGCCGTGGCCGCGGCCGGGGGCTTGGGCGCCTGCGCCCCGGCCGGAAGGGCGACCAGGAGGCAGGGAGCCGCCAGCAGGGCCAGGGCCCCGAGGGGGGCGAGGCGCAGAACGGGGCGCAGACGCATCAGGCGGTTCCTTCGTACAGCATCTGCCAATCTAGGCCTTCGCCGCGCCGCCGGAAGCCTCCGCCGTGTCCTTCGATGTTTCCTTCTGTGTCTCCCCCTGGCCGGCGGGCTTTCCGGCGGGCTTGGCGGGCGGCAGGTCGAGCCTGATCGACAGCTCCTTCAGCCGAGCCGGCTCCACCGGGGCCGGGGCGTGCATCATCAGGTCCTCGCCCTGCTGGTTCAGTGGGAAGAGGATGACCTCGCGGATGTTCGGCTCGTCGGCCAGCAGCATCACGATGCGGTCGATGCCCGGCGCCGAGCCGCCATGCGGCGGAGCACCGTAGCGGAAGGCGTTCAGCATGCCGCCGAAGCGGTCCTCGACCTGCTCGGCGGTATAGCCGGCGATCTCGAAGGCCCGGATCATGATGTCCGGCCGGTGGTTGCGGATGGCGCCCGAGGACAGCTCGATGCCGTTGCAAACGATGTCGTACTGGAAGGCCTTGATCTCCAGCGGGTCCTTCGAGTTCAGCGCGTCGAGCCCGCCCTGCGGCATGGAGAAGGGGTTGTGGCTGAAATCGACCAGCCCCGTCTCCTCGTTCAGCTCGTACATCGGGAAGTCGACGATCCAGCAGAAGCGGAACTCGTCCTTGGCGATCAGCCCCAGCTCCTCGCCCAGCTTCGTCCGCACCTTGCCGGCGAACTTGGGCGTCTCGTCCTTCTTGCCGGCGGCGAAGAAGACGGCGTCGCCCGGCCGCAGGCCGCAGGCCTCGCGGATCGCCTCGACGCGCGCGGCCTCCAGGTTCTTGGCGATCGGCCCCTTGGCGCCGTCGGCCGCGAACTGGATGTAGCCCAGCCCGCCCGCGCCCTCGGCGCGCGCCCATTCGTTCAGCTTGTCGAAGAAGCCGCGCGGGTTGCCTGCCGCGCCCGGCGCCGGGATGGCGCGCACGATGCCGCCCCCGGCCACCACCTTGGCGAAGAGGCCGAAGCCGGAATCGCGGAACTGCTCGGTGACGTCGGTGATCCGGATCGGGTTGCGCAGGTCCGGCTTGTCGGAGCCGTATTCCAGCATCGCCGTGTCGTAGGCGATGCGCGGGAAGGGCGCGGGCGTGACCTTGCGCCCCGCCCCGAACTCCTCGAACACGCCAT
The DNA here is from genome assembly GCF_002754815.1 of Roseomonas sp. FDAARGOS_362. Taxonomy (GTDB): domain Bacteria; phylum Pseudomonadota; class Alphaproteobacteria; order Acetobacterales; family Acetobacteraceae; genus Roseomonas; species Roseomonas mucosa. The sequence goes on along the minus strand of NZ_CP024588.1, from coordinate 3,651,735 downwards.
GCATCACCGGCTCGATGGCGGCGAAGACGTCCTCCTGCGTGACGAAGCTCATCTCGAAGTCGAGCTGGTAGAACTCGCCCGGCGAGCGGTCGGCGCGCGCCGCCTCGTCGCGGAAGCAGGGCGCGATCTGGAAATAACGGTCGAAGCCCGCCACCATGGCGAGCTGCTTGAACTGCTGCGGCGCCTGCGGCAGGGCGTAGAACTTGCCCGGATGGTTGCGCGCGGGCACCAGGAAGTCGCGTGCGCCCTCGGGGCTGCTGGCGGTCAGGATCGGTGTCTGGAACTCGGTGAAGCCCTGATCGATCATGCGGCGGCGGATGGAGGCGATGACGCCCGCGCGCAGCATGATGTTGCGGTGCTGCTTTTCCCGCCGCAGGTCGAGGAAGCGGTAGCGCAGGCGCAGGTCCTCGGGGAATTCCTGGTCGCCGGCCACCTGGATCGGCAGCACCTCGGCGGCGGACTGGACCTCCAGCTCGCGCACCCGCAGCTCGATTTCGCCGGTCGGCAGCTTCGGGTTCACGGTGGAGCCCTCGCGCATCACCACCTCGCCGGTCAGCGTCACCACGCTCTCGGGGCGCAGCGCATCGGCGGCCTCGAAGACCGGCGAGCCCTGGGCCACGACGCACTGGGTGATGCCGAAATGGTCGCGCAGGTCGATGAAGAGCAGGCCGCCATGGTCGCGCTTGCGGTGCACCCAGCCCGAGAGCCGGGCGGTCTTGCCGGCATCGGCGGCGCGAAGGGCGCCGCAGTTGTGGGTGCGGTAGGCGTGCATGGGAGGAAAACCCTGGATCATTCGAGAAGGGGTGGCAGGAAGGGCGGCGGGGCGCGCCCTGTCAAGCCTCCCCGCCACCGCCGCCGCCGGGAAAGCCGGGCGGCAGGCCTGCCCCCCCGCCCCGGCAGTCCCCTCCGGCTCCCGTGGCGGCGACCATCGGCCGCCCCGGGGACTGCCCCCAGGCCATCCGTTGCCCCGCGCCGGACCGGTGTCCCCGCCCCAGCCCCCATGCCGGAACCGCAACGCTTCCTGCCGATGCCCGGTGGACCTCGCCCGGGACCGCTCCTAGAAGGAGCCGATGAGCCGCCGTTCCACGCCGCCGGACCCCGCGCCCGTCCTGGTCACCGACACCGACGCCCTCGCCGCCCTCTGCGCCCGGTTGCGCGAGGAGGATTTCGTGACCGTGGACACGGAATTCATGCGCGAGAAGACCTACTGGCCGGAACTGTGCGTGGTGCAGCTGGCGGGTGAGCGCGACGTCGCGGTGGTGGATGCCCTGGCCCCGGGGCTGGACCTCGCCCCGCTGGGCGAGCTTCTGGCCGACGAGCGGGTGGTCAAGGTCTTCCACGCCGCCCGGCAGGATGTGGAGATCTTCCTGCTCCGCTTCGGCAATACGCCGCGGCCCATGTTCGACACCCAGATCGCCGCCATGGTGGCCGGCTTCGGCGATCAGGCTTCCTATGACAGCCTGGTCCGCGCCCTGGCCCATGCGCAGATCGACAAGGCCCACCGCTTCAGCGACTGGGCGGCCCGTCCCCTTTCCCCGGCCCAAATTGCCTATGCCGCCGCCGACGTGACGCATCTGCGCCGGGTCTACCGCGCCCTGCGCGAACGGCTGCAGCGCGAGGACCGGCTGGACTGGGTGGGGGAGGAGATGTCCGCCCTGACCGACCCCGCCAACTACCGCACCGATCCGGAGACGGTCTGGGAGAAGCTGCGCCCCCGCACCAGCAACCGCCGCTTCCTGGCCGCCCTGCGCGCCGCCGCCGCCTGGCGGGAGCGCGAGGCGCAGCGGGTGAACGTGCCGCGCCAGCGGCTGGTGCGCGACGAGAGCCTGCTGGAGATCGCCGCCACCATGCCGCAGGACGCCGCCGGCCTGGCCCGGGCGCGCGGCGTGTCCGAGGGCTTCGCGCGCGGCAAGTCCGGCGCCGGGCTGCTGGCCGCCCTGGCCGAGGCCCGCGACCTGCCGGACGAGGCGCTGCCCGAGCTGGCACGGGAAAAGCAGGGGCCGCCGGCCTCCCCGGCGCTGGTCGCGCTGCTCAAGGTCCTCCTCGCCGCCAAGGCGGAGGAGCACAGCGTGGCGCCCAAGCTGATCGCCAATGGCGAGGATATCGACCGCATCGCCTGCCGTGAAGGGGAGCAGGTCCAGGCCCTGTCCGGCTGGCGCCGCAAGGTCTTCGGCGAGGATGCCATGGCGCTCTGCTCCGGCCGTCTCGCCCTGGGGGTGGACGGCAAGCGGATCCGCCTGATCCCGGCCCGGTAGAACCCCGCCGCACCGGCGGCGCGCTTGGCGGGCCGGCAAATCCGCCGGCCCTCATCCGCCCCGCAGGCACTCTCCCGGCCAAACCTTCTCCCACCCGGTGCGTTGGTCGCCCAGAGCTTGGGGAAGGCCCCTGGCATCAGGGAAGCGAGGTTCATGCCATGGATGAAGACCGGATCATCGGCGCCGCGAAGCAGGGCGCCGGCCGCCTGCAGAGCGCCACGGGCGAGCTGATCGGCGACAGCCGGATGCAGGCTCGCGGCGACTACTACGAGGCCGAGGGCCGTGCCGAGAACGCCCTGGGCGGCCTGGCGGACACGATCCGCGAGCAGCCGCTGACCTCCGCCCTGATCGCGGTCGGCATCGGCTGGCTGATCGGGCGGCTCCGCATCATCTGACACGGCACGCCCCGGCGCTGCCTTACCAACGCGCGGCGCCGGTCACGGCCGCCGCCACCCGAGGCAGCGCAAGGCGCCTCCCCCTCGCGGGGGAGGCCGGATCGCGGGACGTGGGGTCCCGCGCCGGCTTCCTGGCCCGGATGGCGGTGCGGGAGCCGCTCATCCGGGCCCTGCCGCCTGTGTTCCGTCCTGTTTTCCGCGCATCCTTGCGATTCTGGAGACACACCCTGCAGAACAGCGGGGTTGTTGCAGTTGTGAGAACGAGCCTGTGTGCCGTTCCGCCACATCACGCGTTGCAGGCCATACCTCACCATGATGTGGCCCGATGCCCGACCCGTCTTCCGCTATCCCTGCGTCATCCTCCCCGGCGCCAGCCATGGCTTCCAGCCCGGTCGGCCTGTCCGCGGCCCAGGGTGCCCGGCAGGTCCCTCCCCCGGCCCAGGTTCCCCCGCCCTACAGCCCCGACCTGAAGCACCTGCTGACCATCGTGGTCGCCGTCGTGGTGGTCAGCGCGCTCTACCTGGCGCGCGAGGTGCTGATCCCGATCACCCTGGCCATCCTGCTGTCCTTCGTGGTGGCGCCGATCGTCGGCCTTCTCCGCCGCCTGGGCCTCTGGCGCACCCCGGCCGTGCTGGCGGCGGTGCTGCTTGCCATGAGCGTGATCCTGGTGCTGGGCAGCATCATCGGCCTGCAGATCGCCGGGCTGGCGCAGGACCTGCCGCGCTATCAGGTCACCATCCAGCGGAAGGTGGACACGGTGCAGGGCACCGCCCTGGGCTGGGTGAACGATTTCGTGCGGCAGATCGACCATGCCCAGCCGGGCACGCCACCCGCCGCCACGCCCGGCGAAGGCACCCGGCCACTGCCGGTGGAGATCCAGCAGGGCCCGCCCTCGCCCATGGAACTGGCGCAGCGACTGCTCTCGCCCGTGCTGGGACCGCTGGAGACGGTCTTCATCGTCTTCATCGTCGCCATCTTCATCCTGCTCCAGCAGGCTGACCTGCGGGACCGGCTGATCCGCCTCTTCGGCTCGGACGACCTGCACCGCACCACCGTGGCCCTGGACGACGCGGCCAAGCGCCTGTCGAAGTACTTCCTCGCCCAGCTCGCCATCAACGGCTGCTTCGGCGCCTTGGTGGCGGCCGGGCTCTTCTTCATCGGCGTGCCGAGCCCGCTGCTCTGGGGCATCCTGGCCGCGCTGTTCCGCTTCATCCCCTATGTCGGCGCGCTACTGGCCGCCGCCCTGCCCATCGCCCTGGCCGCAGGTGTCGATCCCGGCTGGAACATGGTGATCTGGACTGCCGCCCTCTTCCTGGTGACGGAACCCATCATGGGCCAGGTGGTGGAGCCGATGGTCTATGGCCACAGCACCGGCCTCTCCCCCGTCTCGGTCATCGTCGCGGCGATCTTCTGGACCTGGCTCTGGGGCCCGATCGGCCTGATCCTGGCCACACCCCTCACCCTCTGCCTCGTGGTGCTGGGCCGGCATGTGGAGCGGCTGGAATTCCTTGACGTCATGCTGGGCGACCGGCCCGCCCTGACGCCCGCGGAGAACTTCTACCAGCGGATGCTGGCCGGCGACGCGGACGAGGCCCAGGCGCAGGCCGAGAGCCTGCTGGAGGACCGGCCCCTTTCCTCCTACTACGACGAGGTGGCGCTCAAGGGCCTGCGGCTGGCGGCCAACGACGCGCAGCGCGGCGTGCTGTCCGAGGCCAAACTGCAGCAGATCCGCGACACGACCTCCGTCCTCGTGCAGTCCCTGGCCGAACAGGAAGACCGCGACCCGACGCCGCCCGAGGAACGCAGCGCTGTGGAGGAGCAGAGCGTGGCGGAAAAGGCCCTGCCCCGCCGCGCCGCTCCCGCCGTGGTGCTGCCGCCGCCGGAATCCTGGCCCGAGGCCTGGCGTGGCGAGGGCGCGGTGCTCTGCCTGCCCGGACGCGGGCCGCTCGACGAGGCGGCCTCCGCCATGCTGGTCCAGATCCTGGGCCGGCACGGGCTGGGCGCGCGCCTGCTGCCGCACGAGGCGGTTTCCCGCACCGCGATCGGGCGGCAGGATTTCTCGGGCGTGGCCATGATCTGCCTGTCCTACCTGGATATATCCGGTAGCCCGGCGCATCTCCGCTACCTGCTCCGCCGGCTGCGGCAGAAGGCCCCCGGCGCACCTGTCGTGGTAGGCCTCTGGGACGCGCAGGACGAGGTGCTGCGCGACGCCGCCCTGCGCGGCGCCATCGGTGCGGAGCACTACACCACCTCCCTCGCCGAAACCGTCACCGCCTGCCTGAAAACCGTTCGCGCCGCGAGCCAGGTGCCGGAGATGGCCCCGGCAGCGGAGTGAGGCGCAGGCGGTCTGGACGTTGCGCTTCCCGGCCGTCCCCGGGAGCAAGGCTCTGCCTCGTCCCCGAGACCCCCACTCCGCCGGGGACCGAAGCCGGTCCCCGGACCCCGGGCTTTCAGTGGTTCCGGTGGCGGTTGTCAGCCTGCGCCCCGATCCCCGGGCGCAGGTGGATCGGCGGGGCTCCCGAAAAGAAGGACATCCCGGCCGCGCTTTTGGCGCCCGCAGTCGCCGGAGAGCCAAACTCTCCGGCGCGATCAGGCATCAGCGGGCGCCAACGAAAACGGATCCAGGGCGCGCAGCGTCCTGGCGGAGAGGGTTCGGGGAAGGCGGCAACTCCCCCGGAGAGCCACGGCTCAGAGAATGAACCGGCTCAGATCGGTACTCGCGGCCAGGGCGCCAACCTTCTCCCGCACATAAGCGGCGTCGATGGCGACCTCCTGCCCGGCACGGTCGGCGGCGGTGAAGCTCAGCTCCTCCAGCAGCCGCTCCAGCACGGTGGCGAGGCGGCGGGCACCGATATTCTCTACCCGCGCGTTGATGTCCGCCGCCATGTCGGCGATCGCGTCCATCGCATCCTCGCCGAAGCTCAGTCGCACGCCCTCGGTGCCGAGCAGGGCGACATACTGCTTGGCCAGCGAATGCTCCGGCTCGGTCAGGATGCGGCGGAAGTCGTCGCGCGTCAGCGCGCTCAGCTCCACGCGAATCGGCAGGCGGCCCTGCAGCTCCGGCAGCAGGTCTGAGGGCTTGGCGAGGTGGAAGGCGCCCGAGGCGATGAAGAGGATATGGTCCGTCTTCACCGGCCCGTGCTTGGTGTTCACCGTGGTGCCCTCGATCAGCGGCAGCAGGTCGCGCTGCACGCCCTCGCGGCTCACGTCGCCGCCACGGAAGCCCTCCGTGGTGCGGGCACAGACCTTGTCGATCTCGTCGATGAAGACGATGCCGTGGTTCTCGGCATGGGACAGCGCGTCGCGGGTCAGCTTCTCCTGATCGAGCAGCTTGTCCGCCTCCTCCCGCACCAGCAGCGGACGCGCGTCGGCGACGTGCATCTTGCGCGGGCGCTGGCGGCCGCCGAACATCTTGCCGAGCATCTCCTGCATGTTCGCCATCTGCGCGCCGGGCGGCATGCCGGGGATGTCCATCATGCCGACCGGCGTGCCGCCGCCATCGGCGACCTGGATCTCCACTTCCTTGTCCTCCAGCGATCCCTCGCGGAGCATGCGGCGGAACTTCATGCGCGTCTCGCCCGAGGCGCCCTCGCCCACCAGGGCGGTGACGATGCGCTCCTCGGCGTTGACCTCGGCCTTGGCCTGCACGTCGCGCCGGGCGGTGTCGCGCACCTGCACGATGGCGGCCTCCACCAGGTCGCGCACGATCTGCTCCACGTCGCGGCCGACATAGCCGACCTCGGTGAACTTCGTGGCCTCGACCTTGAGGAAGGGCGCGTTGGCGAGCTTGGCGAGGCGGCGGGCGATCTCCGTCTTGCCCACGCCGGTCGGGCCGATCATCAGGATGTTCTTCGGCACCACCTCCTCGCGCAGCCCTTCAGGAAGCTGCTGGCGGCGCCAGCGGTTGCGCAGCGCGATGGCCACGGCGCGCTTGGCGTCGCCCTGGCCGATGATGAAGCGGTCGAGCTCCGAAACGATCTCGCGCGGAGACAGGTTCACGGGCTCGGCCGCGGCGGGGGAGTTGTCCAGCGGCATGGTCACAGGGTCTCCAGCACGAAGCGGCCGTTGGTATAGACGCAGATATCGGCGGCGATGGTCATGGCGCGGCGGGCGATCTCCTCCGCGTCCAGCCCCTCCACCGGCATCAGCGCGCGGGCGGCGGCGAGGGCGTAGTTGCCGCCGGAGCCGATGCCGATGATCTGGTCCTCCGGCTCCAGCACGTCGCCCTGGCCGGTGATCAGCAGGGAGCGGTTGCTATCCGCCACGGCGAGCAGCGCCTCCAGCCGCCGCAGGTAGCGGTCGGTGCGCCAGTCCTTGGCAAGTTCCACCGCCGCGCGTTCGAGCTGGTCGGGAAACCGTTCCAGCTTGGCCTCGAGGCGTTCGAGCAGGGTGAAGGCGTCCGCGGTGGCACCGGCGAAGCCGGTGATCACCCGGCCGCCGGCGATGCGGCGGACCTTGCGGGCGTTGTTCTTGACGACGGTCTGACCCATGGACACCTGGCCGTCGCCGGCCATGGCCACCTTCCCGTCCTTGCGGACGCAGAGGATGGTGGTGCCGTGCCAACCGAGGGGGTCACGAAGAGGGTCGTGGTTGGAATGCTGTTGCATGGACCGCGATGTGGCGATCCCCGCGCCGCAGCGCAATCCGGGGGGTGGGGCGGAACGCAGGGCAGGGTCGCAGTGCCGGAAGGGCTCGGTCTCCTCCGGCCAGGGCGCCGCCGGATTCCCCCCGGAACACCGCCGGAACTGTCCCGGGAAGGCCCTGGGCGGAGCGCAGAAGGCGGGTGCGGAAGAGGCGCCGCTGTGCTTTGCTGCGCCCCCTGGCGGTGCCGGCACCCCCTTCGCCAGGCGGGCGGCCCTGGCCGTCGCCTTCGGGGACCAACCTTTCGGGGTGGCGCCGCCGACTGGCTTCCGGACGGACGCGGCGCGACAGGAGGCCGGACAGGGTCCCGGATGGATCAGCCTGTGGGGTCAGGTCCGGCCGAGGGCGCCTTGATGAGAAGGCCTGGGGTCATGGATGTCCCCGGGCGGGTGGAATGGGGCACGATGCCGGGCAAGGTGAGCCGGAATCTCTTGGTCAGGACAGGCTGCGGAAGTTGAATCGCATGCGCGTGCAACGGCTCGCCCCGGTCCTGCCGGCCATGACCCTGCGTCAGCCTCCCGGCCTGCTGCCCGCCCCGCCCCCGCTGCCACCCGGTGGCGGTCATGGCGCGCCGGCGCGACCGCCCGCGCCCGCCCGCCCGCCATCCGGCGGCAAGCGGCCGGAGGATCGTGGCTGGCGCCGCTGGCGGCGGCCGGCCTTTCTCGCCTCGGCCCTGCTCCATGCTGTCCTCCTTCTGGCCCTGCTGCTGACCTGGCAGGGGCGGGAACAGCCGACACCCTTGCCCGAGGCCGGCGTGCCGGTGATCTTCGAGGATGCCGGGGACGCGCAGCGGACCGCACGGCCGCAGGAGCCTCCCTCGGCCCCCATGCCGCCGCCGAGCCCCGAAAGCGCCGCCCCGCCGCCGCCCGCCCTGGCCGAGGCGCCGCGGCCGGAAGCCGCCCCGCTGGCCCCGCCGGCCGAGACCCCGCCCGTGCAGGCGCCGCAGCCCGAGCCCACCCCGCAGGCGCAGGAGGCCCCGCCGCCCCCCGCCCCGCCGCCGCCGCTTCCCACCCCGCCCCAGCCACGCACGGCCGAACCCCCGCCGCCGCAGCCGCCCACGGTCGCGGAGGAGCTGCCGCCACCGCCGCCTCCCGCGCCCCCGGCGCCGCCCCGCCCGGCAGCTCCCGCGCCCGCCCGGCCGCCCGCGCCGCATCGCGCGCCCTCGCCCTTCGCCGGGGCGCTGGACCTCAGCCGCGGCCCGGCGGTGAACCTGTCCCAGGCCGTGCCGCGCCCGAACATCCGGCCGAACGCCACCGGCCAGGGCCGCGGGCTCGACCTGTCCTTCAACACGCCCTCCCCGCGCGCGCCGCGCGCCGCCTCGCCCTCCGACCTCGGGACCTCGGTGAGGATCCAGGGCGCCAATCCGGGCGCCGACTGGATGGCCGCCTTCCGCGCCTGGCTGGACCGGAACGGCTACTACCCGCAGATGGCCGCCATGGCGGGGGAGGACGGCACCGCCACCGTGCGCTTCACCGTGCTGAAGAACGGGCGGGTGCAGGACCTGCGGCTGGTCAGCCGGTCCGGCTCCAAATGGCTCGACATGGGCGCGCAGGCCATGCTGCGGGACAAGACCCTGCCGCCCTTTCCGGAAGGGACCAGGGCCGACAGCACGGAGATCACCCTGACCATCGACTACATCCTGATCCGCCGCTGAACCCATGCCGGCCCGGCCTCCTGCCGGATGCCGGCGGGCGGCGGCTTTCCCTGGCCGCGCCTCCCTCTTCCCCCGGTTGCCCCCTCGGGACTAAACGGACGCCATGAATGCCGTCCCCGCTCCCCTCGCCCCCCGCATCGCCGAGATCGTCCGCGAGACGGGCGAGACCGCCATCACGCTCCGCCTCGACCTCGACGGCACGGGACAGGCGGAGATCGCGACGGGCATCGGCTTCTTGGACCACATGCTGACGGCGCTGGCCCGCCACGCCATGTTCGACCTCAGGGTCGAGGCGCGGGGCGACCTGCATGTGGACTTCCACCACACCACCGAGGATGTCGGCATCGTGCTGGGCCAGGCGCTGCGCCGCACGCTGGGCGAGAAGCGCGGGATTCGGCGCTACGGCCATGCCGTGGTGCCGATGGACGAGGCACTGGCCGAGGCGGCGATCGACCTTTCGGGCCGCCCCTTCCTGGTCTGGCAAGTGCCCTTCGAGCGCCCGAAGATCGGGGAGATGGACACGGAGCTGTTCGAGGAGTTCTTCCGCGCCCTTTCCTCCAACGGGCTCTTCGCCCTGCATGTGATGCTGCGGCACGGGCACAACGCGCACCATGTCGCCGAGGGCTGCTTCAAGGCCGTGGCCCGCGCGCTGCGCCAGGCGGTGGAGCCCGACCCCCGCGCGGCGGGGGCGATCCCCTCGACCAAGGGAATGCTGGAGGCGTGATGCGGGTCTTCACCATCCACACGCCGCCCCGCACCTCCGTTCCCGTCACGGGCATGGCGCCCCGCGCGGCGGAGCCCGTGCTGGTGCCGGAAGGCTTCTCCTTGGCCGCCTTTCTGTTCGGCCCGCTCTGGTTCCTGTTCAAGGGCCTCTGGTGGGGCCTGCTCGGCTGGATCGTGCTGGCCGTGGCCATCGCCTTCCTGCCCGGTGCCTCATCCTCCTGGGCCGGCCTCGCCCTGGCGCTGCTGACTGGCTTCCAGGCCCGCGACGTGCAGCGCTGGACGCTGGCGCGGCGCGGCCTGCCGGAATCCGGCGTGGTGGCCGGGGCGGACGAGGAGGTGGCGCTGCTGCGCCTGGGTGGACGATCCCCGGCCGGGAGGCCCGCATGAGGATCGCCGTCATCGACACCGGGGCGGGCAACCTCGCCTCCGTGCTGCGCGCCTTTCGCCGGGCGGCCGGGGAGGCCGGCCTCGCGGCGGCGATCGACGTCACCACCCGGCCGGAGGATGTCACGGCGGCGGACCGCGTCGTGCTGCCGGGCCAGGGTGCCTTCGCCGCCACCCGCCACGGCCTGGACGCGCTGCCGGGCATGGAGGAGGCGCTGCGCGAGGCAGTGGAGCGGCGGGGCCGCCCCTTCCTGGGCATCTGCGTCGGCATGCAGCTGATGGCCGAGCGCGGGCTGGAGCACGGCAGCCATCCCGGCCTGGGCTGGATCCGGGGCGAGATCGCGCCGATGGACCCGGTCGGGCCTGATGCCTCCCCGCTGCCCCTGCCGCAGATGGGCTGGAACGGGCTGGACCTCGCGGCCCCTTCGCACCCGCTTCTGGCCGGGGTGGCGCCCGGGGAGCACGCCTATTTCGTGCATTCCTACGCGCTCCGCGGTGGAGCGGCCGGGGAGCTGCTGGCCAGCGCCGGCTATGGCGGGCCGGTCTGCGCCATGGTGGGGCGCGACAACCTCGCCGGCACGCAGTTCCATGTGGAGAAGAGCGGCGGCCTCGGCCTGCGCATGCTCGGCAACTTCCTGCGCTGGTCTCCGTGAACGGTCCCCTGCCCAACCCCATGCACGAGCTTTCGGTGGAGCGGGTCGATTCGCTGGACGAGGCCGACCTCGCCGAGCTCTGCGAGGCGACCGACGCCGCCATCGCCGAGGGCGGCGGCTTCGGCTGGATCATGCCGCAGGGGCGCGAGATCCTGGAGCGCCATTTCCGCGGCGTGATGCTGGTGCCGGAGCGGGAGCTCTTCGTCGCCCGTCTGGATGGCCATCCGGTCGGCAGTGCCCAGCTCATGCGCCCGCCCCGCAACAACGAGGCCCAGGCCTGGGCCGCCCAGCTCAGCCACGCCTATATCGCCCCCTATGCCCGCGGCCACGGCCTCGCGCGGCTGCTGATGCGGCGGGTGGAGGAACGGGCGGCGGCGCTGGGCCACCGGGTGCTGAACCTCGACGTGCGTGCGACGCAGCATACCGCCATCGCGCTCTTCGAGGCCTGCGGCTATATCCGGTGGGGAACCCACCCCGCCTATGCCCGGGTCGAAGGCGCCACCGTGCCCGGCCACTACTACTACAAGCTGCTGGAGCCCGGGCGGGGCCGACGCGGAAAGGACCGGATGTGAGCCTGACCATCTACCCCGCCATCGACCTCAAGGGCGGCCGTGTCGTCCGCCTCCGCCGCGGCGAGATGGACCAGGCCACCGTCTACAGCGAGGACCCCGCCGCCCAGGCCGCCAGCTTCGCCGGCGCGGGCTTCCGCTGGCTGCATGTGGTGGACCTGGACGGCGCCTTCGCCGGCCGCCCGGCCAATGCGGCGGCGGTGCGCGACATCCTCGGCGCCACCTCGCTGCCCGTGCAGCTCGGTGGCGGGGTGCGCGACATGGCCACGCTGGAATCCTGGCTGGAGGCCGGGGTGGCGCGGGTGATCCTGGGCTCCGCCGCCGCCAAGGACCCGGATTTCGCCCGTTCCGCCTGCCGCGCCTATCCCGGCTGCGTCGCCATCGGCATCGACGCCAAGGGCGGCCACGTCGCCACCGAGGGCTGGGCGGAGGTCGGCGAGATGACGGCGCGCGAGCTGGCGCTGCGCTTCGAGGATGCCGGTGCGGCCGCCATCATCCACACGGATATCGACCGCGACGGCATGCTGGGCGGCGTGAACGTGGAGGCCACGGCGGCGCTGGGCGCGCGGCTCACCACCCCGGTCATCGCCAGCGGCGGCGTCGCGGGGGTGGAGGACATCACCGCCGTGCGCGAGGCCGGGACGATCGAGGGCGTCATCGTCGGCCGCGCCCTCTATGACGGCCGCCTGACCCCGGCCCAGGCGCTGGCCGCGGCAGGCTGAGCGCCGCGTGCCAGCCGGTGGCGGACGCCCCGCCCGCCCCGCCCTACGCGCTGGCGGCCTTCGACTTCGACGGCACGCTTGCCGACAGCTTCCCCTGGTTCGCCGGCGTGTTGAACGGGGTGGCGGACCGCTACGGCTTCCGCTGCACCCGGCCGGGCGAGGCGGAAGGGCTGCGCGGCCTGGAGGCGGGCGCCATCCTCGACCACCTCGGCGTCGCGCGCTGGAAGCTGCCCTTCATCGCGCGGCACATGCGGCGCCTGGCGGCCCGTGACGCCGACGCGCTGCCCGCCCCGCAGCGATCCGCTGCTGGCGCGTCAGTCGAGGATGCGGATCACCGCCTCGATCTCCACCGGCACGTCGGAGGGCAGCGAGCCCATGCCGACCGCCGAGCGGGCATGGCGCCCGCGCTCGCCCAGCACATCGACGAACAGGTTGGAACAGGCGTCGATCACCTTGGGCTGGTCGCCATAGCCCGGCGCGGCGTTCACCATGCCGAAGACCTTCAGCACCTCCACCTTCTCCAGGCTGCCCGCCGCCCTGGCCACGGCCAGGATATGCAGCCCGCAGAGCAGGGCGGCCTTGCGCGCCGCCTCCAGGTCCAGGACGGTGCCGACCTGCCCGGTGATCAGCGAGCCGTCTGCCAGCCGCGGCACCTGGCCGGAGATATAGACCGTGTCCCCCGCCCGCCGGAACGGCACGTAGGAGAAGAGCGGCTTGCCCAGCACGGGCAGCTCGTGGCCGAGTTCGCGGAGCTTCGCTTCGGCGTCCATCGTTTCTCTCCCGGCCTCAGCGCGTCATGCCGCGGGCCGGGATCGGCCAGGAGCCGACCACCTCGCCATCGCGGGCGAAGACCACCTCGTCATGCAGGTTGGTCACCACGCAGGTGTGGTTGGGGATGATCCGCACGCGCTCGCCGAGCTCCGGCTTCTTCGCGCAGCGGCTGACATCCACCGTGCCGTGCTCCTCGTTCACGCGGGTGATCACCGCATCCGGGTAGTCGGGCATCAACCCGTAGCCCGGCCCGACCTCGGGCGCCACCATGTCGCTGGACAGGGTCTTGGAGCCGCAGTCGAGGATCGCGCGCCCCTCGGCCGGGCGGCTGATCACGGTGGCCCAGACCACCATGGCGCAGTCGTCCAGCGTCGCCGCGCCGGCGCCGACCATGGCGCGGTCGTTGTAGATGTAGGTGCCGACCCGCATCTCGTCGATCGGCGCGACCTCGTGCACCGCCCAGGCACCGGGCGAGCCGCCGCCGGAGAGCATCGGAATCTCCAGCCCCGCCGCCGCGAAGGCCGGCCGCGCCTCCTCCAGGAAGACCCTGGTCTGCGCCGAGGTCGGATAGGTCATCAGCCCGTCGAAGCGCAGCCCCGGCGTCGCCGCGATCTCCTTCGCCAGCGCCAGCGCCTCGCCCACCGTCTCGACGCCGGTGCGCTTGTTGCCGCTGTCGAATTCCACCACCACGCCGATCTCGGCGCCGCTCTCGCGCGCCGCCTGCGCCGCCGTGGCCAGCGCCAGCGGGTTGTCCACCGCGACCCGCATCCGCACCCGCTTCGCCAGCGCCGCGAGCCGGTGCGCCTTGGCCTCGCCGATCAGCGGATAGGAGATGAAGATGTCGTCCAGCCCGGCATCGGCCATCACCTCGGCCTCGCCCAGCTTCTGGCAGGTGATGCCCTTCGCCCCCAGCTCCACCTGCCGCTGCGCCAGGCGCGGCAGCTTGTGCGTCTTGATGTGCGGGCGCAGCGCGATGCCATGCGTGTCGCAGTAGTCCTGCATCCGCTTCAGGTTGCGCTCCATCACGTCGAGATCCACCACCGGCACCGGGGTTTCCAGCTCTTCGACCCGCATCCGCCCATCCTTTCCGCAGCCCGCACCCGGAAGGGCCGGGAAGCGGCCGCCGGGATGCGTCCCCCGGGGATAGAGGGCCATCGCCCCGGCCTCAACCCCGCATCGCCCCGGAGGCAGCGCCTGCGGCAGGCACCCCGGCCCTGCCGCCTGTCGCGCGGATGCGATGGCTGGCATGGTGGACTCCGGTGCGCCGCCGGGCGAAGCCAGGCGCCGCGCCACCGGCCGCCCAGCGGCCACGCAACCACGGAGAAGGCCCGCATGGAGATCGTCACGGCCGATATCGGCGGCACCAATGCCCGCTTCGCCATCGCAGAGGTCGAGGGCGGCCGCGTCCTCTCCCTCGGCGAGCCGGTGGTGCTGAAGACCGCCGAGCATGCCAGCCTGCAGACCGCCTGGGAGGGTTTCGCCCGCCATCTCGGCCGCCCCACGCCGCCCGAGGCCGCCATCGCCGTCGCCTGCCCGGTGGACACGGAGGTGCTGAAGCTCACCAACAACCCCTGGGTGATCCGCCCGGCGCAGCTTCCCGCCCAACTCGGGGTGGAGCACATCACCCTGATCAATGATTTCGGCGCGGTGGGCCATGCGGTGGCCGCGGTCGGGCCCGAACACCTCGCCCATCTCAGCGGCCCAGACGGGGGCCCGGACCAGCCCCTGCCGGAAAGCGGCACGATCAGCGTGATCGGCCCGGGCACCGGCCTCGGCGTCGCGCTGGTGCTGCGGCGCGACGGGCATGTCCATGTGATCGAATGCGAGGGCGGCCACATGGACTTCTCCCCGGTGGACCGGCTGGAGGACGGGATCCTGCAACGGCTGCGCGACCGCTTCCGCCGCGTCTCCTCGGAGCGTGTGGTCTCCGGCCCCGGCCTGCTCAACATCTACGAGGCCCTGGCCGCCATCGAGGGCCGCGCCCCCACCCATGGCACCGACACCGCCCTGTGGCGGGCCGCCACCTCCGGCGAGGACGCCCTGGCGGCGGCGGCGCTGGAGCGCTTCTGCCTCGCCTTCGGCACCTTCTGCGGTGATGTCGCCCTGGTGCACGGCGCCAAGGCGGTGGTGCTGGCCGGCGGCATCGTGCCCCGCATCGCCAACCGGCTCGCCGTCTCGGGCTTTGCCGACCGCTTCACCGCCAAGGGCCGCTTCGAGACCAACATGGCCGCGATCCCGGTGAAGCGCATCACTCACCCGCAGCCCGGCCTCTACGGCGCCGCCGCGGCCTTCGCCATGCACCACGCGCGGTAGGGGGTGCTTCCCCCGGCCCCGGGGGGCATCCCGCGGGGCCGCCCGCGCCAGGGCACGACAAGGCGGTTAAAACACGACATCAAATAGTGTTTTCGCGCAAAACACTTTCCGTGCCGCATCCTCCGGGCTATCCCGTTGGCACCATGATTCGCGCCCGACAGAACCTCGCTCCGGCGCGCCGCGCCGCCGCCCTTGCCGCCCTGCTGGCCCTCGCCCTGCCCGCCGCGCCGCTGCGGGCTCAGAGCGTCACCATCGCCGGCGCCAGCCCTGTCGCCTCGGCCGATCCGCATATCTCCAACACCGCCTCGAACAGCGCGCTCGGCCTGCATGTCTTCGACCGGCTGGTGCTGCAGGATGCCGCGGGCAACCTGCGGCCCGGCCTGGCGACGCAATGGCGCGCCGTGTCGGACCGGGTCTGGGAATTCCGCCTGCGCCCCGGCGTGAAGTGGCATGACGGGCGCGACTTCACCGCCGACGACGTGGTCTTCACCTTCGATCGCCTGCCGAATGCCCAGGGCGGCTTCGTCAGCGCGGTCCGCCCCATCGCACGGGTGGAGGTGCCGGACCCGCTGACCCTGCGCGTCGAGACGAAGCAGCCCTGGCCGCTGCTGCCCAGCGACCTCGCCAACATCGCCATCATCGCCCGCCACGCCGCGCAGGATGCGAAGCCCGAGGACTTCAACAGCGGCAAGGCGGCGATCGGCACCGGCCCCTACCGCTACGCCTCCTTCACCGCCGGCGAACGGGCGGAGCTGGTGCGCAACGAGGACTACTGGGGCGGCCGGGAACCCTGGGCGCAGGTGCATTACCGCTTCATCGCCAATGACGGCTCGCGCGTCGCGGCACTCCTGGCCGGCGACGTGGACCTGATCGACCAGGTGCCGAGCAACGACCTCCCACGCCTGTCGCGCGACCCACGCCTTTCCGTCACCACGGTGCAGGGCACGCGGCTGATCTACCTGCAGACGGACTTTTCGCGCGAGGGCGACGTGCCCGGCGTCAGCGGCATCGACGGCCAGCCGCTCGGCCGCAACCCCTTCCTCGACCGGCGGGTGCGGCAGGCGCTGAACATCGCCATCGACCGCGAGGCGCTGGCCACGCGGATCATGGAGAACACCGCCACGCCGACCGGGCAGTGGCTGCCGCCCGGCACCTGGTCCTATGCGCCGGAGGTCCCGGTGCCGACGCACGACCCCGCCGCCGCGCGCCGCCTGCTGGCGGAGGCGGGCTTCCCGAAGGGGCTGCGCGTCACCCTGGCCACGCCGAACGACCGCTATCCCAACGACGCCAAGGTCGCCCAGGCCGTGGCGCAGATGTGGAGCCGCATCGGCGTCGCCACCACGATCGAGGCCCTGCCCTGGTCGGTCTATCTGGCACGCGGCACCAGGGCCGACCTGCCGGTCCGCCTCGGCGGCTGGGGCAGCAGCAGCAACGAGGCCTCCTCGCTCCTCCGCAACGTGGTGGCGACCTTCAGCCGCGAGGCCGGGCGCGGCCAGCCGAATTTCAGCCGCTACAGCAACCCGGCGCTGGACGGGCTGATCGACCAGGCCCTGGTCACGCTGGATGACGGACGGCGCGAGGCTTTGCTGCGGCAGGCGACAAAGCTGGCCACCGAGGATGTCGGGCTGATGCCGCTCTTCCTGCTCAACAACAGCTGGGCCAGCCGGAAGGGCCTGCGCTACGAGCCGCGCCGCGACGAATACACCCTGGCCCAGGGGCTGCGGCCCACGCCCTGACGGGCAGTTCCGGCGGGCCCGTTTCCGGCAGGCCTCCGCAGGCCCGGGCCGGCGCGGCGCCCCGACTGGCGGCCGCATCCGGCGGCCCGGGATCACATGAGCAGGATGCACGGGTCCCAGCTTGACCCGGAACAACTTCCGGCGCATCGCGGCCTTGTCACAGTCGCTCCCTTCCCGCCCCGGAGGAACCGCCGCCCTGCTCGCCCTGCGTGTCATTCCCTGCCTCGACGTCAAGGACGGGCGTGTCGTGAAGGGGGTCAACTTCGTGTCGCTGCGCGATGCGGGGGACCCCGTGGAACAGGCCCGCCTCTACGATGCCGAGGGCGCCGACGAGATCACCTTTCTCGACATCGGCGCGACGCATGAGAACCGCGGCACCATGCTCGACGTCGTGTCGCGTACCGCGGAGAAGGTCTTCATCCCCCTCACCGTCGGCGGCGGCGTCCGCTCGGTGGAGGATGTGCGCGCCCTGCTCCTCGCCGGCGCCGACAAGGCCTCGATCAACTCCGCCGCCGTGGCCGATCCCGGCCTCGTGCGTCGCGCGGCCGAGGCCTTCGGCTCCCAGGCCATCGTGGTGGCGGTGGATGCGCGCAACGTCGCGCCCGGGAAGTGGGAGGTCTTCACCCATGGCGGCCGCCGCGGCACCGGCATCGACGCCATCGGCTGGTGCCGCCGCGTCGCGGAACTGGGGGCGGGCGAGCTGCTCGTGACCTCCATGGACCGCGACGGCACCAAGTCCGGCTTCGACCTGGATCTGCTGCGCGCCGTGCGCGCCGCGGTACGGCTGCCGCTGGTGGCCTCCGGCGGCGTCGGCAACGTCACCCATTTCGTGGAGGGCGCGCGGGCCGGGGCCACCGGCCTGCTCGCCGCCAGCGTGTTCCATTACGGCGAGATGCGGATCGGGGAAGCCAAGGCGGCGCTGGCCGCCGCCGGCCTGCCGGTCCGCCCGCCCAGCGAGGCGGAGGCCGCCTGACATGGCCAAGGACAGCAAGAGCGCCCGCGAGGATCTCGCCAAGGGCAAGAAGAAGCGCGTCGCCATCCCGGCCGCGAAGGGCAAGCCCAAGCCGGCCGCCAAGGGCAAGAAGAAGGCGCCCGCCCTGCCGCTGCCGGAAACCCTGCCGGCCGTGCCGCTGCCGCCCGCCAAGCGCGCCCGTGCGGCGGAGAAGAAGCACCTCCAGCCGCTCGACGTGCCGGCGCGGGGCGATGTGACGATCCTCGAACGGCTCTGGCAGACGGTGGAGCAGCGCCGTGTCTCCGGGGATGTGACCGCCTCCCACTCCGCCCGGCTGATGGCGCGCGGCACCGCCAAGGTCGCCCAGAAGCTGGGCGAGGAAGCCGTGGAATGCGTGATCGAGGCAACGCTCGGCAACCGCCACGCCACCGTGCTGGAAAGCGCCGACGTGCTTTATCACTTGATCGTGGTCTGGGTGGATGCGGGCATCCGCCCCGAGGAGGTCTGGGGTGAGCTGACGCGGCGCGAGGGCATCAGCGGCATCGCCGAGAAGGCCGCCCGGCCCAAGGGCGTCCTGCGCGCGGCCCGTACCACCAAGCTGCCCTGACTGACGGCTGCGCCCCTCTTGCGTCCAGGCCGGACGCGTCCCAGGAAAGAGGGATATGTCCGGAGGAGCAAACCATGCCCGTCAGCGGCCTTCCGCCCTATGATGACGGCAACATCTTCGCCCGCATCCTGCGCGGCGAGTTGCCCGCCAAGACGATCCACGAGGATGAGTGGGCCGTCGCCTTCCACGACATCGCGCCGCAGGCGCCCGTGCACGTTCTGGTGATCCCGCGCGGCCGCTACGTCTCGCTGGCGGATTTCGCCGGCAAGGCCAGCGAGGCCGAGATCGCGGGCTTCTGGCGCGCCGTGGCCAAGGTGGCCAGGGATCTGGGCCTGGAGCAGCCGGGCTATCGCACCCTGTCCAACATGGGGGAGAATGCCGGGCAGGAGGTGCCGCATTTCCATGTCCATCTCTTCGGCGGCAGGCCGCTGGGGCGGATGCTCTCCCCGGCCGAAGGCTGAGCGGAGGCCGTGACCCCGCCGGCGCCCTTTTCGGCTGTTCCTCCGGCATGAGCGCCGCCGAGGCCCGGGCCGCGCTCGATGCGGCCGGCAGCCTGCCCGACCCGGAGCTGGACCTCGTCACCGTCGCCCTCCAGTTCGCGCGCATCGACGCGCCGGAGGCCGACTGGCAGGCCGCGCAACAGCTCCTCTCCGCCCTGGCGCGCGAGGTGGTCCAGGCCGCCATGGCCGATCCCGAGGCGGATGGCGGCGACCCGGAAGCCCGCCGCGCCCTGCTGGTGCGGGTGATCCACGGCGCGGGTGGCTATGGCGGCGATACCGAGAGCTATGACGACCTCTCCAACGCCAACCTGATCCGCGTCACCGAGCGGCGGCGCGGCCTGCCGGTGGCGCTCGGCATCCTCTGGCTGCACGCGGCGGAGGCCGCCGGCTGGGGCGCGCACGGCATCGACTTCCCCGGCCATTTCCTGCTGGGGATCGAGGGCGGGCGCGGCCAGGTGGTAACGGACCCCTTCTCCGGCGGCCAGTCCCTGGGTCCGCGCGAGTTGCGGAACCTGCTCAAGGCCGTCGAGGGGGAGCGCGCCGAGCTGCGCCCCGGCCTGCTGGCGCCGATGGGCAAGCGCGCGGTGCTGCTGCGCCTGCAGAACAACATCAAGCTGCGCCGCCTGCGCGCCGGCGACGTGCCGGGCGCCCTCTCCTGCACCGAGGACATGCTGCGCCTCGCCCCCGATGCCGCCGGCCTGTGGCGGGAGGCCGGGCTGATGAACCAGCGCCTGGACCGCATCGGCGCCGCCATCGCCAGCCTGGAGCGTTTCCTGGAACTGGCCGGCGCGGGCGAATCCGCCGACCGCATCCGCCAGCTCATCGAGGAGCTGCGGCAAAGGCTGAACTGAGCGCGATCCCCCCTTTTGGCCGGTGCCGGGGCGCGCTTAGATGCGGGGAATGAGCGAAGTCGTCAGTCTGCGGCCCGCACAGGGTCCCTCCCTCCGCGGTTCCCCGGAAGACAAGATCTGGGCGGTGATCGCCTCGGTCGGCAAGACCAGCCGCATCGCGAACATCTACGCCAGCCGCGACGCCGCCCTGGCGGACCGCAGCTGGCGCGAGCAACAGGTCCGCGCCTACGCCACCTTCCTGCGCAGCAGCCAGCAGCCCGTGCCGCATTACAGCGTGGCACCGATCCGCCGCGCCGACCTGCCACGCAAATGGTCCCCCCTACCGGCACTGGGCTTCCTGCGCGGCGAGTTCGCCTGATCCAGGCGCGGCGGCCGCCGGCCCTGGGCGCCGCGCCTCATGGCGGCCCGCTCGGGGGCAGGGCGGCGCCCGAAACAGAAAGGGCGGCGCATCCGGCGATGCGCCGCCCTTTCCGAAATCGACCGGGGCACAAAGGCCCCGGCTGTTACGCCGCGGCGCTCTCCGAGCGGCGGGCGTGCTTCTTGCGCTCATGCGGGTCGAGGTAGCGCTTGCGCAGGCGGATCGCCGAAGGCGTCACCTCCACCAGCTCGTCCTCCTCGATATAGGCGATGGCCTGCTCCAGGCTCATCCGGCGGGGCGGGGTCAGGAGAAGCGCCTCGTCCTTGCCGGCGGCACGGATGTTGGTGAGCTTCTTCTCCTTGATCGGGTTCACTTCCAGGTCGTTGTCCCGGGAGTGCTCGCCGAGGATCAGGCCCACATAGACCTTCACGCCCGGATCGACGAAGAGCGTGCCACGCTCCTGCAGGTAGAACAGGGCGTACTGGATCGCCTCGCCATCGGAATTGCTGATCAGCGAGCCGTTGCGGCGGCCCTCGATCGGCCCGGCCCAGGGCTGATAGCCCAGGAAGAGCCGGTTCATCATGCCGGTGCCGCGCGTGTCCGTCAGGAACTCGCCGTGGTAGCCGATCAGGCCGCGCGAGGGCATGTGGAAGGTGAGGCGCACCTTGCCGCCGCCCGAGGGGCGCATGTCCTGCATCTGCCCCTTGCGCATGGAGAGCTTCTCCACGACGACGCCGGAGAACTCCTCGTCCACATCGACGAGCACCTCCTCGAAGGGCTCCTCGCGCTCGCCGGTCTCCTCGTTCTCGCGGGTCAGCACGCGCGGGCGGCCGATGGTGAGCTCGAAGCCCTCGCGCCGCATGGTCTCGATCAGCACGCCGAGCTGCAGCTCGCCGCGGCCGGAAACCTCGAAGCTGTCGGCCTCCTCGCTGTCCTTCACGCGGATCGCGACATTGCCCTCGGTCTCCTTGAAGAGACGGTCGCGGATCTGGCGGGAGGTGACCTTCTTGCCCTCGCGGCCGCCGAGCGGGCCGTCATTGATGCGGAAGGTCATGCTCAGGGTCGGCGGATCGACCGGGATGGCCGGCAGCGGCTCCGTCACCTCGGGGGAGGCGATGGTGTCCGGGATGGTGGCGTCGGACAGGCCGGCGATGGCGATGATGTCGCCCGCCTGCACCTCCTCCACCGGCACGCGGTCCAGGCCGGAGAAGGTCATCAGCTTGGTCAGGCGGCCGGTCTCGACCACCGTGCCGTCCTGGCGCAGCACGCGGACCGGCATGTTCACCTTGGCGGTGCCCTGCTCGATGCGGCCGGTCAGGATGCGGCCGAGGAAGTTGTCCGCCTCCAGGATCGAGGCGTTCATGGCGAAGGGCTTGTCGAGATCGACCTTCGGCGCCGGCACATGGCTCAGGATCAGGTCGAACATCGGCGACAGGTCCTTGCGCGGCCCGTCCATCGTCAGGTCGGCCCAGCCCTGGCGGCCCGAGGCGAACATGGTATGGAAGTCGAGCTGCTCGTCCGTCGCGCCGAGGGCGGCGAAGAGGTCGAAGACCTCGTTGTGCACCTCGTCCGGGCGGGCGTCCTGGCGGTCCACCTTGTTGATGACCACGATCGGCTTCAGCCCGCGGGCCAGCGCCTTGGTCAGCACGAACTTGGTCTGCGGCAGCGGCCCCTCGGCGGCGTCGCAGAGCACGATGGCGCCATCGACCATGGAGAGGATGCGCTCGACCTCGCCGCCGAAATCGGCGTGGCCCGGCGTGTCCACGATGTTGATCTTGACGCCCTTCCACTCCACCGCCGTGGACTTGGCGAGGATGGTGATGCCGCGCTCGCGCTCCAGGTCGTTGCGGTCGAGGGCGCGCTCGGCCACGGCCTGGTTGGCGCGGAAGGCGCCGGCCTGCTTCAGCAGGTTGTCGACGAGCGTGGTCTTGCCGTGGTCGACGTGCGCGATGATCGCGACGTTGCGAAGTTCCATGAGCAGGGATGTCCCGGTAGCGTTGCGCAAGCCGGAAATGCCCCGACAGCGCCATGTTGCGGCACACAAATAGGCGACCGTGCGGCAAAAAGCGAGGGTTGAAGCCTTGCACCGGGCTCGCCACAGACGCGCGCGCCTGTTCCCAAGGTCGGGAAAGGCGGGCTCCGGCCGTATCAGACCCCAGAAAGCGCGCCCTGGGAAGCCGGTCCGGAGCCCGCCATCCGGGAAAGATCAAGAAAACTTCCCGGACAGCCGTTCGGGCGGAGGCCGGTCCGGGAACCTGCCCGGCCGGCCCTCCCCAGCCTCAGCGCATCGGGGGCGACAGGCTGCCCGGAGACGGGGGCTGCATGGAGCCCGCAGGGGGCGGCGGTGAAGCCGGGCGCATGCCGGGCGGCGGCGCGGCCGGGCGGGAGAGCGCCGCATCGGCCTCGTCGAGCGCGGCCAGCGAGGCCCGGGCGTCACGCCGCATCAGCGCGGCCCGCGCCTGGGACAGCGCCCGCACCACCGGGCCCTCATAGGGCCGGGCCGCCCGGGCCAGGACCTCGGCATTGGCGGCGGAGGCGCTGGGCGCCGTCGCCGAAAGGCTGCGGGTCAGGATACGGCTTTCCGCCCGCTCCACGAACTCGTTGGCCTGGCCGAACTGGCGCCGCGCCACGGCGGCACGGGCCGAGGTCAGGAAGCCGTGGATGTCGTTGATGTCGGCCTGATCCGCCTCATGGGCGATCCGGTCCTGCCCGGGCAGCGTGGGCATGGCAGACGGGTTTCCGTGGGCGCGTTGCATCTCGCCGGCGGCACCCTGCGCCCAGGCCGCCATCGGAGCCGTCAGCGCCACTGCCGAGAGCGCCATCGCGCCCAGGGAAAGGGATAGGAAGCGCGTGGACATGATTTCTCCTCGTTTCTTCCGGTCGTCGTGTCGAGACCAGAGCGGAAAACCCGGCATGGGCCGGCTTCCGCGGAATCCGATCCGGCGAAGCGCAAGCTGGGCCAACAACGGATCGGAAGGAAGGGCCGGCCACGGTGGCGCGCCTCGCGCCAACGCCCCGGCTCTGTTCCGGCGGGCCGTCGTGGCCCGCCGGGCCCGCCACGGATCAGTCCGTGATCCGGGCCGGCGAATTGGCGTCCACCGTCGGCTCCATGCCGTCGCGGCTCGGGCGCAGGGAGCTCAGTGGGCGGTCCATGTCCCGTCCCGGCACGAGCTCGGTCGGGGCGAGGCCCGCCGAATAGGGCGCCGTCGCCGCCGCGGCCCCGGTGCCGGGCGGCCTGTCGCCGGCGCAGGCCGCCAGCCCGGCCAGCATGGCCGTGGTCGCGGCAAGGCGGATCAAGGCTCTGGGCATGGTTCTCTCCTCATCGGAGCTCGGGTTCGTCCGGGGGGACACGGGCGATCAACCACCCCGGCGCGGGAAGGTTGCCACCTTGTCCCCGTCGCATGGCGGCATGGGGGCGGAAGCATGGCGCTTCCGCGCGCCGGGGTGGCAGGGACGCGGGCGGCGCCCTGGGAAAGCCGCTTCCCGAGGGAGGCGCCACCCCTTGGAAAAGGTCACCCCAGGCCGACCAGCGCCTTTAGGTCCACCTGCGGCCGGGCGCCGAAATGCGCGATGACCTTCGCCGCCGCGACGCTGCCCCAGCGGCCGCATTCGCCTGGCGGCAGGCCGCGCGTATGGGCGGCCAGGAAGCCCGCCGCATAGGCGTCGCCCGCGCCGGTCGTGTCCACCACCTGCGTCGGCACGGCGGCGACCTCGTGCACCTGTCCGTCCATGGCCACGATGCTGCCCTTCTCGCTGCGGGTCAGCACGGCCACCCGCACCTCGCGCTGCGCCGCCGCCAGCGCCTCCTCGAAGCTCTCCGTCTCGTAGAGGCTCAGGATCTCGGTCTCGTTGGCGAAGAGGATATCCGTGCGCTCCTGCACGAAGGCGCGGAAGGCGTCGCGGTGGCGGCTGACGCAGAAGGGGTCGGACAGGGTGATCGAGACCTCCCGCCCCGCCGCCCGGGCGATGTCGGCGGCGACGCGGAAGGCCTGCTGCGCCGCCGGCGGGTCGAAGAGATAGCCCTCCATGTAGGTCACCTTGGCCCCGCGCACGGCGGCCTCGTCCACGTCGGAGGGACCGAACTCGACACAGGCGCCGAGATAGGTGTTCATGGTCCGCTGCCCGTCCGGCGTCACCAGGATCAGGCAACGCGCGGTGGGCGTGCCGCCGGTCGAGGGCGCGGTCGGGAAGTGCACGCCGATGGCCCGCATGTCGTGCGCGAAGACCTGGCCGAGCTGGTCGTCGGCAACCTTGCCGAGATAGCCCACCTTCGCCCCGAGCCCCGCCGCCACGGCGCAGGTGTTGCCGGCGGAACCGCCGCTGCTCTCCGTCCCCGGCCCCATCACCGCGTAGAGCGCATCGGCCTCGGCGGTGTCGACCAGCCGCATCTCGCCCGGCGTCAGGCCCTGCCGCCGCAGCAGCTCCGGCTCGGCGCGGGCGATCACATCCACGATGGCATTGCCGATGCCGAGGATGTCGAGGGACGGGGCGGTCATGCGCGGACTCCGGAATGGGAATGCGGGCGTAGCAGGCATGGCGCCGGACGTCAGCATGCCGGGGGGATTCCGCCTCCCTGGGCTGGGATGGCGATTCTGCCACACCTGCCGTGCCGATCAGCCACAATTGATGATCGTCACGCCAGCGTGCTAGCCGGTGGGTCCCGGAAGTGCGCGGCGGGGGCCGCGCCAGCCGGGACCGCCGGGCCGAGGGGAGACCGTTCCGGTGGGTGCTCAACGCAAAAAAGGGGGAGCAGCTTCATGTCCGTCTTCCGACGCAAGCGGGAGGATGCTGTTCCACCCGCGCCCGAGGCTTCGTCGGCCGCAGTGCCTGTTGCCCGTGATCCAGAACTGACCGTGCCGCCCTTCCGCCCGGCGCCGCCGGCGGGCGCCGCCGCCAAGGACCCCGCCATGAGCCTGCCGCCGAAGCCGAACGCCATGCCGGGCCTGCCCCAAGGCATGAACCCCGGAGGGATGAATCCCGGAATGAACAACGCGCCCAACGCCCAGCCCAGCCCCTTCCCCGGCGCGCAGCCGCGCCCCGGCGCGCCGTCCGGCCCCATGGGTGGCCCGCTGCCCGCCTCGGCCGCGCCGCAGCGCCCGCAGGCGCCGCAGGAGGCCGAGCGCCGCACCCTCGTGGTCGGCAAGGGCATCAGCCTGCAGGGCACCGTCTCGGATGCCGAGCGCCTGGTGGTCGAGGGCACGGTCGAGAGCCAGATGATCCACGCCCATGAGCTGAACATCAGCGGCACCGGCGTGTTCAAGGGCGAGGTCGAGGTCGAGAACGCCGAGGTCGCCGGCGTGTTCGACGGCACCATCACCGCCCGCGGCAACCTCGTCATCCGCGCCACCGGCCGGGTGCTGGGCGTGGCCCGCTGCCGCCGCCTGCAGGTCGAGGATGGCGGCCAGCTTTCCGGCCGCATGGAGATGCTGACGGACAACAACCCGCCGCGCATGGGCGTGCCGGCCTTCCCCAGCGCCGAGCCCGCCGAGGTCTGATCCATGGGGCGGCACCGTGCCGCCGCACACCGGAAGCAAGGGGGCGGGCTCTTCAGGGCCTGCCCCCTTCTTCTTGCGCTCCTTGCGGCGCCCCTGCTGGCCGCCTGCGCGGGACCGGCGGACGGGCTGCCGGACCGCAGCGCGGTCCTGGACGAGGTGATGCGGAACTACCGCGCCAGCCTGATCGCCGTGTCCGGCGAGAACCCGCTTCCCGCCGGGGCGGCAGGCGGAAAGGCGGAACCGGCGGCGGTGCAGCCCGCCATGGCGCTGCGCCCCGGCGTCCCGCCCGCCAGCGTGGCGAGCCTGCGTGGCCAGACGGGCCCCGCCGTCCGCGCCGCCCTGGGCCAGCCGGTCTTCCGGCGGGTCGAGGGGCCGGCGGAAATCTGGCTCTACAGCGGCCAGCGCTGCCAGCTTGACCTGATCCTCTACCCGAGCGGGCGCGAGATGCTGGTCGCCTGGGCCGCGGCACGCGCCGCCGGAACCGGCCGCGTGACCGAGGAAGCCTGCCTGCGCGAACTCGGCTCCCGCCCGCCGGGCGCCTGACGCACCGTCACTGGCCCCCCGCCCGGGGGGGGGAAACCACAAGCGCAACGCGAGGCCGCAGCAGGCCCCCAACCATGGCGTCTGTGCACGGCGGATGACGGTGCGGATTGCACCCTGCCACTGTCCTGGCCGTTAGAGGGGAGCCTTCCGGAGCGGCCGGAAGGCCGGCGCGGGGCGAGGCGGCATGAAGGCATTCCTGGATTTCGAGGCATCCTCCCTGGAGAAGGGCGGCTTTCCGGTCGAGGTCGGCTGGGTCCTGGAGGACGGCGCGGAGGAAGCGCACCTGATCCGCCCGGCCCCGGACTGGACTGTCTGGTCGGAGGAGGCCGAGGCGATCCATCGCCTGTCCCGCGCGCGGCTGGAGGCCGAGGGCGAAGCGCCCGGAGCGGTCGCGACGCGGATGATGGAGGCCCTGGCAGGGCATGAGATCCTGGCCAGTGCCCCGTCCTGGGACGGGCAATGGCTCAGCCGCCTGCTCCGGGCGGCTGGCCTGCCGCGCCATGCGCTGCGTCTGGGCGACACGGATGCCGCCGAGGAGGCCGAGGCCGACCGCATCCTCCGCGAAGCCGGCCTTGCCGCGGCGAAGCGTGCCGAACAGGTCCGGCGGATCGTGGCCGAGGCCCGGCAGGCGGACGAAGCGCTCGGCCCGCCGGAGCACCGTGCCCTGGCTGATGCACGGCGCGCCCACCGTCTCTTCGAGGCCGTGCGCCAAGCGGCCCGGGCCGGCGCGGAACAGCACAGGGCCGCCGCGACGGCGCAGGGGTAAGGGCGGGCCGTCAGCCGGTGCCACCGTCATCCGTCTTGTCGCTGCGGGCCTGCTCCCGCAGCTGTTCCAGCGTCAGCCCGGCCGGGGTGGAGCCGGCCAGTGTCCCGTCGCCGGCATCCTCATGGGCCTTGTCGGTCGGCGCTCCCTCGGGCGTGTGGCTGGAATCCTCAGCCTTGGTCGGGTCCTCGGCACCGCTACCCCCTGGCTTGCGTGCATCGCTCATCGGGCTTCTCCGGATACCGGGGCGACATGCCCCGCATTCGGGAGCAACGTTTGGGAGCCGCCCTCGTATGCCTCCGCCCACCGATCCGGCCCTCGTGGCGCGCGATCCGCCTTCCATCCGCCGGCCAGGCCAAGCCTATCCCGCCGCGATCCGCCGGAACGGCAGGCCGCGCGCCAGCCAGCAGCCGACGCGGATCTCCGCGACCTCGCCAGCGGCATCGCGCAGGGCACGCAGGGTCCAGTCGCCGGGCGGGGCGAAGTCCAGCGCGCGGGGACAGGGCAGCAACAGCATGTCCTGGGCGAAGGGCAGCAGCGGCTGCATCATCCCCTCCCCCAGCCGTCCGGAAAAGGCGCCGTAGAGCGCCCCGCCCGACGCGGCGATGGTCAGCTCCGCCGCCAGTTCCTCGCAGCGGAAGCGCCCCTCGAAGCCGGAGCCTGGCTCGCCACCGCGCGGCTCCAGCCGGGTCCGGAGATTATCGCCGGCACGCTCCAGGATGACGGCATCGCCCTCGCGGAACAGGCGGCTCGCGGCACTGGCGGCACCGCCTTCCACGCAGGCCGAAAGGATCTCCGCCCCGCCCGAGAAGCCCAGCCGCAGGCGCCCGTCCGGCATCGCCTCCACCCGCGTCGCCAGCCCCGTCTCGGGCTCCAGGTAGCAGCCGGCCAGGGTTGCATCGACGGGCGCTGCCGCCGGATCGGCGGGCAGGTCCAGCAGCGCGCCGAAGAGCTCGGCGGCGGCAGCGCGGGGATCGGCCATGTGGTTGAACAGCACCACGACGGAAACCCGTTCCGCCGCCGCATGGGCGCGGAAGCTCCGCCAGCCGCGCAGCCCGCCGCCGTGGGCGGTGACCTGGCGCCCCAGCAGCGCGCCACGCCCCAGGCCGAAACCATAGGCGGCGGTCCTGCCGTCGCGGAAGGCGACCGGCGCGGAAAGCCGGTTGTAGAGCCCGTCCGCCTCGTCCCGGGTCGCGTCGATGAAGCGCTCCCAGCCGATCATGTCCTCCAGCGAGGCGGCGAGGCCGGCATCGCCCGTCCAGTGGATATGGTTCTCCGCCACGCGGAAGCCGCCCGCCAGGGAGCCCTCATAGCCGACCGTGCCGTCCCGCACCGCCGAGGTATCCGGGTTCAGCCCGGCCCGTGGCATGCCTGCGCGGTCGAGGATGCGTTCGCGCAGCAGCGCGGCGAAACCCCGCCCCGTGCGGCGCTCGATGATCTCGGACAGGAGGCGGAAGTTCTGGTTGACGTAGGAGAAGCGCGTGCCCGGCCTGAAATGCAGGCTCCGCGTCCGCCCGATCAGCCAGCGCGCCTCCTCCGGGCCGAAATGCCCCTCCACCGGCGCGCCGCAGAGCATCGCCTGGGCCCAGTAGTCCCGCAGCCCCGACTGGTTGTGGCAGAGATCGAGGATGCCGGGCGCTTCCCCCGCCAGATCCGGCATCAGCCGACGGATCTCCTCGTCCAGCACCGAAGGGTCGGGAAAGAGGTCGAGCAGCAGGGCGCAGGTGAACTGCTTGGTGATGGAACAGACCAGAAAGGGTGTCCGCTCCGTGAAGGGCAGGCGCTTTTCGGCATCCGCCCAGCCCCAGCAGCGGCTCGCCACCACCCGTCCGTCCCGCAGCACCGCCACCGCGCCCCCAGGACCGGCATAGCGGTCGGGCAGGCTGCCGAGGACTCGGTCGAGGCGGTGCGCGGTCTGGCTCATGCACGGCATTGAAGCCCCTCCCATCCGCTCCGCAAATCCCCTGGGCGACGGTCCTGGCCACCTCCACGCGCGACACCGGCCGGTGGGTGCCAGGGCTTCGGGCATTGCGCTTGGGTGGCTGCCCGCCGGAAAGCCATGCTCTCCGGCGCGATCCGGCATCAGCGAGCACCAGCGAACGGGAGGTCCAGGACCCTCAGGGTCCTGGCGGATAGGGGGTCCGGGGGAAAGGCGGAGCCTTGCCCCCGGGGACAGCGCAACGCCGGAACGGGAGGCACCGGCCGCGGTGCCCAGGGGCAGCCGTCCCTCCGGATCAGCCGATCGCCGCGACGATCTCGCCCACCATCGGCTTGAGGTGGAAGTTCTCGCCCGGCTGCATGGCGACATGGCCGCCAGCCTCTTCCACCGCCCGCGCCACCAGCGGGCCCACGGCGGCGATGCGGGTGCGGGCCAGGGCCTCGGCCAGCAGCGCTTCCTCGCCGCTGGCCTTCGCCACCTCGCGCAGGCGCCGCACCTGGGGGGAGGAGGTGAAGGCGATCAGGTCCACCGCCCCCGCCGCCATCTCGCGGATCACCGCCAGGACACGCCCGTCATCCTCCTTCGAGGCATAGGCATAGGGCACGACCGGATCGGGCCGGGCGCCGCGGTCACGCAGGAAGCCCAGCAGCGCCTCGTTGGGATTGTCGGGATAGAGCTGCACCGCCATGCGCCGCCCCTCCAGCGGCAGAGGCTCCAGCGCGGCGATCACCCCGGCCGTGGTGGGCGTGGCCGCGGAGATGTCGGGCCCCAGGCCCAGGCTTCGCAGACGGGCCGTCGGCTTCGGCCCGCGCACGATGCGGCGCACCCCGGGCAGCGCGGCACGGAAGCCCTCCGTCAGCCCGGACCGTTCCGCCACGCCCAGCAGGCGCGACAGTCCCTCTCCGGTCAGCAGGATCAGGTCGTCCGGCGGCGTGTCGATGAAGCGCCGCAGCCAGGCCTCGGCAGGCGCCGTGTCCTCCAGGTCGAGGATGGCGACCAGCGGGCAGCGCAGCACCGAGGCGCCCTGGCGCTCCAGCATCCGGGACATGGTCTCCAGCTCGCGCGTTTCGGGCACCGCGACGCGGCGGCCGGCCAGTGGCCCGGCCACGCCCTGGTTCCCCGCCTCGCCGTCCACAGGGCTGTTCATGGGCTCTTCCTTCATTCCTCGTCGGGTGTTCCGCATCGGGGTGGTGCCCTGGTGAGGCGGCGAAACCCGGACCGGACACGAACGTTTGGAGAACAATCAACACGAGGATGCCAGATCCATGGCTCAGAAGCACGGTCCACACGCCGGAGCCGCCCAAAATGCGGCCCAGGAAACGGCGGAGAATCCCAAGACGGATCCCGATCCCGGCTCCAACACGGTAAAGGATCCGGACAACTGGACCACCGGCGACGAGGCGATGACCGGCGCCCAGGCGAGCTATCTCAAGACGCTGAGCGAGGAGGCCGGCGAGGAGTTCGACCCGAAGCTCAGCAAGGCGGACGCCTCGAAGCGGATCGATGCCTTGCAGGCCAAGACCGGACGCGGCCGCGACCATTAGGGCGGATCGCCGCGGGGCGGCATGGAGCGGGGGAAGCTGGCCCACGCCCCGTCCTCGCCCCGGGGGGACCACAGCGCCCCAGGCGCCCAGACTAGCCTCGCCGCAGGCCCAGCTTCTCCGACGCCTGCGCCACGCAGAGTTCGAACACGTCCAGCGCATCGAAGGCCCGGTCCCGTCCATCCGGCGGCAGCACCATCGGCAGCCCACCGCCATCCAGCACCGCGCCAGGGATCATCAGGTTGTCGGGCGCCCCGAAGCCCTCGATGGTGATGCCCTCCAGCGGGTCCGGCAGCGCCGCGACCTGTGTGCGGCTGCGCGTCTCGAACAGGCTGGCGCTGTTCGAATAGCCGAAGATCGGTTTGCCGCGCCCCAGGAACCAGCCGATCTCCACCAGCGTGCCCGAATCGGCGGAAGGACCGCGGAAGGGCGTGAGGTTCGCGATCACGATGTCGCATTCCTCCATCATCGCCACATCCTTGCGATAGATGCCGAGCCAGGTTGTCTCGGCCGCCAGCCCTTCCGCATCCTCGTTCAGCGGCGGGCGCCCGGCGATGCCATAGCGGGCGCAGATCTCGGTCTTGCGGCGCGCATGCTCACGCGCCTTCGGCAGGAACACGTCCGGCCCGGCCAGATAGGCCCTCATCCCGCATTCTCCCTCGGCTGTCCCGCCCTTCTGTCGCGCGGGCGCCGCCCGGCGTCCAGGGGATCGGTCCTCCCTCGGTGCAGGCCGCCGCCTTCCCCCTCTGGGTGCCGCCCCGACGGAAGGGCACTCCGCCCCGTCCCGGACCCGGTGGCCGCGAGCCGCCTTGCCGCGAGCCCTGCACCGGTGCCATTGATCCTGGATGGCCCCCCGCACCCGCGTCTTCCCGGCATCCGCACCGCTTGGCCTGGCCCTGCTGCTGGCCGCCTGCGCCACGCCGCAGCCGCCGATCGTGCCGGGCCAGCCCTTGCCGCCGCAGGAGCCGGTCTCGGTGCAGGTCACGGACGAGCCGGGCCAGCCCTTCCTGGTCTACAGCGTCACTCCCAGGATCGAGGAATACCCGGACGGCCCACCCCTGCCCCGCGTCCTGACCGCGCTGGGCGCCGGGCGGGCGAGGCAGGACGCACGGGAAAGGGTCTTCCGCGCCACGGTGGAGGTGACCTATGCCGGCCCGGGGCGACAGCGCTTCGACAGCATCAGCATCGCCAACCATCCCCCCGCCCCGATCCGGGAGATCGACCACACGCTGCGCTGCGGCCAGGGCCCCTCGGGGCGGAGCTGCCTCTACACGGAAACCGTGGCCAGCTTCATCCCGGAGGTGGACCTGCGGGCGGCCGCGGCGGTGAACCAGCCGCTGCGCTTCCGGCTCAATGGCCCGCGGCCGGTCGTGGTCTCGCTGCCGCCCGACCGGGTCCGCGCCCTGCTCGCCAGGATGGGTGCCGCCGGGACCTGATACGGGTGCCGGCCTTCCCGGGCCGCATCGCGCTTCGTGGCGGGCCGCCGGGGACAGGGCGGTGCCAGACGGGACATACGCCCCGCCTTGGCCCCGGTTGGTTCAGAACTCGGCTTCCAGGTCCAGCTCCGTGACATGCTCGGGCTCGGCCTTCGCGGCGGCGACCCACTCGGCCATGTCCGGCCAGGACATGATGGTGTCGGCATAGCGAGCCGCGGCGCCGTCCAGGCGGACGCCATAGGTCAGGAAGCGTGTCACCACCGGCGCGTACATGGC
Organism: Roseomonas sp. FDAARGOS_362; assembly: GCF_002754815.1. Lineage (GTDB taxonomy): Bacteria > Pseudomonadota > Alphaproteobacteria > Acetobacterales > Acetobacteraceae > Roseomonas > Roseomonas mucosa. The sequence goes on along the minus strand of NZ_CP024588.1, from coordinate 3,619,658 downwards.
ATCGGCGATTCCGGGCCGAGCGCCGAAGAGCCAGGGCCCGCCCCATTTTTCCAGGCACTCGTTCCAGATCGTCAGGATTCGATCGATATCGGCCTTCGGCCCCGACCACAGTGTGAAGTCCGGCACATGCGCCCGCAGGTTCATCGGCAGCGAGGAGCGCAGCGCCGAGAAGCCGGAATGCATCTCCCCCGAGATCGAGCGGCTGCGTGCCCGCGCCGCCCGGTTCTCCGGCAGCAGACCAGCCTTGGGGAAGGTCTCGTTCAGGTATTCGGCGATGGCCAGCGTGTCCCAGACCGTGACCTCGCCATGGATCAGGCAGGGCAGCAGGATGGAGGAGGAGCGCATCAGCAGTTCCGCCCGGGCCACAGGATCGTCCGCCGCCGCAACGGAAACCTCGACCTCCAGCCCCGCCAGGCGGCAGAGTAGCCAGCCGCGCAGCGACCAGGAGGAATAGTTGCGACTGCTGATCAGCAATCTGGCATCCGCCATGGCACCCGGCCTCCGGTCCTGAATCCGACACCACACAGCTTAGGCACTTCGGCACCGCCAGGGAATCGCGCGCTTCCCAGGGCCGACAGCACCGGCCGCAACCGGCCCCGCCCCGCGTTCCGTTCCGCCGGGATGCGTTTCGCCTGGGCGTTCCGGTGCGGCTGCTATATGCTGCGTCGCAGCAAACCCTTCCGGCGGGTGCAGCCTGCCCCGGCCCGGCCCATGGTCCAGCGCGGAGACCGATCGGACCCATGAACTACGCGCTCTACCAGTTCGGGACCGATCTCCTTGCCCCTTGGCAGGGCCTCGCCCATGGGCTGGCGCCGCTGCTGCGCCCGCTGCATCCGCTGCAGCCGGGGGCACCCCTGCTTCGCCGCGCCTCGGCGGCGCTGGAGGTCCTGTCCGAGCTCCGCGTCACCCACAAGCGCCCGGCCTTCCACCTCGCTCCCGTCCGGGCCGGCAATGCCCTGGTGGCGATCGAAGAGGAGGAGGTCTTCGCCACCCCCTTCGGCCGGCTGCTGCATCTCCGCAAGGACAGCGACCTGCCGCAGCCGCGCGTGCTGGTGGTGGCGCCGATGTCTGGGCATTTCGCCACCCTGCTGCGCGGCACGGTGCAGGTGTTGCTGCAGGACCACGACGTCTACATCACCGACTGGGCCAATGCCCGCGACGTGCCGCTGGAAGCCGGGCGCTTCGACCTCGACGATTGCATCGAACATATCATCCGCTTCCTGGAGGAGATGGGCGGCGAGGAGCGTGCGCCCACCCATGTCCTGGCCGTCTGCCAGCCGGCGGTGCCGGTGCTGGCCGCCGTCGCGGTCATGGCGCAGGCCCGCAACCGGCACCAGCCGCGCTCCATGACGCTGATGGCCGGGCCGATCGACACGCGGCGGAATCCCACCGGGGTCAACCGCCTCGCCCAGTCCAGGCCGATCGAGTGGTTCGAGCGCAGCCTGATCGACACCGTGCCCTGGCGCTTCGCCGGGCATGGGCGGCGCGTCTATCCCGGCACGACCCAGCTCAGCGCCTTCATGTCGATGAACCTGCACCGGCACGCCCGCGCCTTCGCCACGCAGTACGAGAACATCGCCGCCGGGGCGCTGGCCGCGACCGAGGCGCACAGGCGCTTCTACGAGGAGTATTTCGCGGTGATGGACCTCACCGCCGAATTCTACCTGCAGACCGTCCGTTCCGCCTTCCAGGAGAACGAGCTGCCGCGCGGCACCATGCAGTGGCGCGGCAGGAAGGTGCGGCCGGAGGCGATCCGCCGCACCGCCCTGTTGACCGTGGAAGGCGAGAACGACGACATCTGCGGCATCGGCCAGACCATGGCGGCGCTGGACCTGTGCAGCGGCATCCCCGTGACGATGAAGCGCCACCACCTGCAGACCGGCGTCGGCCATTACGGCGTCTTCAACGGCCGCCGCTGGGCGAACGAGATCTATCCGGTGGTGCGCGAGATGATCCAGACGACGAACTGACGCCGGGCACCGCCCGCGCCACGGCGATGCGGGCCGGGAGGAGGTGCGAGGTTCACAGGAGCAGCCGCCCCTCCACCTCCGTATCCAACGGCCGGATCGGGCGGGCCACCCTCGACCAGGGATAGCGGCGGTAATCCGTGGCCAGGAGCCCGTCGCCGGTCGCGTAGAGCACCGTGGCTGAGATCGGCGCGAAGGACGCATGGAAATGCTGGTTGGACTTCACCACCAGCAGCCGCTCGCCGAGCGGGTCGATTCCCATGTTCGAGAAAAGGTCATGGCCCATCGCCTGGCGGCGCCGGGACGTCAGCACGGCACCAACCCCTGTCGCGGTGCGTATCCCGACGGCATCCCCGAGATCGACCGGCCCGCCGGCAAAGCTCTGATATGCCTCGGGAACGCAGGACAGGACCTCCACCTCCGCATCCAGCGGCTGCCCCGAGGCCCAGCAGGCCTTGCCTCCGATCCGCAGGCGCATCCTCGCGCCGGGCCCGGCGTCGAAGGCCAGGCGGACCGCAAGCGGATCCCAGATCGGTCCGACCGAGGCACCAGCGATGCCACCCTCGGTCAGCAGGCGCAGGAATGTGGTGTTGTCCGACGGAGCACCGCCGCCGGCATTGTCCGAGGTATCGGCAATGGTCACGGGCGCTTCCGCCGTCGCGGCAAGCCGCAGCCCCTCGGCGACCGCTTCCGCCGGCTCCAGGAAGCGCTTCGCGGGGTGGGCATGAATCGCGGCCATGGCCTCGCCGAACTCGCGGGCCAGGCGGTCGCCCACAGGCTTGGCATCATCCGTGACGACCAGCACCCGCGCGCCGCTCTCCGGCACGTCGCCCGAAGGGAAGCCATGGCCCAGCGAAATGGAAAGCACGCCCGCCCGGCCTTCCAGCGCCATCGCGCGGTCGACCAGCCCGCGCATCGGCTGTTCGGTGGTGGGAAAGGAGGCGATCAGCCGGCAGTCCCAGAGCGACATCACCGGGCGGATCTGCCCGCGCAGGGTCGCCAGGACCAGGTCGAGCAGTTCCTCGCCACGCTCGACGAAATCGGTGTGCGGGTACTCCTTGTACAGGACGATGATGTCCGCGATCTCGCAGCGCCGGACGGTGAGGTGGCAATGCGGGTCGAGCTCGACGCCGATCACCGCCTCCGGACCGACCATGCGGCGGACATGCTCCAGCAGGTCGGCTTCGCAGTCGTCATAGTTCTGCGCCACCATCGCGCCGTGCAGGCCGAGCACCACGGCATCGACGGGCAGCGCTGCACGAAGCTGCGCCAGGATCTCCTCACGCATCCGCTCATAGGCGCTGCGGCCGGCCATCCCGCCTGGCATGGCCCAGAAGCAGGAACCAGGGATGAATTCGTACCCGTCGGCCGCCGCACGGCGACGGGTCACCCAGAAGGCGGCCGTCTGCATGGTCGGCTCAGCCGGATGCTCGCCAGGCTGCCAGGCCTGCTGGTCCAGGAAGTTCCGGTAGCTCGTCGGCATCGGCGAGAAGGTGTTGGTTTCCAGGGCCAGACAAGCGGAGAAGATGCGCATGGCGAATCCTCGGGCGGAGATACACGGCGCGGCATGATCCCCGGCCATCGCCCGGATATACCATAGTGCAGGGACGCCATTTCCGTCCGTCGCGGCCCTCTTCCGCCAGATCGGCCGCCAGTCCTGTCCCCGGGGAGAGACTCGCCTCATGCTGGACCGGTATCGCCCCGGTTTTTCTCCGCTCCCTCTGCGGACGCTTCCGCCGGATCCTTCCTGGCCCGAATCTCGACCAACCCGGTCAACGCCGCGCTGCTGGAGCGCCTGCCGGCGCTGGGCCTGCCACAGGGCTTCCTGACGGCGGGCTGCCTGTTCCAGGCCGTCTGGAACCATCGCTCCGGCCAGCCCGCCGGCCAGGGCGTCAAGGACTACGACGTCTTCTACTTCGACGACCGGGACCTGTCCTGGGAGGCCGAGGACACCGTGATCCGGCGCGTCGCGGAAGCCACGCGCGACCTGCGCGACGGGATGGGCGCGGTGATCGAGGTGAAGAACCAGGCCCGCGTGCATCTCTGGTACGAGCAGCGCTTCGGCTCGCCCTATCCCCGCCTGACCTCGGCCCGCGACGGGATCGGCCGCTACCTCGTCGCCTGCACCTGCATCGGCATCGAGGCCGCCACGGGCGCGGTCCACGCCCCCGACGGCTTCGGCGACCTGGAGGCCGGCATCCTGCGCATGAACCCGCTGAGCGGGAACCGGCACGACCTGTTTCGGCGCAAGGCGGAATCCTACCGCGCCCGCTGGCCCTGGCTGAGCATCGCCGAGCCGGGCCCAAAGGGAGGCCCGCTCACCCCATGAAGCTCCCGGGCCCGAAACTGTCCGGCAGCAACTCGCCTAGGCGCCGCAGCAGCACGGTCTTCCCCGCCGCATCCACCATCCGCACGGTGGTCTCCGCCGTGCCGAATTCCCGCAGCTTCTGCCGGCAGCCGCCGCAGGGGGTGCAGGGCTCCTTCGCCTCGGCGGCCACCACCACCTCGGCGATGCGCCGGCTGCCATCGCCCATCACCATGGCGGCGATCGCCCCGGCCTCAGCGCAGGTGCCCTCGGGGAAGGCGGCGTTCTCGACATTGCAGCCGGCGAAGACGGCGCCGTCCTCCGTCCGCAGCGCGGCGCCGACCTGGAAGCGGGAATAGGGCGCATAGGCCCGCCCCCGCGCCGCCAGCGCCGCCGATACCAGATCATCGGGACCGGACATGCTCAGCGTTCCTTCACATAGGGCGTCCCGCTCGCCTTCGGGGGCACGGAACGCCCGACGAAGCCGGCCAGCAGGATCACCGTCAGCAGATAGGGAAGCGCCTGCACCGCCTGCACCGGGAAACTGCCGATCAGCGGCACCGGCACGCCCTGGAGGCGGATCGCCACCGCATCCAGCAGACCGAAGCCCAGGCAGGTGAGCAGGATCGGCCACGGCCGCCACTTGCCCAGGATCAGCGCCGCGAGCGCGATGAAGCCCCGCCCCGCCACCATGTCGCGCACGAAGCCCGCCCCCTGCGCGGTGGCGATCGTCGCCCCGGCGATGCCGCAGAGCAGCGCCGCGATGACCACCCCGGCATAGCGCAGCCCGGACACCGAGATCCCCGCCGTGTCCACCGCCGCCGGGTTCTCCCCCGCCGCGCGCAGCCGCAGCCCGAAGCGCGTCCGCCCCAGCACCCAGGCGGAAAGCGGCACCAGCAGCAGGGCGAGATAGGTCGGCAGGGTCTGCCCGCTGACCACCACGGCATAGAATCGCCCCAGCACCGGCACATCCGCCAGCGCCGCCGCCCCCGGCAGGGCGATGCCCAGGAAGCGTCCCGAGGCCGGCAGCGGCGGCGTCTGCCCGCCCTGCCGGAACCATGCCAGCGCCAGCACCGCCGTCAGCCCCGAGGCCAGGATGTTGATCGCCATGCCGGAGACCACCTGGTTGCCGCGCAGGGTGATGCAGGCCCAGCCATGCACCAGCCCCAGCGCCAGCGAGGCCGCCATGGCCACCAGCAGGCCCAGCAGCACGTCGCCCGTCACCGCCGCCGTGGCGGCGGCGGCGAAGGCGCCGACCAGCATCTTGCCCTCCAGCCCGACATCCACGATGCCCGAGCGTTCGGTGAACAGCCCCGCCAGCGCGGCCAGGATCAGCGGCGCCGCGGTGCGCAGCGTCGCCGCCAGCATGGGGAGGACCAGCTCCTCCATCAGAGCTCCCCCATCAGGCGCGCTCCGCCGGAAGGGCCGCGCGCGGCGCCAGCAGACGCGCCAGGGCCGGGCGGAACAGGTTGCCCAGCGCCCCGGTGAAGAGGATCACGAGGCCCTGGATCATGATCACCATCTGCGCCGGCACCTCCGGCATCTCGAAGGCCAGTTCCGCCCCGCCCTGGGTCAGCGCGCCGAAGAGCAGCGCCGCCAGCACCACGCCGAAGGGATGGTTGCGTCCCATCAGCGCCACCGCGATGCCGGTGAAGCCGTAGCCGCCGGTGAAGCCGATCAGCAGCTTGTGCTGCGCCCCCAGCAGCTCGTTCACCGCGACGCCCGAGGCCAGCGCGCCGGACAGCGCCATGACCAGCACGATCTGCCGCCGGGCATCGATGCCCGCATAGGCGGCCACGGCGGGGCTGACGCCCGAGACCCGCACGCCGTAGCCCCAGGGGGTGCGCCAGACCAGCAGCCAGACCGCCAGCGCGCAGAGCGCCGCCAGCGGCAGGGCGAGGTTCACCGGCACGTGGGGCGAGAAGCCGAGGAAGCCCAGCTTGGGAAGCCAGGCCGCCTGGGTGAACTCGCGCGTTTCCGGCGCCATGGAACCAGGCGCGATCAGCACGTCCACGATCAGGTAGACCATCAGCGAGGCGGCCAGGAAGTTGAACATGATGGTGGTGATGACGATGTGGCTGCCGCGATAGGCCTGCAGCCAGCCCGGCACCGCGCCCCAGGCGCCCCCGAAGGCCGCGCCCGCCAGGATCGCCACGGGGACCAGCAGCGGCGCGGGCAGGAATTCCAGGTTCAGCGCCGCCAGCGACACGCCCAGCCCGGCGATATAGGCCTGCCCCTCGCCCCCGATGTTGAACAGCCCGCACTGGAAGGCCAGCGCCACCGCCAGCCCGGCGAAGACCATGTCGGTCGTGTAGTAGAGCGTGTAGCCCAGCGCGTCGAAGGAGCCGAGGCTGCCCAGCACCAGCGCCCGCAGCGCCTCCAGCGGTGGCTGCCCCACCGCCAGGATCACCCCCGCCGTCACCAGCAGCGCCAGGAACAGGTTCACCAGCGGCAGCAGCACCAGATCCGCCCAGCGCGGCAGTTCCGCCGCCGTGCCTCCGCTCATGCCGTTCCTCCGGTCCCCATGCCCCGCGCACCGTCCCCGCGCGCGGCGCCCGCCATCATCAGGCCGAGCACCGCCTCGTCGGCTTCCGCCGCCGGCAGCTCGCCCATCACCCGCCCGCCGCACATCACCAGGATGCGGTCCGACAGGCGCAGGACCTCGTCCAGCTCCACCGAGACCAGCAGCACCGCCTTGCCCGCCGCCCGCGCCGCCAGCAGCCGCGCGTGGATCGCGTCGATGCCGCCGATATCCACCCCGCGCGTCGGCTGCCCGACCAGGATCAGCTCCGGGTCGCGCCCGATCTCGCGCCCCATGATCAGCTTCTGCTGGTTGCCGCCGGAAAAGAGCGCGGAACGCAGCCGCGGCGCCACCGGCCGCACGTCGTGCTCGCGCATCAGCCGCTCCGCATGGGCCTCGATCCGCGCCGGGTCCAGCAGCCCGGCGCGGCGCCAGGCGGGATCGTGCTCATAGCCCAGGATCGCGGAATCCATCGCCGGAAAGCTGCGCACCAGCCCGGTCTTCAGCCGGTCCTCCGGCACATGCGCCACGCGGCGGCGGCGCATCTCCGCCGGGCCGGGCATCGCGCCGGGAAAGATGTCCTTTCCCCGCAGCCGAATGCGCCCCGAGCCCGGCACACGCATCCCGGCCAGCACCTCCAGCAGCTCGCTCTGCCCGTTGCCCGCCACCCCCGCGACGCCGAGGATCTCGCCGCCACGCAGGGCGAAGCTGACATCGGCGAGGCGCTCCACCCCGGCGGCATCGCGCAGGCCCAGCCCCTCGACCTCCAGCAGCAGCGGCCCCGGCCGCGCCGGCGGCTTGGAACGGTCGCGCCGCAGCCGGCGCCCGATCATCAGCTCGCCCAGCTCCTCCACCGAGGTCTCTGCCGTGGTCCGGTGCGCCACCATCTCCCCAGCCCGCATCACCGAGACGCGGTCGGTGACCGCCATGATCTCGCGCAGCTTGTGGGTGATCAGCAGCACCGTCTTGCCCTGGCTCCGCAGCGCACGGAGCACGCGGAACAGGTCGTCCGCCTCCTGCGGCGTCAGCACGCCGGTCGGCTCGTCGAGGATCAGCACCTCGGCGCCACGGTACAGCGCCTTGAGGATCTCCACCCGCTGCTGCGCCCCCACCGGCAGATCGCCGACCAGCGCGTCCGGATCGACCGAGAGCCCGTATTCCGTGGCGAGCCGCCCCAGCTCCGCCCGCGCCCTGGCCCGACCCTTCGCCAGCAGGGCGCCGCCCTCGGCGCCGAGCATGACGTTCTCCAGCACGGTGAAGCTCTCCACCAGCATGAAGTGCTGGTGCACCATCTCGATGCCGAGGGCGATGGCATCGGCGCTGGTGGCGATCCGCACCTCCCGCCCGCCGACCAGGATGTGGCCGGAATCGGCGGTGTAGAAGCCGTTCAGGATCGACATCAGCGTCGATTTCCCGGCCCCGTTCTCGCCGATGATGCCGTGGATCTCGCCGCGGTGGACAGTGAGGTCCACCGCCCGGTTCGCCTGCACCGCGCCAAAGCGCTTGCTGATCGCCACCAGCTCGATGGCGGGCGCCCCAGGAATTCTCCTGGAAATTCCCCCGGAGACTCTCCCGGGCGCGGCCCCGGCCATCGTCCCGGGGCGGTCCCCGCTCAGTTCGGGCACGAATTGTCGGTCATGTAGTCATGGACCTTGATCTTGCCGGCCACGATGTCCTGCCGCGCCTGGTCCACCTTCGCGCGCATCTCGGCGGTGACGATCTTCGCGTTGTTGTCGTCGAAGGCGAGCGAGATGCCGTCATCCTCCAGCCCCAGCACGCGCGTGCCGGGCTTGAAGCGGCCCTCACGCGCCTCCTGAAAGGCCTTCTGCACCGCGACGTCGAGGCGCTTGACCATGCTGGTCAGCACATGGCCCGGATGCAGGTGGTTCTGGTTGGAATCCACGCCGATGCCGTACTTGCCCGCATCCGCGGCGGCCTGCAGCACGCCGAGGCCGGTGGCGCCGGCGGCCTGAAAGATCACGTCCGCGCCGCGCTCGATCTGCGAGCGCGTGAGCTCCGCGCCGCGCACCGGGTCGTTCCAGGCGGTGGGCGTGGAGCCGGTCATGTTCTGGAACACCTCGGCCTTCGGGTTCGCCGCCCGGGCGCCCTGCCCATAGCCGCAGGCGAACTTCCGGATCAGCGGCACGTCCATGCCGCCGACGAAGCCGACCTTGCCGGTGCCCGAGCGCAGCGCCGCCAGCATGCCGGCGAGGTAGGAACCCTGCTCCTCGCGGAAGACGATCGACTGCACGTTCGGCGCCTCGACCACCGTGTCGAGGATCACGAAATGCAGCTTCGGGAACTCGGCCGAGACGGTCTTGAGCGCGCTCGCCTGGTTGAAGCCCACCGCCACGATCGGCGTCTGGCCGCGGCGCGCCAGGTTGCGCAGCGCCTGCTCCCGCTGCGTGTCGTTCTGCGGCTCGAACTCCCGCACCTCGATGCCCGTCTCCTTGGTGAAGGCCTGGGCGCCGTTATGGACGGATTCATTGAACGACTTGTCGAACTTGCCGCCCATGTCGAAGACGATGGCGGGCTTGATCTCCTCGGCCAGCGCCAGCACGGGAAGCGCGGCCATCACAGGAAGGGCGCAGAGCGCGCTCAGCAGCAGGCGTCGCATGGGCAGGGTCCTCGCTCGTTCGGGCGGGTTCATGGGAAACAGGACATGGCCGGGGCGCGAGGGCCGGGCGCCCCCCGTCCCCGCGGTGGCGGCGGGCACCGCGTCCGGGCCGCCGCGTCCAGGCGAAAGGGCGCTCAGCCGAAGGAGACCCGGAACTTCGCGAAGCCGCCCGGTGCATCGCCCAGCGGCTCCGCCTTCAGCCCCGCCGGCAGCGCGACCTTGGCCGCCGCCGGGGAGGTGACGTAGGAGACCACGGCATTCGCCGGCAGCGGCACGATGGACCAGTTGCCGTCGGCTTTCGGGTCCACGCTCTTCTGCTCGACGATATAGCGCACGATCACGTCGCGGTTCAGGTCCGGCGCGTCGAGCACGATGGTCTTGCCGTCCGCCCCGGGGAAGTTTCCGCCGCCCCCGGCGCGATAGTTGTTGGTGGCGACCAGGAACTCGGCCGTCTCGTCCACCGGCTGGCCGTCGAAGCGCAGGTCCCGGATGCGGTGCGCGCCGGGCGCCACCAGCTTCCCGTCGTTGTCGTAGCGTGATTCCTGCGTCACATCGATGCGATAGGTCACGCCGTCGATCACATCGAAGTTGTAGGATGGGAACTTCGCGTTGATCAGCTCCTGCTCGGCCGTCGAGGACGGGTCGATCCGGTTGAAGATGCCCGCCGAACGCTCCAGCCATTCCCGCACCTGCGCGCCGGTGACCTTCACCACGCGCACGGTGTTCGGATAGAGGTAGATATCCGCCATGTCCTTGATGGCGAGCGGCCCCGGCTTCACGTCGGTGTAGTAGTCCGGCCCCGAGCGCCCGCCCGCCTTGAAGGGCGCCGCGGCGGAGAGCAGCGGCAGCTTGTCCAGCCCCGACCCGGCGGCGATACCGCGGATGTACCAGGTCTGCGCGTTGCTCACGATCTGCACCGAGGGATCGTCGGCCACCAGCGCCCAGTAGCTGTTGATCGGCGCCTTGGTCTCGCCCACCGGCTGGCGCACATAGGCGAGTGTCGCCTCGTGCTCCGCCTTCGCCGCCTCCAGCACCACGGGCGCCGCCGTGGTCAGGGCCACGATGCTGCGGTCCGGCTTGCGCTCGTAGATCGGCCGCGCCTCGACCTTGAAGTCCGCCACCTTCCAGACGCCGTTCCGCCCTTCGAGCTCCAGGTCGATCACGCCCAGATGGCTGCCCCAGAAGCCCGCCATCACCGCCGGCACGCCGTGCAGCGTGCCGCGCGCGGCATCCACGCCGTCGATGTTGGCGAAGTCCTTGCCGGGGAAGACGAGGTGCTGGTGTCCGGTGAGGATCGCGTCGATGCCCGGCACCTTCGCCAGGTGCAGCGCCGCGTTCTCGTCGCCCTTCTGGTGGTCGCCGCCGGCGATGCCGGAATGGCACAGCGCCACCAGCAGGTCGCATTGCCGCCGCAGCTCCGGCACGTAGCGCACCGCCGCGTCCACGATGTCGAGCGTGGTCGCCTTGCCGTCGAGGTTGGCCTTGTCCCATTGCGTGATCTGCGGCGGCACGAAGCCGATCACGCCGATCCGCAGCAGGCGCCGCCCCCCCTTCTCGTCCACCATCTCGCGCTCGAAGACGCGGGTGGGGGCGACCAGCGGCGAACCATCGGCCTTGAACACGTTGGCGCAGACGCTGGGAAAGTTCTGCCCCGCCAGCGAGGTGCCCAGATAGTCCAGCCCGTAGTTGAACTCGTGGTTGCCCAGCGTGCCGCAGAGATAGTCCAGCCTGTTCATCGCGGCGATGATCGGATGCACCTGCCCCGGCTTCAGCCCGTGGCTATAGGCCATGTAGTCGCCCATCGGGCTGCCCTGGATCACGTCGCCATTGTCGAAGAGCAGGCTGTTCCTCGCCTCGGCCCGGGCCGCCGCGATCAGCGTCGCCGTCTTGGCCAGGCCCACCGTGTCGTCCGTCCGGTCCCGGTAGTAGTCATAGGGATAGACGTTCACATGCAGGTCGGTGGTTTCCAGCAGGCGCAGCCTGATCCGCGTCGGCTCCGTCACCGTGCCGGTGGTGCCGGCACTGGTCTGAGCCAGGGCCCCGGCCCCGGGAGCGATCGCCGCCGGGGCGGCCACCGTGGCGGCTCCCGCCAGCAGCAGGGAACGGCGGGAGAAGGGAGGAAGGCTCATGGGCACCTTGGGGTCCGTGCGGCGGCGCTAGTCTTCCCCTGCCACCGCGCGGCGATCAATCCCCGTCCCCGCTCACATTGGCCGGGCCACCGCCCGGCCGGCGGACACGTGCCCTCAGAAGAAGCGTACCAGCCCGCGTTGGAGGCGATGTTCGGCCTGTTCCAGGTCTTCGGGGGTGGAGAGATGGAACCACACCCCGTCATGCACCAGGGCGAAGGCGCGCCCCGCCGCGATCGCCTTGTCGTAGAGGCGGTTCATGGACCAGGCCCCTTCCGGCGCGCCATCGAAGAGGCGGGGGTGCAGCACCTGCACCCCGGCATAGGTATAGGGCACCACCTCCCGCTCCTTCGGCCGTCGGATGCGCCCCAGCGGGTCCAGCGCGAAATCGCCGCGCCCGACATCGCCCTCCACCGTGGCGGCGCGCGCGACCAGCAGCAGCACGTCCATGGCCTCCGGATCGAAGGCCGCGAAGAGCCGCCGCAGCGCCGGGACCGGCCCGTTCAGCCAGTAGGAATCCCCGTTCACCGCCACGAAGGGATCGGGCCCCAGCTTCGGCAGGGCGTTGCGGATGCCGCCGCCGGTCTCCAGCAGCTCCGGCTCCACGATCACCTCGCAGGCGGGCCTGTTCCGGGTGGCGCAGGCGGCCTCGACCTGCGGCGCCAGATGGTGCGCGTTCACCACCACGCGCCCGATCCCGGCCGCGTCCAGCTGGTCGAGGATATGGTCCAGCAGGCTTTCCCCCTGCAGCCGCAGCAGCGGCTTCGGCGTGGTCTCCGTCAGCGGCCGCATCCGCGTGCCAAGGCCGGCGGCCAGCACCATCCCGGTGCGCGGGCTGACACCCGGCGCCGGCAGGGTGAGGTTTGGCAGGGGAGGCTCCTGCGGGGCTGCCTTCTGGGGGGCCGGGGCGGCCGGACGGGTTGCGGAGGCGTCGTTCGGTTCGCTCACGCGGCCAATCCCTTCACGAGCCCCTCGGGGGCGGGTTCATCCGCTTCGCCAATGGCACATGCGCATCCAGGAAGGAAGCGAGCGGCCGGGCCGCCGGTTGCGCCAGCGACGCCGCCAGCAGCCGCCAGCAACGCGGCCCATGGGCGAGGTAGCGCGGCTTGCCGTCGCGGCGCGCCAGCCGTACCCAGAGCGCGGCGACGCGCAGGTGCCGCACCGCGCCATGGGCGGCCATGGCAGCCTCCAGGTCCGGCACGTCCCGCACCCGGCGATAGGCGGCGATGGCGGCCACGCGGGCCTCCGGCGCCACGTCGCGCCGGGCGTCCTCCACCAGGCTCAGCAGGTCATAGGCCGGGTGGCCCAGCGCCGCGTCCTGGAAATCCAGGATGCCCACGGCGCGCACGCCCTCCCGCCCCGGCACCGTGGTCAGGTTCGCCGGAAAATAGTCGCGGTGCACGATGCCGCGCGTGCCGGCGAAAGGATCGATCGTGTCGCAAACGGCGCGCCGGAACCCCTCGCGCTGCGCCTCGGAGGGCGCCTCGCCCAGCGCCGCGGGCCACCACCAGTCCAGGAAGGTGCCCGCCGCCGCCCGGGCCATCGCCGCGCCGTCCCAGGCCGGCAGGCCCGGCGGCGGCGGCACCGCATGCAGCGCGGCCAGCGCCTCGCCTGCCGCGGCATAGAGCGGCGCCGGGGCGGCGCCGGCATCCAGCAGGTCGGCATGGGTGCGCTCGCCCAGGTCCTCCACCAGCAGCAGCCCGGCGGCCTCGTCGCGCGCCAGGATGCGTGGCACGGAAAGCCCGGCCCCGGCCAGAGGCACCTGCATCCGCAGAAAGGGATGCAGGTCCACCTCTGGCTCGGCGGAGCAGTCCATCAGCAGGACCGGCGCGGGCCCGCCGCGCAGGCGGATATAGCGCCGCCGCCCGGCATCGCCCGGCAGGGGTTCGCGCGCCGCGCCGGCGAATCCGCTCGCGGCCAGGAAGGCGTCGATGGCCGGGAAGCCGGGGGGCGGGCCGACCGGGGCAGCGGCAGCCGGGACATCGGTATCCGGGGCGGCGGCGTTCAGGGCATCCATGGTCATGGGGAAAGTCTTTCGATTCGTCCGGGCCAGCCCCGCAGCGTGGCCCGCCGCGCCTCGCCCTCCAGCGGCGTCAGGCGGATGCGCAGCGCATCCTCCGGCGCCAGATCCTCCAGCCGATCCGGCCATTCCACCAGCACCACCCCGTCGCGCGCCTCCTCCCAGCCCAGCTCCGCCACCTCATCCGCCCCGCCGAGACGGTAGAGGTCGAAGTGATGGGCCATGCGGAAGGATGCGGCGTCCGGCAGCTCGTAGCCCTGCACCAGGGTGAAGGTGGGCGAAGGCACTTCCAGCCCGGGATCGCAGGCCGCCGCCCGCAGGAAGGCCCGCGCCAGGGCGGATTTCCCCGCCCCCAGGGGACCGTCCAGCAGGATGGCGTCGCCGGGCCGGGCCAGCCGGGCCAGCCGCGCCGCGAGTGCCTCGGTGGCGGCGAGGTCGGGCAGCAGGATGTCGAGGGATGAAGCAGGCGCCATACGGGCGCACCATGCCCCGGCGCATCGCGCAGGGACAAGCGGCCCCAACCAGGATTGTGCCGGGATGACACCGGCCGCGCGCCGATGGCGGGGAAGCGGTGCCGCGATGCACCACCCCTCCCCCGCGCCGGGTCTTCAGACCACCGTCAGCCCGACATCCACGTTGTTGCGCGTGGCGTTGGAATAGGGGCAGATCTGGTGCGCGGCCTGCACCAGCTCCTCGGCCTTGGCGTGCTCGACGCCCGGCAGGGAGATCTTCAGGTCGGCGGTGATGCCGAAGCCGCCCTCGGAACGTGGGCCGATGCCGACCGTGGCGGTGACCTTCGCATCGTTGGGCACGCGCACGCCCACCTTGCCGCTGACCGCCTTCATGGCGCCCAGGAAACAGGCGGAATAGCCCGCGGCGAAAAGCTGCTCGGGGTTGTTGCCCTCACCGCCGGCGCCGCCCAGTTCCTTGGGCGTGCTCAGCTTCACGTCCAGCGAGCCGTCCTCGGTGGCGGCGCGGCCGTCGCGGCCCCCGGTGGCGGAGGCGGTGGTGCGGTACTTGACGTCGACGCTCATTCTCTTCTCCTCGTCGCCGCAACGCCCTTCGCGGGGCCGGCGGTCATGGAACCGTGTGCGGGAAAATGGTCAGGCCGCCCGCAAGGCATCGCGCAGGCGAACCAGGTCGTCGCGCAGCCCGCCGATCTCGGCAGGGGAACGGTCGATCGCGCAGGCCAGGCGGTAGGGGATCTCCCGCGCCTTCTCCCGCAGGGACCGGCCTGCCTCGGTCAGACGGATGCGGACCATGCGCTCGTCCGACGGATCGCGCATCCGCCCCACCAGCCCGGCCACCTCCAGCCGCTTCAGCAGCGGCGTGAGGGTGCCGGAGTCCAGGAACAGCCGCCGCCCCAGTTCCTTCACCGACAGGCCGTCCTTTTCCCAGAGCACCAGCATGGCCAGGTACTGCGGGTAGGTGAGCCCGAGCGGCTCCAGCAACGGGGCATAGGCGCGGCCGAGCGCATTCATTGCCGAATAGAGGGCAAAGCAGAGCTGGTCATCCAGCAGGGGAATGTCCTGCGTTCCGTCCGACATGCCGCACCTCCATCGAAGGATTCATTTGGAGCAATATATAATTGTGTGCAATGAAATTTTTCTCAATGAACTGCGAGCTCTACCATCCGTGACCTGCTCCCATCTCTGCCAAGCCACACCAGAAGTCACGAATTCGTGATAATAGGCACTTAACCTCTTGATTGCGCACTGAATCGTTCTCTGGATCACCCCATGCCGTTGCTATCTTCGCAATCCCCTCTTGTTTTCAGGGATGCACTTCCCCACTCTATGGCCCATCAAGTGTTTGGTTCGGCCTGCTCTCCGAGCTCGTGACGGAGCGCCGAGCCTGGTGTCTGCATCCTTTCCAAAGGCTTGGTCCGCCGTGCATGTCTGCGCGGCGGGGATTTCTGCCAAGGATCGGAAAACACCATGGCAACCGGCACTGTTAAGTGGTTCAACGCAACCAAGGGCTATGGCTTCATCCAGCCGGATGATGGCTCCAAGGATGTGTTCGTCCACATCTCCGACGTTGAGCGCTCTGGAATCGGCAACCTGAACGAGGGCGACAAGCTCGAGTTCGAGATGCAGCGCGGCAATCAGGGCAAGGTCTCGGCCGGCAACCTGAAGCGCGCCTGAACGGGCGTGACGGGACCGCAAGGTCCCGGCGGCCACTCCCCGCATCCGCCGGCCATGCCGGCCGCGGGGACGGTGGCGGCGACGGCAGAGGGGGCTACGGCCTCCCTCCGCAACACTGGAGCGGCAACCAGCCGTGACCGAGGCTTTCCGGCCGCCGCATGTGACAGCCGTCACGCGGCCACCACGCCAACCCGGTCCCTAACGCCAACATCGTTCCAGTGACATTCTTCCAGGCGAAGGCCGCCTGATTGATCGTCTCCCCCTTTCCCGCCGGCTTTGCCCGCGATGACGGATGACGATCTTCATCATGAAGTCACCGACTTCGGGCCATTCTCCACGTTAATCTTCGAAATCAGCACCGAACGGCTCCGATCCCGGAGGCCGCGGCCAAAGGAATACCATGAATACGCCTTCTCATAATCATTCCGGCCATCTGGCCGTCACCGCCAGCCTGCCCTTCCCGGCGGCCCTGGCTTCCACCCCTTCCCTGCCGGCGCGCCCGGAGGCTTCCGGCCTGAGCAGCGAGGAAATTCGCCGCATCGTGCGCGAGATCATGGGCTGACCCTCAGCGGGTTTCCCCTCGCGCCCAGCCCGGCCTTTCCCATTCTCCACACAACGCCCCGTCTATCCCTCCCGCGCAGGCGCTAATTTCCGCCCCTCGCCGGCAGGTGGCTTTGACCGCGGCGCGCTTGCCTGTATCACCCAGCCCCGGACTGGCCCGTATCAATGGGAATTGGGGAGACAGGGATGGCCGCGCGCATCGAGACCGACGTCGCCGTCATCGGGGCAGGGCCCGCCGGCCTGTTCGCCGTGTTCGAGTGCGGCATGCTGAAGATGCGCTGTACGGTGATCGACACGCTGGATGCCATCGGCGGCCAGTGCACGGCGCTCTACCCCGAGAAGCCGATCTTCGACATTCCCGCCTTTCCCCGCATCCCGGCCGGCGAGCTGATCGACCGGCTGGAGGAACAGGCGCGCCCCTTCACTCCCACCTACCTCCTCGGCCGTCGGGTCGAGAGCCTGGTGCGGGAGGGCGAGCACCTCGTCCTCGGTACCAGCGCCGGCGACACGGTGGTGGCCAGGGCAGTGATCCTGGCCGCCGGGGCCGGCGCCTTCGGCCCCAACCGCCCGCCTTTGGCCGGGCTGGAGGGCTATGAGGCAGGCGGCGCCGTCCGCTACTTCGTCGCCCGGCGCGAGGATTTCCGCGGCAAGCGCGTGGTGATCGCCGGCGGCGGCGATTCCGCCGTGGACTGGGCCCTGTCGCTGAAGCAGGTGGCGGCCAAGGTCACCTTCGTCCACCGCCGCCCCAAGTTCCGCGCCGCGCCGGAAAGCGTCTCCCAGATGGAGGAAGCCGCCGCGCGGGGCGAGATCGAGATGGCCATCCCCTACCAGCTGCACGGGCTGAAGGGCGACGGGCGGACGCTCACCCATGTCACCCTCGCGACCCTGAAGGGGGAGGAGCGCGACGTGGAGGCCGATCACCTGCTGGCCTTCTTCGGCCTCGCCATGGAGCTCGGCCCCATCGCCGAATGGGGACTGGGGCTGGAGAAGACCCATGTCGCGGTGAACCCGGCGACGATGGAAACCAGCATCCCCGGCGTCCACGCGATCGGCGACATTGCCACCTACCCTGGCAAGCTCAAGCTGATCCTGCAGGGCTTCGCCGAGGCCGCCGTCGCCGCCCATGCCGCGCATGGCCGCGTCTTCCCTGGCGAGGCGCTGCATTTCGAGTACTCCACCAGCAAGGGTGTCGCCGCCGTTCCGGCGGAATAAGGGAGCCAGTCCTATGTCCGAAGGCCGCCTCGTCATCGGCACCAAGCGCTACTCCTCCTGGAGCCTGCGCGGCTGGCTCGGCGTGCATCTCGCCGGGCTGAAGGTGGAGGAGGTGGTGATCCCCCTCGCCGGCGGCGGCGGGACGGCGGCCATCCACGAGGCCACCCCGGCCGGGCTCGTGCCCTATCTGGAGCATCGCGGCGCCCGCATCTGGGAAAGCCTCGCCATCCTGGAATACTGCGCCGAGCAGAGCCCCGCCCTCTGGCCCGCCGACCGCGTGGCGCGCGCCCAGGCCCGCTCCGTGGCGGCGGAGATGCATGCCGGCTTCCGCGCCATGCGCATCGCCATGCCGATGAACCTGGGCCGTGACTATGCCGGCCTCGGCCGCAATCCGGAGAGCCTGGCCGACATCGCCCGGATCGAGGCGGTCTGGGCGGAATGCCTCATCGACCAAGGCGGCCCGTTCCTGTTCGGCCCCGAATTCGGTGCGGCGGATGCGATGTACGCCCCGGTGGTCGCCCGCTTCCTGACCTACAGGCCGGAACTCTCCCCCCGCTCCCTCGCCTATCTGGAGGCCGTGCGCCGCCACCCGCTGATGGAGCGCTGGTATGCCGAGGCCGCTGCCGAGCCGAAGGAATGGCTGCTGCCGAAATACGAGAACCTGGGTTGAACGGCAGCACCGGCGGTGCCGGCACCGCCTCGGACCTCGACCATATCGGCGTCTGCACCCGCGACGGCCCCGCCCTCTGGGCCCAGTGGGAGCGGCTGGGCTTCGCCCTGACCCCCATCGCCCGGCAATCCGCCCCCCGCATGCCCGGCGGTCCGGCGGAGCCGCTGGCCACCGGCAACCGCTGCGCCATGCTGCGCCGGGACTACCTGGAACTGCTGGCGATCCTCGACCCCGCCCTGCCGGATAACGGGCTGGGGCGTTTCCTCGACCACTACGTGGGGATGCACATCCTGGCGCTCGGCACCGGGGATGCCGCCGCCAACCTGCTGCGCCTGCGCCGCGCCGGGCTCGACATCCGCGACGTGGCGATGCTGGAACGCCCGGTGGACGATCCCGAGGGGCCCCGCGCCCGCTTCGCCCGCGTGCCGCTGCCGGATGCGCCGGAAGGCCGTGTCCAGCTCATCGAGCACCTGACGCCGGAGCTTCTGTGGCAGGCACGCTGGCTCGACCACCCCAACGAGGCCGTGGCCCTGGCCGAAAGCATCCTGGTGGCCGAGAAGCCCGCCGAAAGCGCCGCGCGCCTGTCCCGCCTCGCCGGCCTGCCGCTGGAACCCGACCCGGCGGGCGGCTACGTCCTTCCCCTTGCCGAGACGCGCGTCCGCATCCTGCCGGTGGCGGCGCTGGAGACCCTGCTCCCCGGTGTGGAACCGCCCTCTCTGCCCTTCCACGCCGCCATCACCGTGCTGACCGGCGACGGCAACGCCGCCGCCCGGCGCATCCTCGCCGGCATCGCCACGGAAACCCCGCTCGGCCTCACCGTCCCGCCCGAAGCGGCCGGCGGCGTCGCCGTTGCCTTCCGCGCCGCGGACCGCCACGGATGACACAGGCCGCGGCGATCGGCCGCTCGCTGCGGACCTACTACGCCCCGGGCCGGGCGGCGGCGCTGGACGCGCATCTGCGCCGCTTCCTCGGCCCTGGCGAGCTGGGCTTCGACCTCGGCGCCCATGTCGGCGACCGCACGGCGAGCTTCCGCCGCCTCGGCGCCCGCGCCCTGGCCGTGGAGCCGCAGCCGCGCCTCGCCCGGCTGCTGCGCCTGCTCTTCCGTGCCGATCCCGGCGTCGCCGTGCTGGCCGCCCTGGTCGGCGCGGCAGAGGGCGAGGCCGAGTTGCACCTGAACAGCGCCAACCCCACCGTGGCCACCGCTTCCGCCGATTTTGTCGCCGCCGCCCGCGATGCCGAGGGCTGGGAGGGACAGCGCTGGGACGGCACGCTCCGCCGCCCGGTCACCACGCTCGATGCGCTGATCGCCCGGCACGGCCTGCCGCATTTCGCCAAGCTGGATGTCGAGGGCTACGAGGCCGAGGCCCTGGCCGGGCTGAGCCGGCCCCTGCGCGGCCTGAGCTTCGAGTTCACCACCATCCAGCGCGACGTCGCGCGCCGCTGCCTCCAACGGCTGGCAGCCCTCGGCCCCTACCGCTTCAATGCCTGTCTCGGGGAGGAAACCCGCTTCCTCTTCCCCCGGCCGCGCGGCGCGGCGGAGATGACCGGCTGGCTCGATGCCCTGCCACAGACGGCCAACAGCGGCGACATCTACGCGAGCCTGGAACCCGGGCGCCTCCTCCCTTGACCCGACTCCTCTGACCCACCGGCCCTGATGCAGTTCCAAGCCTTCCTCCAGCACCTCGGCTTCGCCGCGATGCTCGCCCTCCTCTCGGCCGTGCTGGTCCGGGGAATGATCGCCTTCCCCATCCTCGACCGGCCCAATGCCCGCTCCGCCCATGTGGTGCCGACGCCCCGCGGCGGCGGCGTCGGCGTGGTGGCGGCCTTCGTGGCGGGGATGGTCGTGCTCTATTCGGGTGCGCAATACGCCCGCATCGCCGATCCCCAGTTCGTCGGCGTGATCCTGGCGGCGGTGGCCATTGCCGCCGTTTCCCTGGCCGACGACGTGGTGAACTTCCGCTTCTCCCTCAAGCTCGCTGCCCAGGCGGGGGCTGCCATGGTGGCCATGGCCTGCGGCCTGGTGGTGCAGCGCCTGGCCCTGCCGCAGATCGGGCTGGTGGAGCTGGGGCCCCTCGGCCCGGTGCTGACCCTGTTCTGGATCCTTGCCTGCACCAACGCGGTGAACTTCATGGACGGGCTGGACGGCCTCGTCGGCGGCTCCCTCCTGGTCGCCTCCATCGCCCTCTGCGGCATCGCGGCGCTGCTGGGCGGCTGGTTCGTCTATGCCGCGGCGCTCTTCCTCGCCGCCGGACTGCTGGGCTTCCTGCCCTTCAACCTCACCCCGGCGCGCATCTTCATGGGCGATGTCGGCTCGCAGTTCCTGGGCTTCATGATGGCGGTGCTGGCCGTGGCCGCCGCCCGCTTCGAATACACCCAGGTCTCCTTCCTGATCGTGCCGCTGCTGCTCTTCGCCCTGCTCTTCGACAGCGGCTTCACCCTGCTGCGCCGCATGGCGATGGGCGAGCGCGTGGCCCAGGCGCACCGCACCCACCTGTACCAGATGGCCCAGCGCGCCGGCATGCCGACTGCCCGGATCGCCGCCGCCCATTGGGGCTTCGCCGTCTTCCAGGGCCTGCTCGCGCTGCTCTTCCTGTATCTCGCACCCTGGGCCAAGCCGCTGGTCCTGCTGCCGGCCCTGCTGGTGCAGCTCGGCTGGCTGTTCCTGGTGGCGCGGCGGGTGCGGCGGGCAGGGCTCAGCTGGCGGGCGGCGTGAGGACCTCGATCACCATCGGGCGCTCCTCCCCGACCCATTGCTCGGAACGCCAGATCGCCCCGGTTTCCGGCACCGCCCAGTAGCGGTTGGTGAAGGACGCGCCGCCGCCGCAGCGTTCCTCCACCAGCAGCGCCTCCCCGCTCCGCGCCGCCCGCAGCCGGCATTCCAGGCCCAGGCCGAAGCGCATGTGGTCCGGCGAGCGGTCGGGGCGCATCAGGTCCACCCAGCGGCGCAGCGTGGCCGGGCGTTCCGCCAGCGCCGTCGGATCGTCCAGCGGGTCCGGCCCGTCCAGCCGCGTGGCGGCCAGATAGGTCCGGGTTCCTGCCGTCGCCGTCACCCGTGCCCCGTCCGTCGCGACCACCAGCCCGTCCGGGCTGCGCCACAGCCGCCGTTCGCCATTCTCCTCGATCATCACCGCCACCACCCGGCGCGAGCCCTGCCGCACCGACAGCGCCGGCTCGGCCGGCAAGCCGTCCCCCGCCGGGGCGGGCAGGCGGCTGCGCGGCATCGCCTCCCCGGCCGGATCGTCCGCCGCCGGACCGCCGAGGACAGGACGCATCAGGTCGGCCATCACCGTGTCGCCACAGGCGGCGAGCAGCAGGAGCGGAAGCGCGAGGAGGAATCGCATGATTGTGACCATAGGTTGTTATTCCGGCCGCGTGGAGATCCTCCGCAATGCCGGTCACGTCTTGTGTCCGGCGTTGCGCTATCCCGGGTGAAAGGCGCTGCCTTTCCCCCGGACCCCCTATCCGCCAGGACCCTGCGGGCCCTGGACCCGGTTCGTTGGCGCTCGCTGATGCCGGATCGCGCCGGAGAGCCAGGCTCTCCGGCGGACTGCCGGTGCCATGAGAACGGACAAGGTGTCTTTCTTTTTTTCGGGAATCCCGCCTTTCTACCTGTTCCCAGGGATCAACCCGCAGACTGACGGCCACCACGCAGAACCCACGAAAGCCCGGGGTCCGGGAACCGGCTCCGGTCCCCGGCGGAGAGGGGGTTCCGGGTGGAGAGGCAGCGCCTCTCCCCCGGCGGCCGGCCACGAAGCGCAACGTCCGAAGCCGGAACCACCGGGAAAAGCGCTGTCCTCACCCCCTGGCGCGACGTGGTGCCCGCACGCTCAGCAGCATCAGCGCCCCCAGCCCCAGGAACACGCCGATGGTCGCCATGCCGAGCCGCTGGCTGCCGGTCAGCGTGGTCACCGCCGCCAGCACGGCGGGGCCGAGGAAGCCGGTGATGCGGCCCGACAGGGCGAAGAGGCCGAAATGCGCCGCCATCTCCCCGGGCGGCGCCAACCGGGCCAGCAGCGTGCGCGAGGACGCCTGGGCGGGGCCGAAGAACAGGCCCAGCAGCAGCGCCAGAACCCAGAAGGCCGGCTTGGACGGCACCACGACCAGCGCCGCGCTCAGCAGCAGCAGCGCGGCCAGCGAGAGCAGCACCGTCCGCTTCGAGCCCAGCCGGTCGTCCACCAGCCCGCCCGCCGCCGCACCGATCCCGGCCGTGACGTTGAGCGCGATGCCGAACAGCAGGATCTCCTGGATCGCCATGCCGTGCACCCCGGCGGCGAAGATGGCACCGAAGGCGAAGAGCGTGTTCAGCCCATCGGTGTAGAGCATGTTGGCCAGCAGGAAGCGCCACAGGTCCCGCCGCTGCGGCAGGCGGCGCAGCACGGAGACCAGTTCCTCCAGCCCGCCGCGCGCCGCCGCGGCCCAGCCCGGGCGTGGCCCCCTGGGGTCCGGCACGGCCAACAGCACCGGCCAACCGAAGCCGAGCATCCAGGCCGCCGTCAGCAGCGCCGCCGCCCGCACCGGCTCGGCGCTCGCCTTGTCCAGCCCGAAGAGCGGCGGGTCGGGCCGGATCAGCAGCACCAGCGCCAGGGCGAGGCAGGCCAGCCCGCCGGCATAGCCCAACCCCCAGGCCAGCCCCGAGACCCGCCCGATCCGCTCCGGCGGCGCCACCTGCGGCAGCATGGCGTTGTAGAAGACGGTGCCGACCTCGAAGGCCACGGTCGCGCTCCCGACGCAGGCGAGCAGCCACAGCGTCCAGGATGGGTCGGGCCGGGCGAACCAGACCAGCGCCGTCAGCAGCGCCGCCAGCAGCGTGCAGAGGCCCAGCAGCAGGCGCCGCCGCCCCCCGGCATCCGCCACGGCGCCCAGCACGGGCGAGAGCAGCGCGATCGCCACCGCCGCCGAGCTCTGCATCCAGCCCCACATCGCCTGCCCCTGCGCCGGACCGGGCGCCACGGCCTGGGTGAAATAGGCGGCGATGACGAAGGTGGAGACCATGGTGGGAAAGGCGCTGTTCGCCCAGTCGTAGAGCGCCCAGGCGAAAGCTCGTCGGTTCAATCCACTTCCCCTCTCCGCCCGCCCCTCGCGGGCATCACCCGGGGACGGAGGAGGGACAGGCGCCGCCCCTCCCCGCCCCGCCTCACCCCGGCAGCCGCGCCAGCACCCGCAGTGCCACCGTCACGGCGGCGAGGTCCGGCACCGAGGCCGCCTCGCGCGCCGTGGTCAGTGCCGCCTCCGCGCCCGCCGCCGGGTCGCGCCCTTCCAGCAGCACGCGGGCGAAGCGGGCCTGCAACCCGTCCAGCTCGTCCAGCAGCGCCGCCCGCGCCCGGGCGCCGAAGGCCCCGCCCGCCGGGGCCGACTGGGCGGCGCCGCGCAGCGCGTCCAGCCCCATGCGCCGCCCCGCCTCGGCCCAGGCCCGGGCGGCCTCGCCCGGCGCGGCCCCGGCGGCGGCCGCCAATCGCAGCACGCCGAGTGCCGGCAGCAGCGCCGGGGCGGCCGCCACCAGCCGCGCGGGCTCGGGCGGCAGCAGCGGGTCCACCTCCCCCGCCGGCACCGCCGCCACCAGCGCCGCCGTGCCGGGCAGCAGCCCGTCCAGCGCCTCGTCCAGCGGCCGGCGCATCTCGCGGCCGGTGAGCAGCCCGCGCGCCGCCGTCTCCTGCAGGGTTCGCAGCGCCAGCAGCGCGTCGCGCCGCCGCGGCCAAGGGGCGGCGGAACGGTCGATGGCATCCGCCGCCGCGTCGATGCGGAACAGCGCGCCCGCCAGCCAGGCCGCCCGCGCCGCGGTGGCCGGGTCGGATTCCGCCGTCAGCCGCGCCAGCCCCGCCGGGCCGATCCGGTTGGCGACCAGGTTGCCCAGCACCGTCGCGATCAGCTCGCGCCGCAGCCGGTGCCGCTGCGCCTCGGCGGAGAAGCGCCGGCGCAGCGGCGTCGGGAAATATTCCACCAGCAGCGGCAGCAGCGCCGGGTCGTCCGGCAGCTCGCTGGCCTCGATGGCATCCGTCAGCCAGAGCTTGGCCACCGGCAGCAGCGCCGCGATCTCCGGCCGCGTCAGCGCATCCCCGGCGGCGATCCGCGCCGCCATCGCCGCCGCATCCGGCAGGCCCGCCACGGCGCGGTCCAGCAGCCCGGCGGATTCCAGCCGTGTCATCAGCAGCGCATGCGCCGGCAGCGCATCGGCACCCGCCGCTTCCTCCAGGCTGACGGCGAGCGACTGCTCGACATTGTCGGCCAGCACCTGCCCCGCCAGCTCGCCAGTCATCTCCGCCAACAGCGCGTCGCGCCCCTGCATGGTCAGCGCGCCGGAGGCGGTGGCATCGGCCAGCAGGATCTTGATGTTCACCTCGTGGTCGGAGGTGCTGACGCCGGCGGAATTGTCCAGCGCGTCGGTGTTCAGCCGCACGCCGGGTCTATCCCCATGGGCGCGCGCCGCCTCGATCCGCCCCGCCTGGGTGATGCCGAGATTGGCGCCCTCCCCCAGCACGCGGGCGCGCAGCTGGTTGCCGTTGACGCGCAGCGCGTCGTTGGCGCGGTCGCCCGCCTCCGCCTGGGTCTCGCCGGAGCCTTTCACATAGGTGCCGATGCCGCCGAAATAGAGCAGGTCCACGTCCAGCGTCAGGATCGCCTTCATCACCTCGGCCGGCTCGGCACGGTCCTTCGCGATGCCCAGCAGCTTCTGCGCCTGCGGGCTCAGCGGCAGGAACTTGGCGTTGCGCGGGAAGACGCCGCCGCCCTCGCTGATCCGCCGTGCCTCGTAATCCGCCCAGGAGGAACGCGGCAGGCGGAACAGCCGCTCGCGCTCGTCGTAGGACGCCTCCAGGTCGGGGTCAGGGTCGAGGAAGATGTGGCGGTGGTCGAAGGCCGCCACCAGCCGCGTCTTGCGCGACACCAGCAGCCCGTTGCCGAAGACGTCGCCGCTCATGTCGCCGACGCCGGCCACGGTGAAGGGCTCGGCCTGGATGTCGTGCCCCATCTCGCGGAAATGCCGGGCGATCATCACCCAGGCGCCCTTGGCGGTGATGCCCATCGCCTTGTGGTCGTAGCCCTGCGAGCCGCCCGAGGCGAAGGCATCGCCGAGCCAGAAGCCGTATTCCGCCGAGATGCCGTTGGCGATGTCGGAGAAGGTGGCCGTGCCCTTGTCGGCGGCGGCGACGATATAGGGATCGTCGCCGTCCCGCCGCACCACCCGGTCCGGTACCACCACCGCGCCATCGGCGCCGTAGTTGTCGGTGACGTCGAGCATGCCGCGCACGAGCTGGCGATAGGCCGCCTGCCCCGCCGCCATGAAGCCCTCGCGGTCGGTGGGCACCGCGCCCTTGAGCACGAAGCCGCCCTTCGCGCCGGTCGGCACGATCACCACGTTCTTCAGCCGCTGCGCCTTCATCAGGCCCAGGATCTCGGTGCGGAAATCCTCGCGCCGGTCGCTCCAGCGGATGCCGCCGCGCGCCACGGGGCCGGCGCGCAGGTGGCAGCCCTCCATCGCCGCGGCATGCACGAAGATCTCGCGCCAGGGCCGCGGCAGCGGCATCTCGCCCGCCGCGGCGCTGTCGATCTTCAGCACCAGGCGGTCGCGTTCCTGGAAGTAGTTGGTGCGCAGCACCGCATCCAGCAGGCGCCGCAGCCGGGTGAAGATGCGGTCCGCGTCCGGGTCCGCATTCGCCTCCAGCAGCGCGTCCCAGCGCCGCGCGAGCGCCGCCTCGGCCGCCTCGTCGCGCGGCCGCGCGGGATCGAAGCGGGCGTTGAACAGGTCCACCAGCAGCCGCGCCGCCTCGGGCTGCGCCGCCAGCGCGCCGGTCACCGCCTCCTGGCTGAAGGCGAAGCCCACCTGCTTCAGCCAGCGGAACATCGCCCGCAGCAGCCAGCATTCCCGCCAGTCCAGCCCGGCGCGCAGCACCAGCCGGTTGAAGCCGTCCGCCTCGGCCCGGCCGGTCAGCAGCGCCTCCAGCGCCGCCAGCAGTGCCGGGAAACGCTCCGGACGCGCCTCGCAGCCGGCCTCCAGCGTGAAGACATGCAGCACCGCCGGCGAGGCGCCCGCCGGGCTCAGCCGGTGCGGCACCTCCTCCAGCGCGCGCAGGTCCAGCGCCTCGAAGAGCGGCAGCGCATCGGCCAGCGGCAGCGGCCCGCCCGGCCGCACCAGCCGCAGCGTCAGCCGCCGCCCGTCATCGCCCGGCGCGCGCTCGATCCGCGCCGCCAGCCGCCCCTGGCCGATCGCCTCCTCCGCCAGCCGCAGGTCGGCCACCGCCAGCGCCGCCGGCGTCTCCTCGCGATAGGCGGGCGGGAAGCCCTCGGCCCAGCGGGCGAGCAGCCGCGCCGCCTCGTCCTCTCCCCGGTCGCGCGCCAGGGCATCGCCCAGCCGGTCGGCGAAGGAGCGCGCGGCCTGCGTCATGGCTGCCTCCAGCACCGCGTCGTCCACCTGGGGGACGGCACCGGCTGTGGTCGCGATGATGTAGTGGACCCGCGCCAGCGGCCCGTCGCCCAGCGCCACGCTGACCGAGGCGAGCCGCCCGTCGAAGGCGGCGGCCAGCAGCCGCCCCACCCGCTCGCGCAGCCGCGTGTCGAAGGTGTCGCGCGGCAGCCAGGCGATGGCGGCCACCGAGCGCCCGGAGGGATCGCGCCGCAGCATCAGTGCCGGGCGCGGCCTCAGCTGCAGGTCCAGCACCCGCCGCGCCGCCGCCAGGATCTCCGCCTCGCCGGCCTGGAACAGCTCGTCGCGCGGCCAGGTATCGAGGATGAAGCGCAGCGCCCGCTCGTCATGGCTTTCCGGCATGGCCCCGGCGGCATCGAGGATCCGCTGCACCTTGGAGGAGAGCCAGGGGATGGAACGCGGGTTGCGGTTGTAGGCCGTGGCCGCGAAGAGGCCCAGGAAGCCGTGGACGGCCACGACCCGCCCCTCCAGCACCACCGGCGTCAGGATCAGGTCGAGATGCACCGGCCGGTGGACCCGCGCCCGCGTCCCGGCCTTGGCCACGGTCAGGGCGGGGATCGCGGCCCGTGCCGCCTCGCCTTCCGGCAGGGGGGGCAGGGCGTCGAAGACCGGCAGGGCCGGGTCGCGCAGCAGCCCCAGCCCCTCATCCTCCCGCGTCCCGGCGGGCGTCGTTCCGCCCGGCGCGACCCCGTCCGGGGCCTCCAGCCGCAGCCGGCGATGGCCGAGCAGCACGAAGTTGTCCTCGTCGAGCCAGCGCAGGAAGTCGCTGGCCTCCGCCCCCGAGGGCGCCCCGGCCACGTCCTGCGCCGCGAGGCGGAGCTGCGCCCGCATGGCGGGATAGTCGGACACGGCCTGGCGCAGGTCGGCCAGCGTCCGCCGCAGCGTGGCCTCCACCCCGGGCCAGTCCTCCGGCGGGGCGGCATCCTCGCCCAGCAGCCGCGCCGGGGCGGGCGAGATCTCGATGCGCATCATGCTCTCGGCCGGCTCCTGCGGGCCGAAGCCCAGCAGCCGCCCCCCGGCATCGCGCCGCACCGTCATCACCGGGTGCAGCAGCCGCCGCACCGTGCGCCCCGACAGGGTCAGCGCCGCCATGGCGCTGTCCACCAGAAAGGGCATGTCGTCCGTCACGATCTCCAGCAGCGCGCCGCCGCGCCCCGGCCCCGGCGGCTGCAGCCGCAGCTTCGCCTCGGCGGGCCGCCGCTCGGAGGCCAGGGACCAGAGCGAGATCGCCGCCGCGGCCAGCGCCTCGGGCGATTCGGCCGCCAGCTCGGCGGTCGGCAGGGCCTCGAAGAGATGGCGCAGCAGCACCGGCAGGTCTTCCGGCAGGGCCGGCGCCAGCCGCCGCGCCGCCTCCCCGGCGGCGCCGAGGATCTCCTCCCGCAGCCGGTCCGGCCCCGTCCCGGCCCCTGTCTGCCGGCCGGCTTCCTGTTCCACTCCACGTCCGGCGGGGCTGGCGTCCTGCGGCATGGTCCTTGTCCTTGTGCTCTGCCCTGCCTCCGGCCTGCTTGCTGCGGTCCGGTTGCACAGGGCGGTTCCTGGCGTCCCCGTTGGTATCGGCGCCCTGTCCTGGGGACGCAAGGCACGCGCCCGTGACGCTTCCGCGCACCGTTCCCCACCGCTCCGCTGGCCCCGGTCCACCGGTAGCAGGACGCCCTTCCGATGCAACCGCGCCACAGATGCCGGCGATGCGCGCCGCACAGGGTGACGGCCCCGGGGGCGGCGATGACGGCCGCCCGGCCCTCGGCTAGGCTGCGCGCCATGGCCCTGTCGCTCTCCGACCTGCTGTCGCCGGTCACGCCGGAACGCTTCTTCGCCGAGTTCCACGACCGGCAGCCGCTGCACATCCCGGGCGGGGCGGCGAAGTTCGCCGCCATCCTGTCCTGGCGCGCGATCGACCGGCTGCTGGACATGACCCATATCTGGTCCAGCCATTCGCTGCGCCTGATGATGGACACTCAGGCGGTGCCGGCAGAGGCCTATTGCATCCGCGCCACCGGCCGCGACGGCCAGCCGGTGCAGCAGCCCGATTCCCGCAAGCTGCGCGAATGGGTGGCGCGCGGGGCCTCGGTCGTGATGAACGACGTGGACAGCCTGAGCCCCGGCCTCGCCTCGGTGAGCGATGCGCTGGAGGATGCCGGGCTCGGCAAGGCGCAGGCCAACGTCTATATCTCCTTCCGCCAGCACAAGGCCTTCCCCGCCCATTTCGACACGCACGACGTCTGGGCCGTGCAGGTCGAGGGCGAGAAGGTCTGGAACATCTGGGCCAACCGGGCGGAATGGCCGATCAGCCATCCCTCCTTCCGTTCGCTCGGCCAGGCGCACCACGAGCAGGCCAAGGGCCCGCTGCGCGAGAAGGTGGTGCTGAAGGCCGGCGACCTGCTGTACTTGCCGCGCGGCTGGTATCACGACGCCATCACCGAGGCCGACACCTCCGTCCATGTCGCCTATGGCGCCAACGCGCCGCTTGGCCTGGACCTGCTGTCGATGCTCTTCGAGCGCGCCATCCAGGACCCGCTCTTCCGCCAGCCTCTGCCCCGCCAGGACGGCACCCCCGCCACACAGTTCGCGCTCACCACCCGCGCCGGGCAGCTCGGCACGCGCCTGTCGGAATACTGCCGCGAGCCGCGGGTGCTGGAGATGCTGGGCCGCCTCGTCGCCGAGCACCGCTTCCACCGCGGCGGCAACAACCTCCTCGCCACGCGGGGCCTGGCCGTGCCGGAGGCGGAGGGCACCCCCCCGGAGGAAACGGGCGAAGGCGGCTTCCGCGTCGTGGCCGAGGGCGCCAAGCCCGTGCGGCGCGGCAGCGAATGGCTGCTGAAGACCGGCGCCGGCACGCTGCCCCTGTCCCCCGCCGAGGCCGAGGCCGCCGGCTGGGTCCTGTCGCGGCGGGAGGTGGACGAGGCCGGGCTCAGCAGGGCGCATCCGGGCGTGGATGCCGCCGGCTTCCTCCAGCGCCTCGCCGGGGCCGGGCTGCTCGCCCAGGCGGCCTCGTGATGCTCCCGCTGCTGCACGGCCTGCTGGCCGCGATCCTCGCCCCCGCGATCCTCGCACTGGCCTCCGCCCAGGGCGCCGCCCAGGCCCCGCGGCGGGACTTCAGCTGCGTCGGGGCGGAACGGCTGGAGGACGATGTCTTCGCCATCCCCTTCCACTCCGGCAATGCCCAGGTCACGGATGCGGCGCGCAGCGGCCTCGCCGCCGCCGCCCGGCTGATCAAGGCGGAACCGGACCGCGATGTCTGCGTGCTGGGCCACAGCGACCGGGAGGGTGGCCAGACCAGCAATGTCCGGCTCGCGGCCAGCCGCGCGCGGGCGGTGGCGGAGGCGCTGACGGCGCAATACGGCATCCCCGCCGCGCGCCTTCGCACCGAGGCCCGCGTCGCCGGCTTCAGCCGCAGCACCGAGAACCGCAACCAGCGCAACGTCACCATCGTGGTGCTGCCGGCCCGCGCGCCCACGCCCGAACCGGCGCCGAAGCCCCAGACAGCGCCCCAGACGGCGCCCCAAACGAAGTCTCCGGCGAAGCCCGAGACCCCGGCCGCGCCGCCCGCCGATTCCCGGCCGCCCGCGTCCCAGCCCCGGCTGCCCAGCCCGCCGCGCCGGATGCCCCGGCCTCGCCGCCGGCCGCCGCGCCAGCGAAGCCGCCTGCGGAGAAGCAGGAGGCGCCGAAGCCCGCCGCCGGGCCGAAACCCGGATCGCCGGAGAGCCATCCGGAAAGCGAGAAGCCGGCCGCCACCCCGCCTGCCGCCGCAGGCGATGGCGCCAGGCCCCCGGCCGACGAGAAGAAGCCCGACCAGCCCGGCACCACCGAGGCTCCGAAACCGGCCCCCTGATGCCAAGGGCGAAGGGCATGGATCATCGGAGGCGCCACGGTCCGGTGTTGTCCGCCCTGCGTGCCATCGGGGATTTTCAGGGCTTTAGGATTTTAGGATTTTAGCCCTTTATCCGCGTGGATGGAGGTGGGGTCTTCCTTGTGGTGAAAGCGGATGCTGGCCGGGCTGCGCATTCAGAGGCCGGTGGCATCGTGAGGGGTGTTGATTTTATTCCTATAGCTTGAAGCGGGTCCGGGAAGCAAGGGTGTTGGGACCTGTGCCGCGGGATCGGGCCTCCGGGCTGACGGTCAGCCTGCGGAGGACAGCCCGTCCCGGCGTTTCATCTGGCGGCGTCAGGCCGCGGCGGGCAGGCTGCGGGCGGTGGCGGCGGCCTTGGCCAGATCTTCCACGAAACGGTCGTATTCGCGGGCCTTCATGGCGGAATCAGGAATGCGGAGCAGGTAGGAGGGGTGGACGGTCGGGTAGAAAAGCCGCCCGTCCGGCGCGCGGAGCACATTGCCCCGCACCTTGGTGACCGGCATGGCGCGGCCGGTGACGGCGCGCAGCGCGGTGGCGCCGAGCGTGACCAGCAGGCGCGGTGCCACCAGGCCGATCTCGCGTTCCAGGAAGGGCCGGTAATAGGCGATGTCCCCCGCATCCGGCGTCTGGTGCAGGCGCCGCTTGCCGGTCGGGGTGAACTTGAAGTGCTTCACGGCGTTGGTGACATAGGCCTCGTCCCGCGCGACGCCCGCTTCCTCCATCGCCCGGTTGAAGAGCCGCCCGGCCGGGCCGACGAAGGGCCGGCCGGCGAGGTCCTCCTCGTCACCCGGCTGCTCCCCCACGAACATCAGCAGGGCCCCGGGCGGCCCTTCGCCGAAGACAAGTTGCGTCGCCTGTCCGGACCAGCCCGGCAGGTCGTTGCGGGTCTCGATCTCGCGCTTCAGAGCGGCGAGGGCGGCGGGGACGTCGCTGTCCGTCGGGGTTTCGGCATGGGGCATGGCGGGCGTTCCAACGCGCGAAGCCGCCGCCGGGTGCAGGCCATCCGAACGGCCGCCCGGGAGGGAGACGAGATGCGCCGTCCGCTGCCGGCGCAAGGCGGGCGGGGTGGCGCCGCGCTCCACCATCTCGGCGACCCGGGCCGGGGCCTCGGCGATCAGGCGCGGGATGTCGCGTGCCTCGGGCAGGTTGCGCCAGTAGCGGCGGGGCATCTTGGCCAGCATCGCGCCGGTCTTCAGCCGGGCCGGGTTGAAGATGGCGGCGAAGTAGGTGCGCCAGAGATCCTCCGCCGCATCCTCGGCCGGGGCATCGGCGCGGCGGGCGCCGGGGCCGAAGCGGACCTCGCCGCCTTCCGCCCCTTCCCAGTGCGCCGATCCACAGGGCGTCAGGATGCTCCAGCACAGGGCCGCGAAACGCCGCCGGAAGAATCCCGCCTCGGCCCGGAGGATGTGGTGCCCCGGCTCGAACCAGGCGACAAAGCGGGCGCCATCCGCCCCTTCCGCGACACGCATCTCCCGGAAGCGCACGAAGGCATGCATCTTGTGCGCGTCCCGCCGCACCGCGCGGGCCATGGCCTCGGCGCGCGCCACATCGGGGTCGGAGGCCACTTCCAGCAGCCCCCGCTCCGCCTGGAGCCGGTGCAGCAGCCGGTGCAGCAACGCGAAGCGCTCCGGATCGCGGTGGCGGATCGCCAGGGCGGCCAGGTCCGGGAAGCCCCGCGGCACGCGTGGCGCCGGGGCGTCCTCCGGTGCCTCCGGCGGCGGCGGCCCGGCCAGCAGGGCGGGCGGATCGGCGGGGCTGGACCAGGAGACCCGTTCCGGCGCGATGCCGGCGATCACCAGAGCCCGCGCCGCCG
This sequence comes from Roseomonas sp. FDAARGOS_362, assembly GCF_002754815.1. Lineage (GTDB taxonomy): Bacteria > Pseudomonadota > Alphaproteobacteria > Acetobacterales > Acetobacteraceae > Roseomonas > Roseomonas mucosa. The sequence goes on along the minus strand of NZ_CP024588.1, from coordinate 3,587,439 downwards.
CCCGCCAGCCGTCGAAATCGTCCGGCGCGGCCAGGGCGACACTATGCATGGGCGCTTTCCGGAACGGGACCGGCGGCGAAGAGCGAAAGCTGCCGCGGCCGCCCCGGAAGCGAGGCGGCCATCCCCCTTTCGGGCACCAGCAGGGCGCGCAGGTCCGCGCGGTCGAGCAGCCCGGCGCGCGGATGGTGCCCGGCGGCGATCAGGAAGGGCGCCACCTTCCGCAGCGGGATGTGCAGCCGCGCCAAGTCCTCCAGCCGCAGCGTCCGGTGCCGCCGCGCGGCGATCACGCGCTCCACCGTCTTCGCCCCCAGGCCCGGCACGCGCAGCAGCATCTCCCGCCCCGCCCGGTTCAGGTCCACCGGGAAACGGTGCCGGTTGCGCAGGGCCCAGGCGAGCTTCGGATCGATGTCGAGATCGAGCATCCCCGGCGCGGCGCCGTCCTCCCCGGCTGGCGCCACGATCTCCCCGGCCTCGAAGCCGTAGAAGCGCATCAGCCAGTCGGCCTGGTAGAGCCGGTGCTCGCGGACCAGCGGCGGTGCCGTGGGCGGCAGCAGGGCGGGCGCGTCGGGGATGGGCGAATAGGCGGAGAAATAGACCCGCCGCAGCCGGTAGGACCCGTAGAGCGCCGCCGTGGTGCCCAGGATCTGCCGGTCGTCCACGCCATCCGCGCCCACGATCATCTGCGTGCTCTGCCCGGCCGGGGCGAAGCGGGGCGGCGTGGCGCGGACCCGTCCGGCCTCGTGCTCCCGCCTGGCCTCCGCCGCGCCCTCGATCCGCAGCCGCAGGTCGCCCATGGCGCGCTTGATAGCGCCGCTGTCCTTCTCCGGCGCCAGCCGGGCCAGGCTCTCCACCTTCGGCAGCTCGACATTGATGCTCAGCCGGTCGGCATAGGCACCCGCCTGCGCCACCAGCGCCGGATCGGCATCGGGGATGGTCTTGAGGTGGATATAGCCCCGGAAGCCATGCTCCTCCCGCAGCGAGCGCGCCACGCGCAGGATCTGCTCCATCGTGTAGTCCGGCGAGCGGATGATGCCGGAGGACAGGAACAGCCCCTCGATATAGTTCCGCCGGTAGAAGTCGAGCGTCAACGCCACCAGTTCGGCCACCGTGAAGCGCGCCCGCGGCACGTTCGAGGAGGCACGGTTGATGCAGTAGGCGCAGTCATAGACGCAGGCATTGGTCAGCAGCAGCTTCAGAAGCGAGATGCAGCGCCCGTCCGGCGCATAGGCGTGGCAGATGCCCATTCCCTCGGTGCTGCCCAGCCCGCCATCGCGGCTGTCCCGCTTCTCGGAGCCGGAAGAGGCGCAGGAGGCGTCGTATTTCGCCGCGTCGGCAAGGATTTCCAGCTTCCGACGGAGGTCCATGGCACGGCTTTGCATGGATGTTCATATTGTGTTCCGGGCGGAACCCGCAAGCTCCCTCCGCCCGGCGGCGGAATGACCTGCGGGACAGGAGCAGGCAAATTTTCCGTAATCTCCCGGCCCATGTTTCCGCGACGGCAGGAGGTCTAGCTGACACAAGACTGCCTGCTGGGAGCATACCCCCTTGCCCACCCCCACCTCCCGAAAAGACCAGATCAAGAACGTCTTCCGGGTTGCCTCCGGCAACTTCCTGGAAATGTACGACTTCACGGTCTACGGCTACTACGCCGCCGCCATCGGCCGGACCTTCTTCCCCTCGCAGAACCCCTTCGCCTCGCTGATGGCCTCGCTCGCGGCCTTCGGCGTCGGCTTCCTGATGCGCCCGCTCGGCGCGCTGGTTCTGGGCGCCTATATCGACCGCCACGGCCGCCGCAACGGGCTGCTGCTGACGCTGGCGATGATGGCGGTGGGCACCCTCTCCATCGCCGTGGTGCCGGGCTATGCCACGATCGGGCTGATGGCGCCGGTGCTGGTGCTGATCGGCAGGCTGCTGCAGGGCTTCTCCGCCGGCGTGGAGCTGGGCGGCGTCTCGGTCTATCTCTCGGAGATCGCGACCCCCGGCAACAAGGGCTTCTACGTCTCCTGGCAGTCGGGCAGCCAGCAGGTGGCGGTGATCTTCGCCGCCCTGCTCGGCGTGACGCTGGCCAGCCTGCTGTCCCCGGCGCAGATGGATGCCTGGGGCTGGCGCGTGCCGTTGCTGGTGGGCTGCCTGATCGTGCCCTATCTCTTCTACATCCGCACCTCGCTGCCGGAGACCGAGGCCTTCCTGGAGCAGACGCGGCACCGCCGCCCCACGGCGGGCGAGATCCTGCGCTCGGTGGCCGCCAACTGGCAGGTGGTGCTGCTGGGCATGATGATGGTCACGATGACCACCGTGTCCTTCTACCTGATCACCGCCTATACCCCGACCTATGGGCGGGAGGTGCTGCACCTCGCCTCCACCGACGCGCTGGTCGTGACCCTCTGCGTCGGCGTCTCCAACCTGGTCTGGCTGCCCGTCGGCGGCGCCATCTCCGACCGGCTGGGGCGCTTTCCCGTGCTGGTGGCCTGCACCGTGCTGGCCATCGCCACCGCCTATCCGGTGATCTCCTGGCTGGTGGCCGCGCCTTCCTTCGACCGGCTGCTGCTGTCCCTCCTGTGGCTGTCCTTCCTCTACGGCTCCTACAACGGCGCCATGGTGGTCTACCTGACGGAGATCATGCCGGCGGAGGTCCGCACCTCCGGCTTCTCCCTCGCCTACTCGCTGGCCACGGCCACCTTCGGGGGCTTCACGCCGGCGATCTGCACCTGGCTGATCGAGGTCACCGGCAACCGCGCCATCCCCGGCCTCTGGCTCTCGGTCGCGGCCGTGCTGGGGCTGGTGGCGACCCTGCTGTCGCACCGCCGCGCCATGGCGGCGGAACGCGCCGCCGGCGTGCTGGTGCCCTGATCCGGGCGGCGGCCTTCCCCTGGCCGTCGCGCGTTACGTCCGGCGTTGCGCCGTTCCCGGGGGAAAGGCCCCGCCTTTCCCCCGGACCCCCTATCCGCCAGGACCCTGCGGGCCCTGGACCCATTTTCGTTGGTTCTGTCTGACACCGGATCGCGCCGGAGAGCATGGCTCTCCGGCGGATTGCCGGGGCCGCCCGTGCGGAAACGGTGTCTTTCTGTTCGGGCGCCCCTCGTTGCCACCTGCCCCCAGGGATCAACCCGCGGGCTGACGGCCACCACGTGGAGCCAACGCAAGCCCCGGGGTCCGGGGACCGGCTTCGGTCCCCGGCGGAAAGGGGGTCCGGGGCGAGAGGCGGAGCCTCTCCCCCGGCGGCCAGCCATGAGGCGCGACGCGGCCAGGGCGGGATTGGCCACTCCATCCGGCCCGCGATTGGACCTCCCCGGAGCAGCCATCCAGGCGCATGGACGGTTGCAGAAGGAGCCTCGCCATGCCGAGCCGTGCCAGCACCCCGTCCAGTACTCCGTTCCGGGGTCTTTCCGCCTTTCCGGTCACCCCCGCCGATGCGCAGGGCCGCGTCGAGGCCGGGGCGCTGGCGCGCCTCGTCCGCCGGCTGGCGGAGGCCGGGGTGGATTCCATCGGCCTGCTCGGCAGCACCGGCACCTATGCCTATCTGAGCCGCGCCGAGCGGCGCCGGGCCATCGAGGCCGCGCGGGAGGCCGCCGGCAAGGTGCCGCTGATCGTGGGAGCCGGCGCGCTGCGGACGGACGAGGCGGTGGCGCTGGCCCTGGATGCGGAAGCCGCCGGGGCGGACGGGCTTCTGCTGGCGCCGGTCTCCTACACGCCCCTCTTCGACGAAGAGGTGTTCGAGCATTTCCGCGCCGTCGGCACGGCCACCGCCCTGCCGCTCTGCGTCTACAACAACCCATCGACCACGCATTTCAGCTTCGGCGAGGCGCTGCTCGAACGCCTCGCGGCCCTGCCCGGCATCGTCGCGCTGAAGCAGCCGGCCCCGCCGCCGGAGGAGGCCGCCGCCCGGCACCAGGCCCTGCGCACCCGGCTGCCGGAGGGCTTCGCCCTCGGCTACAGCGGCGACTGGAACGCGCCCGCCTCCGTGCTGGCGGGCGGCGCGGCCTGGTACAGCGTCCTGGGCGGGCTGCTGCCGGTGCAGGCCCTGGCCCTGATGCGGGCGGCGCAGGCGGGCGATGTGGCGGAGGTGGCGCGGCTGGAGGCGAAGCTGGCGCCGCTCTGGGCCCTGTTCCGCCAGTTCGGCAGCCTGCGCGTGGTCTATGCCGCCGCGGGGCTCCTCGGCCTTTGCCGGGCCGAGCCGCCGCGCCCGATCCTGCCGCTGGCGGAAGCGGAGCATGGCCGGCTCCGGGCGGCGCTGGATCAGGCGGGCGGCGCACCGGGCTGAGAGCCCGCCGCCGATGGTGCCGGAGGACATCCCGACGCGCTGCCCGCCCGCTTTCGGGGCGGACGCCCGGGGGATGGTGCCATCCTGCACAAGACGGCGCCAACCGGAGCCGCCACCGGCCTCGATGATGCCGGGGCACAGCCCTATTCCGCTGGCTTCCAGCGCCTTCCCACCGCCAAGCTCGGCCCGTGGCGATCCGGAGGGAGCGAGCGATGCGGCGCAGGCAGTTGCTGGCGGGCGGCGTGGCCCTGGCGGCGGGCTCCGGCCTGTCCCGTCCTTCCCTGGCGGCGGCGCCGGCCGGCACGCTCCGCTTCGTGCCGCAGGCCGACCTGTCGAGCCTCGATCCGGTCTGGACCACCGCGACCGTCGCCTTCAACCACGGGATGATGGTGTACGACACGCTGTACGGCATCGATGCATCCCTGACGCCGCGGCCGCAGATGGTGGCGGGCCACGAGGTTTCGGATGACGGGCTGAGCTGGACCTTCACCTTGCGGGATGGGCTGGTCTTCCACGACGACGAGCCGGTCCGCGCCATCGACTGCGTCGCCTCCATCAACCGCTGGGGCAGGCGCAAGGGCTTCGGGCAGCAGCTCCTCGCGCTGACCCAGGAGATCGCCGCACTGGACGACCGGCGCTTCCGCATCCGGCTGAAATCGCCCTTCCCGCTGATGACCTTCGCCCTGGGCGGGCCGGATATCTGCATGATCATGCCGGAGCGCCAGGCGAAGGTGGACGCCTTCGCCCAGGTCACCGACGCCATTGGCAGCGGCCCCTTCCGCTACCTGCCGGGAGAGCGCGTTTCCGGCTCCTTTTCCGCCTGGGAGCGCTTCGCGAAGTACCAGCCGCGGCAGGAGCCGCCCTCCTTCTGGGCCGGCGGCAAGGTGGCGAATGTCGCGCGGGTCGAATGGCGCGTCATCCCCGACCCGGCCACCGCCGCCAACGCGCTGCAACAGGGCGAGGTGGACTGGCTGGAAAGTCCGCTTTTCGACCTGCTCCCCACGCTGCGCCGGCAGCCGGGGGTGAAGCTGGTCTCCACCTCCTCCCTGCCCACGCCGGGCGTGATCGCGCTGAACCACACCCAGCCGCCCTTCGACAACCCGAAGCTGCTGCGCGCGATCCTGCCGGCCATCGACCAGGCGGAGTTCATGAGCGCCGTGGTCGGCGACCAGACCGACCTGATGACCGTGCCGACGGGCGTCTTCACCCCGGGCACGCCCATGGCCAGCGATGCGGGGATGGAGGTGCTGACGGGAAAGCGCGACCTCGCCCTGGCGCGGAAGCTGGTGGCCGAGAGCGGCTACAAGGGCGAGCCGGTGGTCTTCATGTCCGCCTCGGACCAGGCGGCGCTGGTGCCGATCGCCCAGGTGGGGCAGAGCCTGTTCCGGCAGATCGGGATCAACGTCGATTTCCAGAGCATGGACTGGGGCACGCTGGTCGGGCGGCGGGCCAGCGACAAGCCAGCCGCCGAAGGGGGCTGGAACGTCTTCTGCACCTCCTGGGCCGGGCTCAGCCTGAGCAATCCCGGCAGCCACTTCCCGCTGCGCGGCAACGGCAAGGGCGGCTGGTTCGGCTGGCCGACCAGCCCGCGGCTGGAATCCCTGCGCGATGCCTGGTTCGCGGCGCCCGACCTCGCGGAGCAGAAGCGTATCTGCGCCGGGATGCAGCGCATCGCGCTGGAGGAGGTGCCCTTCGTCCCGGTCGGCTCCTACAACCCGCCCGCCGCGATGCGCGGCAGCCTTGACGGGGTGGTCCAGGCCAGCGGCACCATGTTCTGGGGCGTGCGGAAGGGCTGAGGCGCCACGCGGGACGCCCCGGCCCTACCCCGCCGTGTCGAGCGGGAAGCCCCTGTCGATCGCCGCCGTGACGTCGATCCGCTGCTTCAGCACGCCGTACTCCACCGCCCGGTCGGCCGCCTGCTGCAGTTCCGCCAGCAGCGCCCCGTCGAGCGGCACGGCGCGGGTCCGCTGCTTCTCGAAGGCCAGTTGCACGGGCTTCTCCGGCAGGCGGGTCAGCTTCGCGTTGTAGGCGGCGTAGTCCGGCAGGTGCGCCGCGGCCCAGTCCCAGCCCCGGCGCTGCCGCCGCATCAGGTCGGCCAGCGCGTCGCGCCGGTCGCGCAGCGCGTTGCGGTGCGCGGCCAGGAAGCTGACGGTGGGGGTGAGGCCCGTGCCGTCCTCCAGCACCCGGGCGCCGAACTGCGCCACCTCGATGGAGACATAGGGCTCCCAGATCGCCCAGGCATCCACGGAGCCCGAGCGGAAGGCCAGCGCCGCCTCGGCGGGGCCGAGAAAGACATGCTCCACCGCATCCGGGGGCAGGCCGGCCCGTTGCAGCGCGGCCCGCACCAGGAACTGGCCCCAGCCGCCGCGATTGCCCGCCACCCGCTTGCCGCGCAGGTCGGCCAGGCCGCGGAAGGGCGCGTCGCCGCGCACCAGGATGGCCTGGGAGCGCGGATCGGCCCGGGTGGCGGCATAGGCCTGGAGCGGCGCGCCGGAGGCGAAGACCGAGAAGAAGGCGAGGTCGCCCATCGAGCCGACATCCAGCGCATCGGCGGAGAGCGCCTCCAGCAGCGGCGCGGCGGCGGGGAACTCGCTCCATTCGAGGCCGTAGGGCACGCCCTCCAGCGCGCCGGAGGCTTCCAGCAGCGAGCGCAGCCCGCCTTTCTGGTTGCCCACCCGCAGCACCGGCGCGGCCTTCGCGGCACGGGACAGGGCCGGGGCGGCGAGCAGACCGGCGGTGGCGGCGACCAGGGCGCGGCGCCCCAGGGGAAAGGTCCGGCGGCAGGAGGCCGGGGGGGCGGAATGCGTCGTCATGGCGCCATTCTGGACTGGCCGGGTTCCCATCCCGAGTGGTCCAGTCTGGCAAAATCCAGCCGGAAACGAGATGATTCCGCTCCCGCGCGGCACGGTTGGGGAAGGCTTTTCCGGCCTGCCCGGCGTCCCTCCGCGTGGATGTTCGATCCATTCCCCCTGCGCCTCGTTCCGGCACGGGCGCGGCGGCGGGCCGGCCGGCTTCCGCGCTTCAGCCCGCGCCGCCGCCCGTCTCCGCCCCGGCCTGCGGCTTGCGGCCGAACAGGCCCCCGGCCCAGGCCAGCGCCGGCCCGCCCAGGTATTCGGCGAAGGGGATCAGCAGGCTGCCCACCGCCAGCCCCAGCAGGCCGGACAATGCGGCCGTGACCATCCACGAGGCGGCGGCGGCCGTGACGGCGGGCACCAGCGCGGCGACGGCATGGGCGGCGGCCTCCACCCAGTGCTCCGGCAGCGCCAGGCCGAAGGTCTCCATCCCGTGCAGCAGGATGCCGCCGCCGACCCAGAGCATGGCGGCGGTGCCGACGATGCCGAGCAGCCGCAGGAAGGGCGGCATCCCCCGCACCAGCCCCCGCCCGATCGCCTGTGTCACCGGCGCCAGGGCATGGTCGGCACCGGAGGGCTCCCGTGTCTCCGGCAGCCGCCGCAGCCCGAGCAGGCTGGTGACCGGGCGCGGATTGGCCGCCAGCGCCACGCCCACGTCGTCCGCCTTCACGATCAGCGCCACGCCACCATAGACCAGCGCCGTGAGCCCCAGCCCCACCACCGCCAGGATCGCCGCCTGCGCCACCACGGAATCCGTGGTGAGGGAGGCCAGGGTCAGCGCCATGATCTCGGCGGAGAGGATGAAGTCCGTCTGGATCGCGCTGCGGACGCGCGCATCCTCGTGCCGCTTCGCCGCGGCCACGCCACTGGCCGCCGGCGCCCCGGGGGACAGTGGCGTGGCCGGGGATCCGGCCGGCGGAGCTGCGTTCCCGGGGGGCGGATTCCCGGGTGCGGGATGCCCGGGCACCGGCTCGTGCCCCTCCTCGCCAGGCGGCGGGTGGATGGCGTGCCAGACCTTCTCGGCGCCCTCGTAGCAGAGATAGGCGCCGCCCAGCATCAGCAGCACGGAGATGCTCCAGGGCGCCACGAAGCTCAGCACCAGGGCCAGCGGCAGCAGGTAGAGCAGCTTGTTCTTCACCGAGCCGACGGCGATCTTCCACACGATCGGCAGTTCGCGCGAGGCCGCGAAGCCCGTCACGTAGCGCGGCGTCACCGCCGCATCGTCCACCACCACCCCAGCCGCCTTGACCCCGGCCCGCGCCGCCTGGGCCGAGATATCGTCCAGCGAGGCGGCCGACATCCTGGCCAGCCCGGCGATGTCGTCCAGCAGCGCCAGCAAACCCGTGCTCACATCCGGTCCTTCCGTATGTCCGGCGGCGTTTCGGGCCGCTTCCCTGGCCGCCGTCCCTGGAACACCCTAACCGGCCAGGACCGGCGGGGATGCGCCCGCGCCGCCGGGACCGGGATCGTCCGCGCCGTCCAGCCGCAGGATGGCCCCGCCCAGCGCCACCTCCCCGGCCCGCAGCACGCGCGCGGTGATGCCGCCATGGCCGCGCACGGCGTTGTAGCCGCCGGGGCCCAGCACCTCCTCCATGCGGGAACAGGGATGGCACTCCCCCGTCATCTCCAGCACCGCCGTGCCGAGCCGGAAGCGCCGCCCCTTCAGCGCCAGCAGGTTGATCCCCGCGGTGACGACGTTGCGGCGCAGCTCCTCCGGCGCCACCCGCTCCCGTCCCAGGAAGGCGGCGATGGCCGCCAGGTGCTCCGCCTGGATCAGCGTGACCTGCCGCGCCCGGCTCTGCCGGTTGCGGTAGTGGTCCCCCGCCAGCCCGCCTTCCGGTTCCATCCCGGCCAGAAGCACCGGGCGCAGCACGGCGCGCCGGGCCGGGCGTAGGCCGATCCATTCCACCCGGCCCGGCCGCATTGGCGCATCGAAGAGTCGGGACAGGGTGGAGGCGGGGTTCAGCATCGGCGACGATGCTGAAGCCGCTGCCCGGCCGGGGATCAAGGGCGCGCGGGATTTCGTCAGCCCTTCTGACGGCATCCTGATCAGGACATGGCTGATTCCGCCAATCAGACGGTCGCAGGGCGGCGATCGGGACTGCCCTTCGGCGGTGCTCCGGCCTAGATATGCCGCACCGCGATAATCCGGAGGCTCTCATGGCAGACAAGAAGCTCTATTTCGTCTGGGGCGGCGTCTTCACCGATCCGAACTGGCAGGAACTCGAGCCCGGCACCGAGGAGTGCTACGGTCCCTACCACGACGCCCAGCAGGCCGAGCGCATCTGGAACGAGAAGGCCCGCCGCAACATCGACATCGCCGCGCACCGGCTCTTCGTGCTGTCGGTGGACCGCCCTGGCGCCTCCGCCCTGGCGGCCTGACCGGCCGGCTTCCAGGAAGAGGGCGCGGCGGGGCTGGCCCCGCCCGGCCTACCGGGCCTGCCGCGAGATCACGGCCAGGGCGGCGGCGCTGACGCTCACCTGGCCCAGGACCTGCGTGATGTCGCGGATGAAGCCCCAGGTCTCGTAGGGGCTGGGGTCCTGCGGCACCACCACGAGGCTGCCCGGCGGCACCGGCGGCCCGCCGCCCTGCCAGGAGCCGATGCCCGCCGGCACGGACTGCCCGTTCGGCAGCACCACGAAGGCGCGGCCGGCATCGGCGAAACGCTGCTCGCCCCCCGCCGCGCGGACATAGTCCACTGCCTTCTTTCCGGTGGTGAACTGCATGCTGCCCGGGTTCAGCACCGCGCCCACCACCGTCACCTCGTTCGGTCGCTTCGGGATGGCGATCAGGTCGCCCGGCTCCAGCAGCGTGTCCAGCTCCGGCCGGGCCGCGAGGATCGCCGGGTTGGCCTCCACCGACATGCGCCCTGCCGCCTTGGCCTCGCGCAGCGCGGAGGCCATCTGCCGCCCGGCGGTGATGGCGCCGCCGAGGTCGCCGCTGGCCCGGCTGCCCGCCACCGCCTGCCCCGCCGCGACCTGGAGCAGGCTGGATTCCAGCTCCCGCGCCGTGCGCTCGAAGCCGTCCTGCTGCCGCACCCGGACGCTTTCGCGCGTGAAGACGGTGCCATAGGGATAGGCCTGCGGCGTCAGCCCTCCGGCGCGGCCGATCAGCTCCGACAGCCGCTCGCCCCGCCGGATGTCATAGGTGCCGGGCCGCACGAACTCCCCCACCAGCGTCACCGAGCCGATCTCCCGGTCGCCGAAGCCGCGCGGGATGCGGATGCCGTCGCGCGGCGACAGGCGCACGGCGGCGAAGTTGCGCGAGCGCAGGTCGAGCCGCAGCCGGGTCAGCGGCACGGCCCCGGCCTGGTCCAGCGGCTCACGCGAGAATTCCACGGCGGCGAGGTCCGCCGTCTCCCCCACATCCCCCGCCGCCGCCAGCACCTGGTCCAGCCCGGTATCCTCCAGCACGGGATAGAGGCCGGGCAGTCCCACCTCCCCGCCCAGCAGCACGCTCTGGTCCAGCAGGAAGGGCAGCAGGGTGGGATAGTCGATGAAGACCTGCGGGCAGGGCGGGTTGCCCAGGTCCGGGAAGCCCGCGCCGCGCGCATGGGCATAGCGCATCGGGCTGCCCTTCGCCGCCACGGCCAGGGATTGCAGCGCCGGGCAATCCGGCTGCGCCGGCACCGAGGCGGGCAGCCCGGCGGAAACGGCGGTGTTGGCGGTGGGGCCGCCATCGGGCGGGCGCTGGGCGGTGCCGGCCGAGACCGTGACCGGCACCAGCAGGGGGGTCGGCATCTCGCCGCGCAGGGCGCGCTGCACCGGGGGCGAGGAGAGCCAGAGGATGTCGCTCTGCGCCAGGATGATCACCTCGTCGGCTTCGGCGAGGGACAGGTTGGCCTGCCCCTGCAGCACCCGGCCCAGGTCGAAGCCGACGAAGCGCCGCACCCGCGTCCGCGGGTCCACCCGCCAGACCACGCCCAGGCGCACATAGGGATCGGGCCTGATCTGCCGCGCATCGGCCAGGAGCTGGCGCAGCGAGAAGCCCGCCTTGCCGTAGCCTCCGCCCGCCGAGCGCATCACCGGCACCGCCACATGCCCGGCCAGCCGCAGCGCGTTGGCGGAAACGTCCGCCCCCGGCTGCACCAGCACCGCGTCGCCCCGGCGCAAGGGCGCGGCGGGGGCGATCTCGGCATAGGCCCGCCGCCCCCCGGCATCCGTGCCCTGGAGCAGGAAGCGGTTGCCGGAAGGGCGCAGCGCCTCCCCCGCCAGACGCAGCACGAGGGCCAGCGGCTGCTGCGCTGCGCCGGGCGGCAGCTCGTAGATGCCGGGGCGCGTCACCTCCCCCGCCACCGCGACCACCCCGCCCAGCGGCGGCACCACCACGCGCTCGCCCTCCCGCAGGGACAGGTCCGGCGTGGCCCCGGTGCCGGCGATGGCGCCGTAGAGATCGACGATCCGCGCGCCGCCCGGCCCCTCGACCCGGATGGCGCGCAGCGAGCCGGTGCGGCGCACCCCGCCCGCCAGGCTGAGCGCGTCGAGCACGCTGGTCAGCGCCGGCAGGGTTTGCAGGCCGGGCCGCACCACCTCCCCCGCCACGAAGACCGCGATCTGCCGCGTCTGGCCGAGGGAGACATAGGCCTCCGACCCGCCCAGCTCCCGCGCCACCCGCGCCTCGATCTCCGCGCGCAGCTCGCCCAGGCTGCGCCCGGCGGCGGGGATCGGGGCGAGGTCGGGCAGGGTCAGCATCCCGTCCCGCCCCACCCGCAGGGTGTAGGAGGTCCGCACCCGCCCGCGCACCGCGATGATCACCTCGTCGTCGCGGCCGAGGAGGTAGCCCTCCGGCATGGCGCCCGTGGTCAGTCCGGGCACCGCCGCCTGACGGAAGCTGTCATAGCCGAACTGGCGCAGCGGCGGCTGCTGCTCCGGCAGGCGGGCGGCGAAGAAGCTTTCGGTGTTGGAAAGCGGATCGGGAGGCGGCGCCATGCCGGGGAATGTGCCGGCCGTGGCGGCGGGCATCGCGGGGATGGGCGCGGCGGGCGGCAGAGGTGGCGGTGGCGAGAGGGTGGTGCTGCTGCGCCCCGAGGCGGCGTCGAGCAGGCGCTGCACCAGATCCCCCTGGGCTCCGCCCGCCAGCCCGCCGGACAGCGCGCCCGGCAGGGGCTGCCCGCCGGGCAGGGTGGAAGGCAGGGAGGGCGGCATCAGCAGGTTCGGCTGCGCCCGGGCCGCCGGGACGGCCAGGCTCGCCAGCATGGGGGCGGCCAGCAGCAGCGACAGGACGTGGCGCGATCCGGAAGGGTGGAGGAGGCTCAATCTGGCGTATTCCCGATTCGGTGCGCACACCCTTGGCAGCCCAGGTCATTCCATGGTCTTGGTATACAACTTTAAGTGATTGTTAACTTGTTTTACAGCAATTTTAGGTTGTTCCATCACGGAGCGGCATGGTTTTCCGAGCGCTACCCTTCCGTACCGCCATGCTGCTCCGCTTCGATGCCGCCTGGCGGCTCGGTGCGCGGCCGGTGGGCCTGCTGCTGCGCCACCGCCTCCGGCTGGCGGCCGGTCTCGCCCGGCGTGCCCTGCCCGACCTCCGGCCTGCCGAAGGCCCCTTCCTGCCCGGCGGCCATTCCCCGCTTCCCGCGGCGCTGCGGGCGGAAACGCTGCCCGTGCTGATGGCGGTGGCGGAACTCCCGCCACCGGAGACGGAGCCCCGCGATGCCGCCCGTCCCCCTGCCTGCCCCTCTGCCTGCCCCCCTTCCTGCCCCCCTTCCTGCCCCACTGCCCTCCCCTCGGGCCACGGCCCCTTCGCTTCCCACGCCCATGGGCTTTCGCTCGACCTCTTCGCGCCGGGCGATGTGCGGCCGGTCTGGGAGGCCAACCGCCTGGGGGAGATCCCCCTCCTCGCCCTGGCACACCGGCTCGACCCGCAGGGAGGCCACCGCGAACGGGCGGAGGCGAGGCTCACCGCCTGGTGCCGCGCCAACCCGCCCTTCCGGGGGCCGAACTGGGCCTGCGGGCAGGAGGCCGCGCTGCGCGCCCTGCACCTGGCCCTGGCCCATGCCCTGCTGGGCGGCGAGGCGGCCAGCCCGGGGTTGCGGGCACTCCTCGCCCAGCACCGCCGGCGCATCGCCGCCACCCCCCGCTATGCCGAGGCGCAGGACAACAACCACACGGTCAGCGAACCCGCCGGGCTCTTCGCCTGCGACCTTCTTCTCGGCGAGGACCCAGCCCCTGCCATGGCCCGGCTTTCCGCCGCGCTGGACCGGCTGGTGGCGCCGGATGGCGGCTTCGCCCAGGTCTCGACGGGCTATCACCGCCTGCTGCTGGACGTGCTTTCCACCGCCGAATGGCTGCGGCGCAGCTACGGGGCCCTGCCCTTCCCGCCGCCCTTCGCCGCCCGCGCCGCCGCCGCCAGCCGCTGGCTCGCCCGGCTGCTGGACCCCGCGACCGGCGCCCTGCCGCGCCTCGGCCACCAGGATGGCTCCCACGTGGCGGACCTGTCGCTGGGCGGGCCGGGCGATGCGCGCGGCAGCGTCGAGCGCGCCGCGCGGCTCTTCCTGGGCGCCTCGGCCGGGATGGCGGACGATCCGGGCTGCCTCTGGCTCGGCCTGCCATCCGCGCCCGTGCCGCGCCCCGAGGCGCGCTGGCAGGCCAGCGGCAGCCGCGGCTGGACGGTGGGCCGCGCCCGCGCCCTGCTGCGCACCGGCCCGCTGGAGTTCCGCCCGGGGCATTCGGACCTGCTGAACCTCGACCTCTGGGACGGGCCGGTGAACCTGCTGCGCGACGGCGGCACGCTGTCCTACAACCCCGCCCCCGAATGGCGGGCGGTGGCGCTGGGGCTGGAGGATGCCGCCGGGCACAACGCCATCCTCTTCGACGAGGCGGAGCCGATGCCCCGCGCCGGGCGCTTCCTGCGCGCCCGCTGGTGCCGGGGCGGATTGCTGGCGGATGGCGCCTGGGTGCGCGACCGGCACGGCAACCGGCAGGACCGGCGCGTGCTGGGCCAGGGCCGGCGCTGGAGCGTGCTGGACGAGGTCTCCGGCCCCTTCCGGCGGGTCACGCTGCACTGGCGCCTGGCCCCCGCCGCCTGGGAACGCATCCCCCAGGGCGTCGCCTCGCCGCTGGGCCGCATCGCCGTCTCGGCGGATGTGCCGCTCGACATCGTTCTGGCGTCAGGATGGGAAGCTCCCCGCTATGGCGAGCTGCGCCCGGTTCCTGTTCTGGAACTCCGCGCCCGGGCGCCGGTCTCGCGCATCCTGACGGTGATCCGCCTGCCGGGCTGATCCAGCAGGCCCTCCCCACAGTGAGCGCAGCAGGGTTGCGGGCTTGGTTTCAATCCAGGGTTGAATATTTCGTTAACAAACTCGATAGTCACGGGAAGTCACGCTGGACCAGGGGATGCCGCTTCCGGAACTGCTGCGCGCCCTCTGGCTCTGGCGCTGGAGAATCCTCGCCACCTGGTTCCTGTTGCTGGCGTCCGGCATCGCGCTGGTGCTGTCCTGGCAGCGCCAGTACGTGGCGGAGGCGGTGGTGACCCCCGCCGAGACCACCGGCCTCGCGGTGTCCACGCTGATCCAGGCCAATGCGGTGTTGCAGGCCGGTGGGCTGCTGGACAACCGCTCGGGCGGGAATTTCGCGGTCTATCTCGCCCTGCTGCGCTCGCCCGAGGCGGCGGCGATGCTGATGCGCGACACTGCCCTGCCCGCTTGGCTCACGCAGCAGCGCGCCAGCGGCCCGATGGGCCTGCTGCGGCAATGGCTCGGCCTGCGCACCGAGAGCGATGCCGACGACCTGCAGACCTGGCTGGAGCGGAACTTCGCCGTCACCCAGTCGCTGCAAACCGTGACGGTGACGCTGGACCTGCCGCATCCCGACCGGGCCATGGCGCTCGACGCGCTGGCCCGCCTGCACGCCTTCGCCGAGGGCAAGGTGCGGGCGGATCTCGCCGGCCTGACCCGGAACCGCATCGCCCAGCTGGAGGAAAGGCTGGGGCGGGAGCCGGATGTCTTCACCCGCACGCCGCTCTACGACCTCCTGGCGCAGCACCAGCGGGCCGGGCTGGCGCTGCTGACCGACGAGGCGGTGGCGGCGCGGCTGGTCTCCGCCCCCAGCGTGCCGCTCGCCCCCACGCTGCCGAACCGGCCGCTGCTGATCGCGCTGCTGCTGGTTTCCGTGCCGCTGGCGGTGCTGCTGGGCGCGGCCTGCCTCGTCCTGCTGCGCCAGGCCCTTCCCTCCGGCACGGGGGCCGCCACCCCCGGCTCCATTTCCGGCGCGGGGCCGGGGGGCCGCATGGTGCTGCCGCCCCTGCCGCCCGTCGGCCTGCCGCCGGAGCTGCGGGGCGGCCCGATGGACGATCCGGGCCAGGAGCCGGGACGCCATGGCGGGCGCGACGCCCGGTCCGCCCCCGGAGGCAGTCCGCCGGACACCCCCTCCCCGGCGCCTGCCGGTCTTCCCCCGGGCGCGGCGGCCGGTCCCTACCCCGCCGCCCGGCCGGCACCTCCGCGGGGCATGGGGAACGCCCCCGCGATGCCCCTCGGCCAGCGCCGGGGCCATCCGGATTTCGCCCCCCTGCCACGCTCCCCCTCCCCCATGCCGGAAGGCTGAGCCGGTGGCACGGGTCGATGCCGCCGCGCCGGGCTCGCTGGCCGGGATGGCCGCGGCGGTGCTGTTCCTGGCCGGGGCGCTGAAATCCGTGCCGCAGACCGCCGCCCTGCCGGACATCACGGTGCTTTCCGCCGGCGCGTTGGCCGTCTCCTTCCCCTGGCTCCTGGCCTCGCGCCGCTGGACGGTGCTGCGCCCGGTGGCGCTGCCCCTCGCCGCCGCGGGGGCGCTCTGGCTCTGGATGGTGCTGGCCGCGACCTGGAGCAGTTCGGCCGAGATCCTGTCGCAGAAGCTGCCGGAGGCGGTCCTGCTCGGCCCCGCCATGCTGGCGGCGGGCATGGCGACCGGGGCGGATGCGGCGGCCCGGCGCTGGCTGGTGGCCACGGCGATGCTGACCGGCCCCTTTGTCGCGGCGGGCGTGGCCTGGGGGCTCGCTTCCGGCGAGGTCGTCCTCGGCGGCCTGGTCGGGGCCACGGATGCGACGCGGGTGCAGTACCAGCTCGCCGGCCTCGCCATGGCCTGCGGCGCCGGGCTGGCGGCGGTGCGGCTGGTGGAGGCCGGCCGGGCCGGGCGGGTCTCATGGGCGCTGCTGCTGCTGGGCCTTGCCCTGGGGGCGTTGCTGCCGGGCGGGCGGGCGGCGCTGCTTTCGCTGGGCGTGGCGGTCACGCTGGCCCCGGCGGCGCGGCTCTGGACCGGGCGGCGCCCGCTGGCCGCCGCCGGCTGGATCGGCGCGATGGCCCTGGCCGGGGGGCTTGGGCTGGGCCTGCTCTATGCCGATCCCGATCGCAGCCAGGGCCTGCGCACGCTGGAACGCTTCACCGGGGAGGGCATCGCCGCCTCGGCCCGCCCCGTGCTCTGGTCGGCGGCGCTGGGCTGGGCGGGGGAGGCGATGCCGCTCGGCCTCGGCGCCGGGGGCTTCACCGTCGCCGCCGGCTATGGCGAGCGACGCGGCATGTACCCGCACAACCACGCCCTGGAAGCCCTGGCCGAGGAAGGCCCGCTCGGCCTGCTGCTCTGGCTCGGCGCCTTCGGCGGCGGCGCGGCGGTGGTGCTGGTCCGGCTGCTGGCCCTGCCGGAGGATCTGGAGCCGGAGCGGGTGGGGCGGATCGTGGCGCTGGTGATCCCGGTGGCGATCGGCGCCATGGTCTCGACCGACCTGGGCAACCGCATGGTCTGGTTCGCGCTGGGCCTCGCTTTGTCGCTGGGCATCAGGGCGCAGCGTGTCTGAGCCGGGGGAAGGCTTCTACGCCCGCCGCCTGAAGCGCGGGCTCGACCTCGCGGGCGCGGCGCTGCTGCTGGCGCTGCTCTGGCCGCTGCTGCTCGGCACGGCGCTCGCCGTGGCCCTGGCCTTCGGCCGCCCGGTGCTGTTCCGGCAGAGCCGCGCCGGCTGGCGGGGGCGGAGCTTCACCATCCTCAAGCTCCGCTCGATGCGCGACCCCGCCTGGCCGGGCGAGCCCGATTCGGTGCGGCTGACCGGCTTCGGGCGCCGCCTGCGCGCCAGCGGGCTGGATGAGCTGCCGCAGCTGGCGAACATCCTGCGCGGCGAGATGAGCCTCGTCGGCCCGCGCCCGCTGCCGCCCGCCTATACCCCGCTCTACACGGCGCGGCAGGCCGGCCGCCTCGCCGTCAGGCCCGGCCTGCTCGGCCCGGTGACCGCGCGCGGCCGCAATGCCCTGCCCTGGGAGGAGCGGCTGGAATGGGATGCCCGCTATGTCGCCCGCGTCACGCTGGCGGGGGACGTCGCCATCGTCCTCGCCAGCCTGGCGCTGCTGCTGCGCGGGCGGGGCGCCACCGCGCCCGGCCATGCCACCAGCCCCGGCTTCACCGGCACGGCGCCCGCCAGCCAATCCACGGCGGCGGATGCGGGGGGCACGCCGCCGTGCTGATGCAGCGCCGCAACATTCCGCCGGGGATGGTGATTCTGACCACGGATTGCATATCTTAAGTTGTAATTCACGATATATTTACAACCATGAACGCCGGAATCCCCCGGCCGGCGAGGGGTGTCCAGAATGGACAGGGCAGCATGGGCATGGATGTAAGCGCCGCCGGGGAGACAGCACTCCTGTCCCTCTCCGACACGCTGCTCAGCCCGTCCGGGCCGCCCCGGCATCCCGCTATGCCGGATCGCGGCCGCACGGCACCGCCCGCCACCCGCATCCACCTTTCCCCGCCGCAGCTTTGCGGGGAGGAGGAGCAGGCGCTGCGCGACACGCTGGCCAGCGGCTGGCTCGCCCCCGCCGGTCCCGCCCTGCCGGCCTTCGAGGCGGCCATCGCCGCCTGCACCGGCTTCCGCCACGTCGCCGCCCTGGCTTCCGGCACGGCGGCGCTGCATCTCGGCTACCGGCTGCTCGGCCTCGAGCCGGGCGACGAGGTCTGGACCAGCACCCTGACCTTCGTGGCCACGGTGGCCCCGGCGGCGCAGATGGGCGCGCGGCTGGGCTTCCTCGACGTTTCCCCGGAAAGCTGGACGCTGGACCCCGGCCTGCTGCGGGAGGCCCTGGCCCGCGCCGCCCGCCAGGGCCGGCTGCCGCGCGTGGTGGTGCCGGTGGATCTCTACGGGCAATGCGCCGATCTCGCCGCGATCGCGGAGGCCTGCGGCCGCTGGGGCGTGCCGGTGCTCAGCGACAGCGCCGAGGCGCTGGGCGCCTTGCAGCACGGCCGTTCCGCCGGGCGCGGGGCGCGGCTGGCCGCCTTCTCCTTCAACGGCAACAAGATCGTCACCGGCGGCGGCGGCGGCGCCCTGGCCTCGGACGACGAGGCGCTGGTCGCCCGCGCCCGCCACCTCGCCACCCAGGCCAAGGAGCCGGCGCCCCACTACCAGCACGAGACCACCGGCTATTCCTACGGCCTGTCCTCGCTGCTGGCGGCGGTCGGCCGGGCGCAGCTGCGGCACCTGGAGGTGCGGGTGGCGCAGCGCCGCGCCGTCTTCGCCCGCTATGCCGCCGGGCTGTCGGGGCTGCCCGGCCTGCGCCTGATGCCGGAGCCGGTCTGGAGCCGCTCCTCGCGCTGGCTCACCGCCATCCTGGTCGATCCCGCCGAGGCGGGCACGGACCGCGAGGCCATCCGCCTGGCGCTGGAGGCGGCCTCGGTGGAAAGCCGCCCGGTCTGGAAGCCGCTGCACCTGCAACCGGCCTTCCGCGCGGCGAGCCATCTGGGCGGCGGGGTCGCCGCCTCGCTCTTCGAGCAGGGCCTCTGCCTGCCCTCCGGCGCCATGGGCCCGGCGGAACAGGACCGGGTGATCGGCATCATCCGCGCCTGCTTCGGGCACGGCCCATCGGGACGTGCCCGGACGGGCCGGGGAGGCACCCGGCCGTGACCGGACCGCTGCGCATCCTGTACCTGCACCAGCACTATTCCGCCCCTGCCGGCAGCACCGCCACGCGCGCCCATGCCATGGCCGCCGGGCTGGCGGCG